>JACQHZ010000345.1 GCA_016198745.1 Verrucomicrobiota bacterium
AGAAATTGAACGTTAGTAGTGCAGAGAACACAAAGAATGAAAGATACCAAGACATGGTTGGCTATTTTCCTCTCTGCGCTCTCTGTGTTCTTTGCGGTGAAAATCTCATCTTTGCGGCCATTTTCTGCGATTCTTGACAATTTCCTTTCCTTGGCCAATGCCAGTATGTAGTGTGCAGAACTCTTATGAAAGGCATTCATGCCTTGGTGCTTGCGGTGCTTTGGCTTCTACCATCCACGATGGGATGGGCGGACTACCACATGGGAGAGACAGAAAAGGTTCCAATTGGACGTTTGATCACGAACCTCCAAAAATGGGCGAAAGATTATTCGAATGAGGTCGAACCTTGCTACAGTCTCGCGCGGGTCCATTCGATGGCCTACGCGCTCGAACTGCATGAGTTCGAGGTTCGCAAAGGCACGTTTGCCCCAGCGCCGGGCTATCCGCCGTGCGCCAGCTTTCCTCCACGAGGAATCGCGAAGGATCAGGAGAGCAAGAAGAGGAAGGAATGGCAGGATCATTTGAAACAGGCCATCGGTTTCTATCGACGAGCGCTTCAAATTGATGGTCGCCATTTTCCGTCTCAATTGGGTCTGGCTTGGTGTCTGGATCAGGCGGGGTATCAGGAAGCCGCTGTGGATAGCTATCGTAAAGCCCTCGATCTGGCATGGTCCAAAGAGGAACACTCGGGAGGCCTTATGGCTGGCGGTTGTGAGACCGAGGAAGTGGCTTCGTACCTGCTAAAACTCCTAGACCCGCAAAAGGATGCTGAGGAGATCAAGAAGATTGAAGGTTATTGCAAAAATTCCGTTCAGTCCGCAAGGCGTCTTTTTTCGCAACTCCGAAAACCGCCCGAGCTACGATTGGAGAGCCTCCAGCCGCCCGAGATGACTCAAAACTGCTAAAATGTCGCACTGGTGAATTTGAACATCGGCATGGATCTATCGCCCAGCAAGCTGAAGCGGTATCGGTCGAGAATCGTCATAGCCCTATTCAATGTCGGAGTTCGGGGATGGGGTGGGTGCCACCGCGATCCCTTCCCGCAGCTTGGCAGGCGGGAGCGATTACGGCTACAGTCTGGAGGTTGCGCGCAAGATAGCATGAAATTGGCAGGCTAACCGCCTTCTGCATGGCGAAGGGTGCGAACAAAGAACGACGTGACGCGATCACGGGTGAGAGCGGCATCCCATGAATGGCCGATGCCGGGCAGGATGCAGAGGGTTGCATCCACACCGGCCGCCCGCAGCGATTGGTGGAAATCAACCGTTTCTTCCACCGGCACAACGGCATCGGCATCGCCGTGTATCAGAAGCATGGGAGGACAGTCGCGCGATACGTAGGTGCGCGGACTCACCAATCGCGCAAGCTCCGCCCGTTCTTCCACCGGACCGCCAAGATAGAGACGCAGATTTTCCGCGACCGGCGCAAATCGCGATTTCACATCCGGCCGCGCAAACCAGGCGAAGTCATGCGGCGCGCCGCATTGGTCGCACGCCGCCTGAATCTTGCTCGACACGCCGGCGTCGGCGCCCCCGCCCTCCAACTCGGCAATGCCACTGGAAGTGGCGAGCAGGGCCGCCAAAAGCCCGCCGGCGGAATGTCCCCAAGCTCCGATGGAATCAGCGCAATAGCCATGGCCGTCGGCATGGGCGCGCAGCCACCGCACGGCCGCCTTGCAGTCGTGCACCGGTCCCGGCGCCGTCACTTCGCTGCTCACGCGGCACTCGATGGAGGCCATCGCAAAACCGGATTCGACCAACCACCATGGCGCGTTCTCCTTCACGCATGAACGCATTCCGCCCATCGGGATATACATGACCAGCGGCGGTCGTTGCTCCTTTCGGGGAACGCGCAGGTCCAGCCGCAAGACCCGTTGCGGCGTTCGCGCGTAGGGAATGTCCGTGAAAACAGAAATCACCGGCCGGAGAACATGCGTTTGACGCTGTCCATGAAGGATTTTCGCATGGGGAAGACATCCTCGTTGCAGGAACGGGCGAAATCTTCGAGCTTTCGGCGCTGGTCGGAGTTGAGTCGCGTCGGGACCTCGACGATGACGCGCACATGTTCATCGCCCAAACCGTGGCCGTCCAGCGAGCGGACCCCTTTGCCCCGGAGACGAAAGAGAGTGCTGCTCTGCGTGCCGGGCGGAATCCGGACGCGCGCGTTTCCGTCGAGCGTGGGCACCTCCAGTTCGCCGCCCAACGCGGCGAGCGCATAAGAGATGGGCACCTCGCAGTAGATATCCTCTCCGTCGCGCTTGAAAATCTCGTGTTCACGCACATGCAGCACCACATAGAGATCGCCCGGCGTCCCGCCGCGCACGCCGCTTTCGCCGTTGCCGGATGACCGCAAGCGCATGCCGTTTTCAACCCCGCCGGGCACGCGAATCTTGATGCGCGCCTGCCTCTCCATCAGGCCGCCCCCGTTGCACGTCGTGCAGGGTTTCTCGATCACCCGTCCCGCGCCCCGACACCGGGGGCATGTCTGGCTGACCATGAAAAAGCCCCTCTGATTCGTCACCTGTCCGCGTCCGCTGCACTGCGAACACCGCTTCATGCTTGAGCCGGGCGCCGCGCCGTCGCCGTTGCAGGTGTCGCAGGTTTCGTTGCGGCGGATCGAAACCTCCTTTTCGCATCCGAAGGCCGCCTCCTCGAAGGTGATCTCCATGTCGTAACGCAAGTCATTGCCGCCCTGCGCGCCATCCCGATCCCCGCCGCCCCCGAAGAAATCGCTGAACATGTTTCCCGCTCCGCCAAAAACCTGCTGGAAGATGTCAAAAGGATCGTGAAAACCGCCGGCGGCGGGACCGGTCCGGCTTCCCGGCCCGAAGGCCGCATGGCCGAAACGATCATAGGCCGCCCGTTTTTCAGAATTGGCGAGCACCTCATAAGCCTCGGAGACCTCCTTGAATTTTTCCTCGGCCGCCTTGTTCCCCTGGTTGCGGTCGGGATGATACTTGAGGGCCATCTTGCGATAGGCCTTCTTGATTTCCTCATCCGAGGCGCTCTTCGGCACTTCCAGGATTTCGTAGTAATCGGCTTTGGCCATGGCGGGATTTCCGGTCTAATTCCAAGTTGCAGTCAAGATGATCTGAATGATGTGGCACAGCCGACCCCGGCTGTGCATTGCCACGGCGCACAGCCCCGAATGCTTTCGGGGCTGTGCCACATATTTTCAGGTTGGTCTCAACTTGATAGTGAATTGGAATAACATCATTGTGTTAGCATGGGGTCTTCATGCCGGAGAGACTTCGGAGGCGGCATCCGGCGCGGCCGCCACCGGCTCGGTCGCGGCGGGTTTGCCTTTCGAGACGACCACGGTTGCGGAACGAAACAGCTTCGCGCGAAGGCGGTATCCTTTGCGCAGTTGCTGAATGACGCGTCCCTCTGCCTGGTCGGATTCCTGATGCGCCACCGCCTCATGAAGCGCGGGATCGAACATTTGTCCGACAGCCTGGATTTCAGTGATTCCCTGGTTTTTCAAGAATTGCTGGAATTGCGCCAGCACCATTTCCATTCCCTGACACAACGCCGAATCCGGAGTTCCGGATGCGGAAGGTTGGGCGGATTGCAATCCCATTTCAAAATGATCCAGCGGCGTCAAAAGCTCCATCAGGAGTTTTTCGTTGGCGGAGAGAATCCATTCCTGGCGTTCGCGCGCGGCGCGTTTGCGATAATTTTCCAGATCGGCCTGCGTGCGGAGCAGCCGGTCCCAGTGTTCCTTCGCCCTGGCCGCCTGCCCCCGCAATTCTTCGAGTTCCTTTTGAGGAATTTCGATCATCGGCGCGCCCTCCGCTGGAGAAGGCGATTTTGCCGTTTCCACCGGGCGTTCGAGCGCGATCTCGGCCGCGGACTTCAAGCCGCCCTCGGTATCGGGCGGTTGTTCGTTCAGATCCTTTTCGGTCGTGTCGGCGGTTGATTTTGGATGTTGTTCCTTCCTGTTCATGTCTCTCCGGGGTTGGATGGGGCGTCCTCGTCAGGTTCGCACCACCAATAGCGTGATGTCATCGCTCTGGGGATGTTGTCCCACAAAACGGCGAACCCGTTGCTCGATGTTCCGTGCCATTTCCTGGGCGCTCTGATCAGCGCAGGCATGAATGGCTTCGATCAGTTGATTCCGACCGAATTCCTGGCCGGTTTCATCGAGGGCTTCGGTGATGCCATCGGTGTAGAAAACCACGGCATCTCCCCGTTGAAGGGATACCCGTTGCTCCTGTAAGACGCTATCAAAAACCGTTCCATTGTCAATTCCCAACGCCATGCCGCGAGGCGCCAGCGCCTCGCCCTGGCCGTTTTCTCCCCGATGAAGCAGCAACGCCTCGTGACCGGCGCGGCAGAAATTGAACTCGCGATTCGGGACGTTCAGCACCCCGTAAATCATCGAGATGAACATGTCTTCGCGCATGTCGGGATGAATGACGCGATTGACCTCCTTGAGCACCTGAGAGGGCGAGAGGTGTCCCACCGCCTTGGTGCGCAACGCGCTGCGGCACATCGCCATGATGAGAGCGCCCGAAACCCCTTTCCCCGACACATCCGCGATTGCGAACCCCCAGTGATCGGCGTCCACCCGGACGAAATCGTAATAATCGCCGCCCACCTTGAGGGCGGGGATGTTCAGCGCGCTGACCTGGACGCCCTCAATGACAGGGAAGGAGGAGGGCAGGAGGAGCTGCTGGATTTCGCGCGCGATTTCCAGATCACGATCCACGCGCTCTTTTTCCGCAAGCATCTGATGGAGGTTGGCGTTGAAAATCGCGAATGCAGCCTGGCTGGCCAGGGATGTCACCAGCGACAAATCCTCGTCGTCGAAGGATTTTTCGTCCTTGGTGTTGGCCATCGCCATCACGCCGAGAATCTGGTCGCGGAACACCAGCGGCACCGCGAGGAACGTGTGGATGCGCAGGATCTCGTTGTCATAATGAGGCAAACGGCTGTCTTCCTTCGGGTTTCGAATCAGCACCGGCTTCCCAGCCTGCGCGACCCCTCCAAGAATCCCGTCGCCCATCGAGATTTTCTGGGACTTGACGGCCTGTTCAAGAAAGACGGCGCGGCTGGTGAGTTTGGACTCCATGAAACCCGCCGGCGGATGCGGCGGCGGGAACGGTCCTTCAATCACCACGGCCTCCAGATTTTGAAGCGAGGCGTCCAGAAGGAAGATCGCCCCCGACTTGGCTTCCGCCGTGCGCACCGAACATTGAATGATGAGCTTGAGGATTTCCTCGACCTTCAGATTTTCCGTGAACGCCTCGCCCACGTCATGGAGAAACGAAAGCACCCGTTGGCGCTCCTGGATCAGATGCCGGCGGCTGGCCTGCACCAGGTGGGTCCGCTGGCTTTGCAACCACCACTGGTAGGCGAAGTAACCGCCGCCGATGAGCAGCAATAAAGCGATGAAGTTCACGAAAAATCCGCCTTTCGCACTTTCTCGCGCAAAAGCGCGATCACGTCGTGAAACTTGATTTCATTTGCGGGAGAAATCGCCGCCAGCTTCTCATGCGCTTCGAGCATCTCGCGCGACCGGGCGGCCTTGTCGAGTTCGCCGCCGCCCAAATCCGTCATCGGCCTTTCGAGCGTATTTTCACCGTCGAGTTCAAACAAATGATCGATTCCCAATCCTTCGAGCATGCCGCGAATGCGTTCAGAAACGTTCAGCAGACGGATGGGCGGCAGCGATCGTTCTTTCATCTTGACGCCCAAACCGGCCAGCGTTCCGAGGAAGGTGCTGTCCATGTACGCGCAACGCGAAAGGTCCACTTCAAAGATATGACGCTTCTCGCCGAGACACTGCAACACGTACTGCTTGAGCAGATGGCTGTTTGCATGCGTGCCTTTGCCATCCACCCGCAGAAGCGTCTTTTCGTCCTGTTCTCCGACCTGAATGCCCGATGATGATTCCTCGCTCATGATGTGGTTTGCAGCAGGGATGCGGCGGTTTTACCGGCGCGCTGGTTCCCCGTGACGAATGGACAACCCCACAGATGGCCGCCCGCTCCGGTCTTCATGCCCCGTCAACCCTGAGTGGCAACGACGATTCATGGATCCGGAATAAAACGATTCGCAATGAATTGAGGTTTTCAAAAGCCGCCATTTTTGGCAAAATCATCCTGTGTTCAAGCACCAAATCCGCGTTTCTTACCGCGACGTCACCGTCGGCAACCACGTCTATTACTCGCGTTATCTCGATCTGTTGGAGATTGCCCGCAACGAGGCGTTCCGCGAGATGGGGCATCCGTTGCTGGCGCTCCAGGAAAAAGGGGTGATATTCCCCGTGGTGGAATGCGTTCTTCGTTATCATGCCCCCGCCCGTTACGACGACCTCCTGGACATTGAGACCGGCGTGTTGGAAATCGGCCGGGTGCGAATGACGCTGGCTTACCGCGTCCGACGATCAGAAACGCTGCTGGTAACCGCAAGCACATTGCATGCGGCAACCGGTCTCGACGAAAAACCCGTCCGCATCCCTTCCGATCTCCAAGCTGTTCTCCAGTCTCATTTTGAGAAGCCGTCTGGGTCCCCGTGAATCGGGCGGCGATACGGTTCTGCCGTGTGATTAAAAAGTTTGTTTCCAATCCCGCCGCTGATGCAACCGCGCCCCGATCCCGATCCGCAGGAACGTCCGCCGCACCCGGACGTTTGGGCGAAGGCGTTCATGAACGTCGGCATTGTCCTCATTCTCGTCCTGGCCTGTCTCTTCATTTTCAACCGCCTCATGGACGCCCCCGGCAAGGCGGTGGACAAGACCGTCGCCCTGGTCGGGCGCGGTCTCGACAAACTTGCCAGGGTCACGGATGCCTTCCGGAAGGGCACGATCACCACGACCTTCATCGGTTACGCCACCGAGGTGAGCGGCAACAGTTATTTTCAATTTGCCACGCTTCATCAGATGGAGGTTTTCGAGCGGAAAGACGAAGCATCCCTGGCCTGGGGAAAAATTCACCTGCCCGATGTGATTGTGGAGGCGCGCGCGCCCGTGGAATACACCTATTTCCTCGACCTGAACGCGACGTGGAACATCACGGTTGAGAACGAAACCGTCCATGTGCGCACGCCGCCGATCCGGTTCAATCAGCCGGCGGTGGACGCCTCGCGGATTGAATATCGGACGCTCAAAAGCAGTCTCTTTCGGCGGGAATCTCCGGTGACGGAGAAGCTGAAGCAAGGCCTCACCGGGTTGTCGTTGCGCCGGGCGGAGGAAAACATGGCTTTGGTTCGCGAACAGGGACGAAGACAGACCGCCGCTTTCATCCGGACGTGGCTCGCGCGCGAATTCCAGGACGGGATGCGCTACCGGGTCGTGGTCCTTTTTCCCGGCGAGACCGATCCTGAACCCTCCGGCCTCAAGCGCCCAAGCCGCGATTGACCGCCGCCTGCTTCGTCACCCGCCACGTTTTCATTTAATCATTTGACATTATCATATTAGCATTTAAGCTCAAAAAAGAAGTCTTAATATGAGCATAAGACATGTTGAAGCAGTTCCGTTTCATCGAATTCCACTCCGTCAACAAGTGGCGGATGCGTTGCGTCTTGAAATCACCAGCAAGCTCCAACCCAACCATCGGCTGGCAACCGACATCGAGTTGTCCCGTCGTTTCGGCGTGTCATTTCTGACCATCCGCGAGGCCATGAGCGCCCTCGTCCAAGAGGGGCTGGTGGTACGCAAGCACGGCAAAGGCACTTTTGTGGCGAAACGCGCCACTCAACGACGAATCGCTCTGATCCTGGGAGTTGGCCCCCTCCATCTTCGCGAGACCTATTATTGGTTTCGGCTCACCGAGCAGTTGCAGTTTTTCTTCGGAAGTCGCGGGTTTCAAGTCGCCATTCACCTGGCACGTTCTTCGCCGACGGACGCAGAAGCAGATTCCGCTTACACCGAGTTCGTTGAAAAAATGGAGCAAAACCGGATTGACGGGATTGTCGTCGTGCGAGGAATGGCCGACTCCCAATGGAATAAATTACTTGCGGAAAGCGCGGTGCCCATCGTGGGGCTGGGCGGTCGCTACGAAGTGGGTCCCGACCAACTTCAGATCGTGCGAGAAGGGACGCGATTTCTGTTGGAGACCGGGCGGAAGAAGATCGCTTGCATGGCCTGGTTGGATCCGTCGGCGCCCGGTTCGAACGAAGCTTATTCGAAAACGTTTTTGGAAACGCTGGATCAGCATGGAGGACAGACGCGCGCACGATGGTTCACCGGGGATCTTCACCCCACTTTGCCGGGAGCGGGTTACGAGGAGTTCAAGGAGATTTGGCTGGCGGAGAAGGAGAAACCGGATGGATTGCTGATCTGCGATGACGTGTTGTTTGCGGACGCGACAACGGCGATCCTGGAACTGGGCATTCGGATTCCTGAACAACTCTTCGTGGTGACCTTCGCCAACAAAGGGTCGGGCATTCTGTATCCGTTCCCGACGGTGCGAATGGAATATGACCCCGACGAAATCGTACGGTTGCAAGGCGAGCGGTTGCTGCGGCTGATGCGAAAGGAGCCGGTGAACCCTGGCCGGATTTCTCCGCCTTTTCGCTGGGTGAAATCCCCGGAGCCGGTTCCGGATTCCGCAAGGATCCGTGACGCAAGTGCCGATCTGAAACCGGCGGGCTTTACGCTTATCGAATTGCTCGTCGTCATTGCCATCATCGCCATCCTGGCCGCGCTACTCACGCCGGCGCTTGGCAGCGCCCGTGACAAAACGCAGCAAATTGCCTGCATGAACAATATGCGCCAGGCCTTTATCGCGCTCGCCGTCTATCGGCACGATTGGGACGAGGACTGGCCGCCGGCCCGTGCCCAGACGCATTATCCCAATCCTTACTACACTTATTACACCTGGTACTTCGATTCCGGCGGACCCGCGTGGGCCAAAACGGGCGACGTCAATTGGGCGCGAAGTCTGCCGCGGTTGCTGGTCGAAAGGGGTTATGCATCCAACTACGATGGGTTGGTTTGTCCTCGACCGCGACTGCGTGGAGACCGAACCAATTGGCGCCGATTGTTTGCCTATACCGGCAACAGCCCGGATTCGAGCCTGCAGACCTGGGAATCGGCGGGTGGCCTCCTTGAGAAGCAAACCAGCGATCCGCAGCAGTGGGTGCTGGCCTGTATCGGCGGCGCGGGCTGGAGCGTCGTTGACGGGCGATTCAATCTGAACACTCCCTGCCGGGGATTGGGACCTCATGGCCGCGCCCGACAACTCAAGAACGCATGCTTCCTCGATGGCCACGTGGAAAGCGTCCTGTTAACCACCGCGGGAAGCATTCTTAACGATTGGGAATCAGAACAATAACGACGTTTCGCGCCAACATGGAAACTCCGGTGTCGCATCACTTTCCCTTCTTGTGGATCACTCACTGGCCGGCGTGGTTGCGGCAAACGCTCCCGCTGTTCGCGGTCGTTTGCGCCGCGACGATGGTCCGCCCGGAAGAACTGCTGCCGACGGGCGGGTTGGAGACTCCGGCGACACCGTTGTCCAAAGAGAGTTCGGGCAACGGACAACTTCCGGATGGTTGGGTCTTGTGGGGGACGGCGCGCGTCTCGGCGCTGACCGATGCGGCGCAGGCGCACGGCGGGAAGCAGGCGGCGCGCCTTGAACCATTTGGAGAAACCCAAGGCGCGGTTCGGGCGCGTCTGCATCCGGTCCAACGCATTCCGGTACGGCCTGGGACGGAATACGTGTTGACCGCCTGGGTGCGAGGAAAAGGGACCGCGACCCCGTTTGTGTGGGTTTATGCCGCCAACGGCGTATTCCTCGGCGGCCCCAAACTGAACGAAGGCCAGGGACTTAACGTGGCGCTCACGGAGGAGTGGCGAGAAATCAGTTTGCCCTTCACCATCGAGGATGACGATGTGGCCAAGATCATTCCCGGAGTTGAGATTAGCGGCGGCGGAAGCTGGATGGCGGCGGATGATTTTTCGCTGCGGATGAAAGGAGAACCACCGCCGGATCAAATCGCGGTATTGCCCGCCACCGCCACAATTGCCACGAAGGCTGAACAGTTTTCCGTTTACCACAACGGGAAACTGGCATCCCCGGATGATCGCGGTAAGTTGTCCTTTGCGCTCATCAACGGAGAAAACGTGATCGGCATCATCCTCAAAGGCGCCAAGACAATCTCGGGCGCCATTAATGTCGAACGCGGCGCGAGCATCCCCTTGGATCACCACTGGAAAATCAGCGAACAGGGAACCCCTGACGAATGGGCGAAACCCGGTTTCAATGATACGGCGTGGGCGCCGGCGGTCGTGAAAGAAGGTCAGATCATGCTTCCCTCCGGTCCGGCCGTCCATCTGCGCCGTTCACTCTACTGGCTGAACAACCTCGAGGGCGGCTGGCTGCTGGGCAATCCGAGCGAAATTTTCATCCCTCGCGGCGGTTGTGTTTTTTTGCGCGCGGCCCTGCGTTCACCCACCGCCACGCCGCTCAAGGATTTTCGCCTGGTTTTCACCGTGCCCGCTTTTCTGCGGCTGCTGAATTACGACCAGCCGGGCGGCGGCGGCGAGAGCAAAGACCTCCCGCCCCTGACGGTGAAAGAAACCAGCGCGTCAATTGATGGCCAGGCTTATCGCCGTTACGAACTGGCCTATCCGGCGGAAAAGATTGCGTCCTGCGACGCCGGGATCGGCGACGGATGGCAATTGCAGGCGCCCCGTCCGGGGACGGCATCCATCGCGGCGATTTTTTTCCAAATGGAAAGCGATCCCCAACTCGCCAGTTATCCTTTCATCGTTCAACGGGTGGTGAACGGCAATGCCGGCGATTTGCCCCTGCCGATCACCCTGCAAATCCGGCCGGCTTTCTCCGGCGCTTCACCCAAAACCATTCAGGTTTATTATTACGCGCCGCTCGTTTTTCCGCATGAAATTCAGCAGGCCCAGGAGCGACCCTGGCATGCCGCTTACCCGAAAGCAGTGGCGGATGCGGTCTGGTCGCAATATTCCCGGTTGGGGGCGAATCGCTGCGAAATTGGCGGATGGGGTCTGGAAGATCGGCCCGCATTCCAATCCTTTGCCAAACAGTTGCGACAAAGCGGCGTGAAGGTTGGTTTTGGCCGTCTCTCCGGTATGAATTATCTTCTCGGCTACTTGGCCGAACCGCTGGATCAACAATCAGGGTCTCTTGTTGGTGAGGGCAACGCCATTTTGAAGATGCTCGCAGGTCAACCCGAAGCGCAGGCCAGGCTTTATTCGGGCGCGGCGGAATCGGTCCCGCCGGTCTGGAAGGAGTCGGTTTTCTTCCGCTGGTTTGACACCAAGCTGCTGTTTGACCCGGCCACGCGAGCCAGAAAACCGGTTTTTTGGTGTCAGCAATACCTTGCTGAAGGCGGCGCGTTGTTTCTGGACTACTGGCGGAAGCGTTTTCGGAAGTTGCTGGCCAAGCTGTCCGTTGATTTTGTGCACTGGGACTGGGAATACGCCAATGTGGCCTGGAGCTGTTTTTGCGAACGCGATCTGGCCGCTTTCCGGTCCTTCGCCAGGTTGCCGGCGGATGCCGCGCTGTCCGATGCGGTCATTGCGCAGAAATATCCCGAAATGTGGATGAAATTCCGCGCCTGGCAGAATGCGGAATGGATGGGGCACTTTCACCGGATGTTGAACGCCCTCGGCCTTCAGTTGGAAGCCTATCCGCCCGGCGATGCGAATCTGGTGGAGGGCCTGGATTGGACCCAGGCGGTGGGCAAGTTCGACATGGCGTTTGCGGGAATGCCCGGCGCCAGTCCGCACCGATGGTTCCAGTCCCAGGTGGAACAGGCGGACCGCTACAACGCAATGTTCAAAACGCGGATGATCGGACAGATTCTCGGTCTGGACGGTCCCAACAGTCCGGTTGACACCCAATACCCCCGGCGCCGCATGAACGAGATGCTGCGCACCGTGGCGATCATGCGCGGCGGCGTCAACCCCTGGGTGAACCTCGAACGGCTGTCGAATGTCAACGGAGTGGAATGTTTCGAGCGGGCGGCGATTGATGTCATCGTCAAGTACGAGCCTTACTTCCTGGACGGCGCGCGCGCGACGAGCGAGTTTGACGTCAAAGGGTTGCGCAGCGCCGCAATGGATCTGGCCGCTTTCCGCCTGGCGCAAGACCAACCGGTGCTTCTGCTCGCTTTCAACGACAGCAAGCGCGACAAGCTGGCGGAAATTACCTGGAAGGCTGCGGCGGCGGCGACCGTCTATTATGACGGCCTGAGCGGCAAACGTCTCGGCAATGGCAAGACCGTGCGACTCCCACTGGGTCCTTGTTCCTGCGCAGTCGTCGAGTGCCGGGGCAAATGAAAATGACCAGAACACCCGGCCGAAACACTTGGGGCAGGCAAAGCGGCGCCGTGCTGTTGTGCGGCGGTTTCCTGGCGTTGCTGGGCGCCGTGATTTGGCCCAGCGGCGAGCGTGGAGACCGGGCCGGTGTGACGGTGCTCCGCGTCGCTTATCCCGAGTATGCCAACAAGCCGCTGCAACAACTCTGGGCAAACCGTTTCGCCGAATACGAACGACAGCATCCCGACGTCAGGATCGTTCGGGTGTTCGCGGACTGGAGCAAGCAGGACATCATGACGGCCGCCGGCATGCTGCCCGACATTTATTTTTCGAACTCGTTCTACACTTTCAAAGAGCGTCTGCGTGCGGAAGACCTCACGCCCTATATCCATCGCGACAACGCGGAGTTTCGTCTCGATGATTGGATACCGGAGCTGATCGAGGACTGCCGGTGCGAGGGCCGGACCCTCGCGCTGCCGTGGTATTTCAACATTGCCCTGCTCTATTACAATGCGGACCTGTTCAAGGCGGCGGGGGTCCCGCCGCCCAACGATTCCTGGACATGGGATGACTACGTGACCGTGGCGCAACGGTTCAATCGGTTTGCCGCAGACGGACGGCCGGTGCAATGGGGCACGGCTTGCGTTTTTGGGTGGTGGGAGGAGTGGCTGACGCACGTCAACATGGCCGGCGGAACGCTGTTCAGCGACGACTGGACGCGCTGCCGGATGGACACGCCGGAGGCCATCCGGGGCATGGCCTTTTTCCACGACCTCGTGTTGATTCATCGGGTGTCGCCGGCCCCGCAGGATGGCGTCCTCCATCCGTTCCTGAACGGCAAATCCGCCATGAACTGGGGCGGACACACCATGGACTGGCCGTTTCTTCGCACGAACGCCCGGTTCGAGTGGGACGTGGCGCTGCTGCCGGCCGGTCCCAGGACGCGGGTCGGCGGGGAACGCGTGTCCGCCACTTTTTGCATTTACCGCAAGTCGCGGCACAAGGAACAAGCCTGGGATCTGCTGAAGTTCCTGACCAGCTACGAGACCAGCCGGGAATGGTGTCGGGTGGGACTCACGCCCGTTCGCCGGTCGGTGGCGCGGGACTTTTTCCTGAAAAAAAATGCGCAAGGTGTGTTCGACGAACCGCCCCAGCACCGGGAGACGGCCCTGCGTGCGATCCAGTACGGGGTAAACCAGCCGCAGATGCCGAACTTCATGGAAGTAGTGTTACGCTTCTTCCAGCCGGAGGTGGACAAGATGCTCCGCGGGCAGGCGAAACCGGAAGAGGTCTGCCGCCGCGCCACGGCCAAAGCCAACCAATTCCTGCGCATGATGGGCGCTTCCAGGGCCGAACTGGCCAAGGAGCGTGGGCTATGAACCGCGAGACCCGCCTGTTTTTCCTGTTTGTTTCGCCATGGCTCATTGGCTTTCTCGTTTTGTACCTGTTGCCGCTGGGCGCCTCGCTGTACCTGAGCTTCACCCGGTATTCGATTCTTTCGACGCCGCGCTGGGTCGGCGGGTTGAACTACCAGGCGTGCTTGCTGGGCTGGGAACCGAACTTCTACAATTCGATCAAGGTCACCGGCCTCTATGCCGTCCTGGCGGTGCCACTCGGGCTGATCACGGCCCTGGCGGCGGCCTGGTTGCTGAACGTCAAGGGGGTCCGGGGCATGGGCGGGTTCCGGACCATTTTTTACTTGCCGTCGCTGTTGCCGGTGGCCGCGTCGGGCATTCTCTGGACCTGGTTGTTCCACCCGCAGTACGGGTTGCTCAACCGCGGGTTGGCGTTGTTGGGATTGCCGTCCCGGATCGAATGGCTGGGCGATTCCCGTTTCGCGCTGCCGACGCTGGTCCTGATTTCGCTTTGGGGTTTCGGCGGCAGCATGATTGTCTTTCTAGCCGCCCTGCAGGGGGTGGATCGCTCCTTATACGAGGCCGCCGAATTGGACGGCGCCGGCCGGTGGGACCGCTTCCGGCACGTCACCATTCCGCAAATCTCTCCGGCGTTGTTTTTCAACCTCGTCATGGGACTTATCGGCGCGACCCAGGTGTTCAGCATCGTGTACATCTTGCAGGAGAGCGCCGTCGGCGGCGGCATCGCCATCAGCCTCGAAGCCACCCAGTTCTATGTGCTGAACATTTTCAACAACGGGTTCGTGTACGACCGGTTCGGCCTGGCCTGCGCGCAGGCGTGGATCCTTTTCCTGGCGGTGTTGCTCCTGACCGGCCTGGTCTTCGGCCTTGGCAAGCGGAGGGTACACTATGAGCGCTAAACGGGGCGCGCACTGGGCTGTGTACGCCGCCCTGCTCATGCTGTCCGGGCTGATGCTCGCTCCGCTGCTCGTCGCGGTCTCCACCTCGCTGAAGGATATCGGCGAGATCTACCGCCAGCCGCCCACGCTCCTGCCGGAGAAGATCGTATGGTCCAACTACCGGGAAGCGCTGACCACGTTTCCCTTCCTGCGCTATCTATTCAACACGCTGGTGGTGGTCGCGTTGAGTGTGGCCGGCAGCCTGCTCTCCTGTACGCTGGTCGCGTATGGGTTTGCCCGGTATGCCTGCCGCTGGTCGCAGCCGCTGTTCGTGCTGATGTTGAGCACGATGATGCTGCCGGGAATCGTGACGTGTATTCCCACGTTCATCCTGTTCACCCGGTATTTTCACTGGTACGACACGTTGTATCCGCTCTGGGCGCCGGCCTTTTTCGGCACGCCGTTTTGCATTTTTTTGCTGCGCCAGTTCTTCCGCACAATTCCGCAGGATTTGCTGGACGCGGCGCGGCTGGACGGCTGCAGCGAACTGGGGATCGTGTGGCACATGATCGTGCCGTTGAGCAAACCGGCGCTCCTGGTGGTGGCAGTCTTCACTTTCATGTGGAGCTGGAACGACTATCTGGGTCCGCTCCTGTACCTCCAGGACGAGCGCAAGTACACCCTGGCGCTGGGCTTGACGAAATTCCTGGCCACTTCGCGTTTCGAGCAATATGGCGCCAGTTGGAACCTGATGATGGCCGCTTCCCTGGTTGTGATGTTGCCGATCACGGTGGTGTTCTTCCTCGCCCAGCGCGCTTTTATCGAGGGCATCACGACCACCGGCCTGAAAGGATAGTTCCTATGCCATCCGCGTCATTCACCAGGGCCGGTGAGTTGCCACCATCTCATGCGCATCTTGATCAACGGCGGCAGAATCCAAAGAAGATGCGATTTGTGGCATGGTACGCACTGGGATTGGTCGTCCTGAACCTCGGGCTGCTCTTTGCGGCCGACAACCCCTTGGCCGGAACAAAACGCGGTCCAACCGGTTCATTCCTGACCCAATCGCAACGTCAGGAGTTGCGGAAACGGATCGCGGAAGAAATTTGGGCGAAAGATTATTTTGAACAAGAAATTCTTCCTGCGAGCCAACGCGGCGAGGCTCTCGCGTGCGGCGTTGCCTACGTCGTCACCGGCCAGCGGGCGTATGCCGAGCGCGCCCGAGACGGGCTGCTCTACGGAGTCAAATGGTGGGAAAACCGGCCCAAGTCGGCCAACCTCGAGAAACCCGATTACACCAATTGGACCGGTGGCAATTGTGCCTGGGGCGTGTCCCCCGGCGCGGTGGGCAATGTGAACATGGCGGCCACGTACGATCTGGTCGCCGATGCGCTTCCTCCCGAAGAAGACGCGTTGATCCGCCGCACCATCAAAGAAGTGGTGGATTACTCGTGCAATTGGCTGCGCCTTCATGCCAACAACCCCAACCAGAATCTGATCGCCTTTACCAGCCTCTACGAGTGGGCGGCGGCCATTGGCGATGAACAGATGATGGACTGGCTTCTCCAGCATCGCCAGCCTGAGACCAATCACGGCGGGGTCCTGAAGATCCTCGACGAATATCTGCGCGACCACGAAATCAGCAATGAGGCGCCCATTTACCAAACGATCAGTCTGCGGGTATGTGATCTGGCCGCGTGCGCTTACCGCTACGACGGACGCAACCTCTTCAAATACGCAAGCCCAAAGGGCAACACGATCAAAGGGATGCTTGACGGCCTGATCGACACGGGCTACCCCATCACGCAGACGGGCATCCACAAGGGCACGGTTTGTTCCGCGAACTGGGGCCATGGCGGCACCACTTACCTTGGCGACATTGCGGTGGTGAACCGGCCGTCGGACACGTGGACCATGTATTCATGCGAAAGCGCGATAGCTACGCTGCTGCGAGCTTACCCGCAGGATAAGACCTATCGGTATCTGATGTCGCTGACCGGCAGGGCAACCCGAAAGGGTGCCTGGGAATTGGCGGGCAAGCCCACGCTGGACGATTTCCTCTACGGGCGGCTGCCGGTCACGGACGGAGAGCCGGCGGCGTCCGCGCCGTCAAAGGTGTTTCCCAGCGGTGGCGTCGTCATGCTGCGCCACCCCGAGACGCCGGATTACTGGCCGAAAGGGATTGCGGCCTGGTTTCATGGCGGTGAATGCTCGCGCGGCCACATGGCGGATCCTTCGCTGATGATTTTCGGCGCCGGGCGGCTGCTTCTACCGCAGTTCTTGGTCAGCCAGTATGAGGACTACTCAACAACCGGGTGGACGATGCGGCGTATCAGTCGCAATACCATTACCATTGATGGCCGGGATGGCCTGTATTCTTACACGGCTTACCGATATCGCTTTGATCCCGAAGTGAAGTTTGCTTCTCTCCGTTGTCACCCCTATCTGGAAGCGGAGATGGAACGAATCGGTATGCTTACGGGGGACTACCTGCTGGACGTATTCCAGGCGAAGGTGCTGCCGGAAGCGGCGGAGATTGAAAACTTTCCGGGCGTTGGCGGCGCGGTATTTTGGTCCCTTAATGGGAGCCTGTCGGAGAATGTGGTCGTGCACCCGGGTGAGGAGCGCAACTTCGTGGGCGCCAGCCAGAAGGCCGTCTATGGCCCGCGCGAGATGCCTGCCAGCCATACGTTCGATTACACGTTGCACGGGCTGGGGCGTCAGTTTCCCGATGCGTGGAACCTTTACCAGCCTTCCCAAGAGTTCATGCGCTCTTCTTGGCCCAATCGGTGGGTCATGCAAGAACGCAAGCGCGAGACGGACGAGAGCTTTTTTGTGGATTGGGTTCAGACCTCGGCCAACTACGCTCCTGATCCGGACGCTGGTGAAATGGGCCGTGGTTGGGAGAAGCTTGGCGAGGTCTGGTTCAAAGATCGCGCCGGGCTGCGCACACGAATGCTGGGCGCTCCGGGGACCAAAGTTTTCCTGGCTGAGGGACCCATGCGCTGGGGACCGGTGGATCGGGACCTGACCCCGGAGGAAATCCTCCCCTTCCTGGCGGTGCGGCGTACCGGTCGGGATGTGCGCTTCGTGGCCGTGCATGAGCCTTACAAGGACAGGCCGAAGATTCAGCAGTTCGGTTATTTCCATCGCCCGAAGGCGACGGAGCCGGCAGTGGGAGTGATCGTGCGGGCGCCGACCTACACCGACCTTCTCTTCGTTTGCCTGGGATTGCCCGGCGAGCGGTCGCCACAGTGCAAGATCCAGGAGGAAACCCCGATGAAACTGCCCCAGGTTACGGTTCATTCCGAAGATGACCCGGGGAGCGGGATTGTCTACCGGGGGCAGGCCTATGTGCGCGAGGCGGGGCGCAAACTGGTGGTGCGCGGTGAGGTGGAGGCTTTCTCCCTGCCAGCGCCTACCGTGCCGGCGAAAGGAGGCTTGTTCGTCAACGGCCAGCCTGCGCCCTACGTGAAACTGGGCGACTATGTCGTTTTCGGTCAGAACCAGTGGAAGCCAGGAAAAACCGTCCAGCCCACCCCTGCGAAAACCCCTTGGGCGCCACCACTGCAAGCCAGTCTGCCCCAGCCGTATGTCAACATTGACGCCGATAAGGGCGGCCTGCTGGTGGTACGGGTGGAAAATGTGGTCGGCCCGAACGTCCCCGGCAACTCGGCCGCAGGCCGGATCGAAGTCCTGGCGGAGCCGCCGCTGGCGGCGACACCGGCCTCGCAACCGGTGCCGATGCTTTCCGTAGGCCAACGTCAGGAAATTCAGTGCAGGTTTTCCGGCGGACAGTCAGGACGGAGAATCCCCATCAAGATCCGCCTCTACGTCGAAGCGGAAAATGGCGAGCGTCTGGCACAGGAGATTGCCACCGATGTTTCGGTGGGTATGACGCTGGAAGAGATTGTCCAGTCCTACAAATTGGTTGGCAGAGGCAATGAGCAACCGACCGAGGTCTTCGACCGTTTCCGCGTCCGAGCGCCCGGTTACACGCTCGAAGTGGATAAGTTTAGCGGCACGTCCCGCTCGATGATCGACCCTGACGGACACGAACGCATCGCGGCGGCAGGTTATCCCCTACAGTTTTCCCGGGGAAACCCGACTTTCGCTAATCCGACCTATTCTTACGAAGTGCCCTGCGCCCGGGGTTCCGATCCCAAGCAGAAGATTCTGGGGTGGGGAGTCGAGGCCAAGCTGTTGGACCAGGAGCGGGATTCCACCACGGGCCATCCGGCGCTCAAATTTCAAACCCACAATGGTCAGTATGAACTCCGTTACCTCTTTCGGCCGGAGGCTGTGCAGGTTGCCCTCACCCCGATCAAGGAGGGCAACCCGCAACTGAGCTTGGAGTTCGTCGGGCTTTGCGTCGAGCATCCCACTTATAAGTATCGACCTTGCTTTACGGCCAACGAATTCGGCTTTCGGCAGGGGCCTTATGCTCCGCCGCAAAACGTCCAACGGCCTCCCGATGGAGCCTACGGGAACTTCTCGACCTGTCCGCGACCGACGAAGCCGGCCCAGTCGTCTGCCGCGCCGCGTCGGGAAAACCTGCTCGCGGATGGTGGACTGGACGCTTGGGAAGAAAGCCGGCAGTTCTTCCAAGGCTGGAGCGGCGATGCGACGGCCTCAGCCAGTTGCGCGTTGGATACGACGGTCAAACATTCCGGCGCCGCGAGTTTGCGTTACGACCTGACGAAAGGACGGAATCCTCTTCTGACCGCAACGCCTTGCCCGGTTCGCGCCGGTTATCGCTACCGGATTTCGCTCTGGATGCGGTTCGCCCAGGTGCGGGGCCGGACGGTTGATGAAAAAGGATTTTCTCCGCGGGTTCCCCAATCCGGTTACAACAACGCCTGCCTCCAGACGCTCCTGGACCAACCGCCCGGCTGGCATCAATGGTATTCCTTCCATCCGCTCTTTTGGCCCAATGGAACCCGGGACTGGGTAAAGGCCGAGTTTCCCCCATCCAGCCGGATGGAGCGGGACGGCCCGCTTCAGCTTCAGTTGCGGTTATCCTTCGGGGAATGCACCGCAGGCACAGTGTGGCTCGATGACGTTGAAGTCGAAGAGATCAATTAAATAAATGCAGTTGGGCCTTTTTCGGACCATCTTTGACCATCTCAGCCCAGCCGTTGAAGCCCACTGGCTGAACGCCAACCTTAACAGACAGCTTGGAGTTCAACCACCGTCGCAGAAAATCAGGTAGAGCACCCATTTCCGTCGCGCCCTCGCAAAAAAGGACAAATTTCATGACACCATCGCCTCCAGTTCGCCGCTCTTGTGCAAGTTACCGAGCGAGTACTCTTTCAGCCAACGCTCAAGTTCTTCACCAGCGATGATTTTAAGCGTTGTTTCTCCCGCGTTCCATTTCACAACGGTTGTTGTTGGCACGGTTTTACCAAAGGCATCAAGCAACTGAGGAGAATGGGTTGTGAGTATCACTTGAGTCCTTCGCGCGGCATCCATTGCATATTCGGCCACGATTGGCAGCATTGATGGATGGAGACCGGCTTCAGGTTCATCGATGGCAATCAGCGGAGCGGGATCGGGCGAAGACAAGACCGTCAGGAGAAATAGAAACCGCAAAGTGCCATCAGACAAATCTGCGGCAGATTGTTCCTTTTCCAGACTTTTCCAGCGCACTCGCAGTTGAATTCGTTGGTCGGACGCCGGAGGAAATATGAGCCTGTCAAAATCGTTGCCAAAGGCAGCTCGCATCGCGGCGTTGATCTCTTTCTCGAACTCGCGGTCGTTGGTGTAAAGCGTGTGAAGAACAGGAATCATTCACCTTCAAATGAATCGCTTTAGCGGCCCCGTCCCAAAGCAAAGGCTCAATCCCGCCGCAGGATTGAACCAATTTGCCCATTCCACCCTGCGCGGAAATCGCCAAAAGCTCTAGCCTGCATATTTCACAAGATTGTAGCCGCGATCGCTGATCGCGGTGGGGTGGGCACGGCCGCGATCAGCGATC
>JACQHZ010000346.1 GCA_016198745.1 Verrucomicrobiota bacterium
GAAGCGCCGTCTGCAGACGGACCTGCGCTTCATAGAAGCGCAGCTACAACATCGGGAAAATCTTGTCGAAAATACGCGATTCTTGCACATTGTAGTACAAAACGATCCAACCGTGAACTTTGAACCACGCCTGGCCGATTACTTCTTCTTTGTGCCAGCGGGTGTTTCGGATGGCTTGTTGACCGGAACGGAACTTTGCGGTTCCGCAACCGGTTCAGAATTTCTTCCGGGCACGGCATCGGCGCCGCCTGAATTCGGTCGAAGCCGGAACTCCTGGACAATTCTCCGCGCGCCAGCGGACGCATTCGACATTTCAACCACGTCCCGACTGACCGCCAGCCAGGTATTGTTCACCGTTTGGGCTGAAGTCAACATCTTGGCAACCTCCTGAAAAGATGTTTTTAATTGGGATTTTTGCCGGAATAAACTCACGACCTGTGCTCCATGCACGATCAGCATCGTGAAGAAGAAAATCCAGACAGCCCAAAAGGCCGTGTAGCGACGAGGCGACTCTTCAGATGATCCATTCATGGATAGTTCTTCTGCTTCCCATCCACATTCAGGGTGACTTTCATCCCATATTTGATCAACAGATCGCGCAGCGCCGGTTCGGTGTCGGAAAGTTCCGCGATGCGCATGGACATTCGGCGGAGCACTGGCTCGACCTGACGCGCATTGCTGACGATATTTTGCGCACGAAGCGCCTGAATGTTCAATGCCTGGACACGCTGCCCCAGCCAATACTGGAGACCAATGGTCAACACCAAGACCAGACAGGTTGCGTTCAGTGCGTGAAATTGCCATCGAGTCATGATGGGTTTATGCCACGAAACGGTTGCGGAACGCAACTCTTTTTTTGAGCAGTTGTGGGATTTTATGACTATGCTGACAGGCAGGCAATCGCTGAACCCTGACCCCCTGAACCCTGAACCTGAGTAGTACGGGCCTTTTCCATGCTTGTCTTGACGCGCTGACTGAGCTACCGGAAACATTCGTGTGACATCCGAACGTTTGAAAAAATGGCAGAGCACCGTTCAACGGCATCTCTACACCGGTATTGGCCCGGTGGTGATGTTGCTGTTGATGTGGGGCGTCTCCCACACCCGGGTGTTTCAGCGGTTCGAGAATCTGTCGATTGATCTTCGATTCAAACTTCGCAGTTTGACAGATCACCCCGCGGATGCGCGTCTTATCCTCGTGGGAATCGATGAGGCATCGTTAAAGGAATTTGGAGGGTGGCCATGGCCGCGCAAAGAGCATGGCGCGTTGCTGCAATTGCTATCGCCCTCGGAACCCGCCGTGGTCGCATTCGACCTTCTCTTTACAGAACCGCGAGAGAAAGCGATGGACGCCTATTTCGGGAAGAGTTCCGCCAAGTTGTCCAGCGTGATTACGGGATCGGTCAGCGAGAAGGACACCAAAGGGATGCCGTCGAATTGGGGGCCTACGCGTCCGATCACGCATATCCAGGGCGATCAGAGCCGGATTCGAGGTGAGGATGGCGCGCTCCTGCCAATCGAAGAACTTCGACTCCACAGCTACTTCGCGTTTGTGGATTGCGACCCGTCATCGGCGGATGGGATTCGTCGCCACGTCCCCTTGCTCATCAAGATCGGGGACAAGCTGTTCCCAAGTCTTTCCCTTCAAATCTTGTGCCTTTACTGGAAAGTCCCTCCCGACCAGGTCCGCGTTCAACTTGGAAAATCGATCATCCTGAACAAACCTGAAGGACCTGTTGAAGTTCCCATCAATCGATCGGGAGAATTCTTGATCAACTATCGGGCCGGGGGCGGTTACTACGCCGAAACACAGGGGTTTACGTCGATTGGTTACATGTCCCTTGCAAAAGCCCTCGGAGATCATCACATCCGCGAAAAACCCTGGCCGAAAAGTTATCCGGAAGTTGGCGGCAGAATCCTCGTCGTGGGACAAACCGCAACGGGCCTGACCGATCTCGGACCGAGTCCCTTGGAAGCCATGAGTCCATTGGTGCTGACCCACATGAACGCGATCAATAACATTCTCAAGCACGATTTCCTGCGTGTTGCGTCCATGAAGTGGGTGGGCGTGGGCTGGCTTCTCATTGCATGGGGAACTCTCATCGGGCTTAAAAATTCCAAGACATTGCCTTCCGTCCTTTTCCCCGCTCTGTTATTGGTTTTCTACACGGCGACGACGTTCCATCTTTTCTTGCGGTTCAGTCTCTATGTCCCGCTCCTCGCGCCCACCGCTGCGTTTGCCGCCCTGCATGGCGGCGCGATCATCTTCCGTTGGCTCGATGAACAAAAATCCAAACAGCATATCAAATCGGTCTTCTCCTCCTACATCGCACCGGGAGTGATGGAGGAAATCCTCAAACATCCCGACAACATCCGGTTGGGCGGCACGCGCAAACCGGTCACCATCCTTTTTTCCGATATCCGCGGGTTCACCACCATCAGCGAGTCCGGCGACGAGCAGGAACTGGTGCGGCAGTTGAACGAGTATTTCCTGAAGATGGTGGATTGCGTGAACCTCTTCCAGGGGACGCTTCACAAGTACATCGGCGACGCCATCATGGCGGTTTGGGGCGATGTGACGCCCGGCGATGAGTCGTCGCACGCGAAGAACGCGGTCCGCGCGGCGTTGGCCATGCGGGCTCAACTGATTGATCTCAACAAGTTCTGGGCCTCGGAAAACCGGATGCAACTCAAGATTGGCGTCGGGCTTAACCACGGCCACGTGGTGGTCGGGAACATCGGCGCGCCGCAACGGATGGAGTTCACCGTGATCGGCGACGCCGTGAACCTCGCGTCCCGATTGGAGGGCGTGACCAAACAGTTTCACACCGATTTTGTGATCAGCGAATCCGTCCGCATCCTGCTCGGAGAGGAATTTCTGGTGCGAACCGTGGGGTCCATCGTCGTGAAAGGCAAGACGCAGCCCGTCCGCGTCTTTGAGGTTCTGGATGACGCCGCAAAACCGTTGGGCGGTTGGGACAAATCCTGGGTGGCCGCCTACGAAGATGCGCTGGGAGTTTTTCTGGCGCGTCAATTTGAGGTTGCCGCCCAAAAGTTTGAACAGTGCGACAAGGAACGTCCCGGCGACTACTGCACGGGCGAATACCTGAAATCCAGCCGCGAGTTTATCAAGGAACCGCCCCCGCCCGACTGGAGCGGCGACTGGGTGCTCAAGACAAAGTGAACCCGATTCACAAGTATCCCATCGAAATGGGGTAAAAGGGATGAGGAGTCCCGCCGCGGCGGGACGTCCCGCGTGCTTAAATTGGCGTCCCGCCGATTTCCCAGATGGGAATTGGCCACCCAGAGGGTGGCCAAAACACGCGGGACGCGTGTGCTCCCCTCGCGAAGTACCCGGATTTTTCTGTCAAGAAACAACTTCCGTCAGTCGGCCTTTGCCTGCGCGGCTTCAACCTTTTGGATGCCGACCTTGCCTTCCTTCACCGCCACATGCGCCTTGTCGCCCTCGACCGTCACCGCGTAGAACGTGCCGCGGGCGGCGGCAACGCCCTGCGGCGTCTTGATCCTGAAATCAGTTGTCTGCGGGTCGTTCTTGCTGATGAGCGCGCTGACAGTGCCCGATTGCAGGTCAATCATCGCCTTGCGGCTGGTCACCTTTTCGCCGCTCTTCTCAAAATCCAACTCGCTCAACACCACCTTCGAACTGCCTTCCATCCGGATCGCAGCTCCCGGCAACGTCACAATCACCGCCCGCCCGCTCTTACCGGTTTGCACCGTCGTTCCCATCGGCAGGGTTTGATCTGCCTTGAGCGGTTTGAACCCGGTCTCACCGGGCAATGCGTACTCCACCGTTCCGGAAACCGATTTCACCTTCGCCTCCGCCGGTGCGGAAAGGATGAAGGATGAAGGATGAAGGATGAAGGCGAAAACAAGAAGATAGAAGCATGCCCGCCGCAATCCCGCTCTGCGGGACGAAGGCGGGATGGAGAATGTCCCCTTTCCCTCCCTCCGTGAACCTTCGTGCCCTCTGCCTGCCTGTACCGCGGCAGACAGGTGGTTAAATTCCCCATCCCATTGGTTGCGGCACTGCCGCGCTGTGCTCAATTCATCATTCATAATTCCTCCTTCTTCCTTTCCTTAAAAGCCGCCGATGGCGGATTGCAGTTCATTGCGAATCTCGATGCTGATGGCTTGTTGCAACACCGGCGGCATTTGCGCAATCGCGCCCGCGTTGATCGCGCCGCCGCCCATCGTCATGCAACCGCCCGCAGGACAAACGGCGTCATCCTTGGCTGGTCCAGCAGCGGGCCCCGCGGCCGCTCCGGCAGCAACGGCGGCTTTTTCTTTTTCGCCGGCCCCTTCTTTTTTCTCACCCTTGTCTTCAGCCTTGGCTTCATCCGCCGGCGCGGTTTCATCCGCCTTGGCCACGGTTGCGGCGGCTTCCGCTGGTGCGGCGGGTTCTTCCGCGGCCGCCATCTCGATGCTTGACGCCGAAGCCAGGCTGCCTTCCGTCGGACTTGGCGCAGCCAAGCCGGTTGTGGTTTCTCCCGTCGAGAAGGTGATCGTGCTCCCGGTTGCTGCGGTTTCCGTCACGCCAGTGAGGACCACGCCGGTATCAGCCGTTTCCTGGGTTTGAGTTTGCACGGAAGTGGTGGCCTTGGTCCCGGCGCCCGCATCAAACGTGACTGTCGTGCCGTCGTCAAGGGTCAACACCACCTCGCCGCCACTCCCAAACGTAATCTCCTGCGCCGGCGGCGGCGCCGTAAAGCTGTAGAGAACGCCGTTGCCCGTGTTGTCGTCTTGAGGCGGCGTTGGGTAGCTTACCTGGAACTCCTCGAAGTCCGGCAGCAACCCGCCAAGATCATTGTAACCAGAATCATACGTGTAGAGCAGGTAGCGTCCACCGGAAGTGCTGAGCGCGCCAGGCCCAGCGTAGTTGATAAAGCCTGCATTGTCAGTCACCAAGGTAATATCGTTCCCCGCGCCTGTGGTGGCGATGATCACGCCGCTGCCAAGCGTCAGATCGCCCCAATCCGTCTGGATGGTCACTGGATTGTCGATGGACCCGGAATCGATGCTGCCGGAGATGTACAATCCGCCATCGCTATCGTACAAATCCAGCGCCCCGCCGCGGGTGATGTTGCCCAGCGCGCCGAATTGATTCTGCGGGTCGGTCAGCGTGATCGCGCCGCCGCTGGTCATTGCAAGCGTGCCAATATCCAGCAGGCTCGCCTCGGTGATGGCGCCGCCCGATGTGATCGTCAGCGTGCCCGGTATCGTCGAGTCGCCCAAGGTAGTGTCATCCGCCTCCACAATGGTCGCGTTGCTGGCAAAGAGCGAAATCTTTCCGAACTGATTGCCCGCGTCGTCGAGGGTGATATCGTACCCGCCGGCATCAACGGTCGCCGTTCCCGTCACCGTCAACGCGCCGCTTTGCGTCACGTTGCCGCTGCTGACGACCGCGAGATCGCCGTTGACAACGCTTGCGCCGAGATCTGTGCTCGTGGCATTCACGAGCGTTGCGTGGCGACTGGCGTTGAAAGTAACCGGCCCGCTCAACGTGACATAGTAGAAGCCGCTGCTGTCATACAAGTTGATATCCGCCCCGTTGCCGGATGTGAAGCTGGAGGCACCGAACACCGTGACATCGCGGCCCTGAGTGATGCCCCAGTCCGATTGCACGGTTAGATCGCCGCCAACATACACGCTGCCCAGTTCAATGGAATTAACTGTGCGAATCGAAACCTGCGAACCGCTTCCCGACCACAAATTCACCGGATAGGTGGGGCCATTGCCGAAAAACGAACTTGGATCATCCAGGATGATGTTGCCGCTGGCGCC
The DNA here is from genome assembly GCA_016198745.1 of Verrucomicrobiota bacterium. Classification (GTDB taxonomy): domain Bacteria; phylum Verrucomicrobiota; class Verrucomicrobiia; order JABWAM01; family JABWAM01; genus JACQHZ01. The sequence goes on from JACQHZ010000346.1 coordinate 5,802, forward strand.
TGAACCGTAGGACGTGAACGATGTCTGACCGGTCACCGCCAGCGTGCCGCTGTCGGTGATTGCGTCGCCCGATTGGATGTCGAGGTCAACCGCATTCACACTCGCCAGGTCGGTGGCCACGCCGTTCACGAACGTCACGCCGCCGACAACTGCATTTAATGTAACGGACCCCGTAAACGCATTGCCCCAATTATCGAGAACCAGGTTCCCGCCACCGGCGTCGATGCTCGATGCGCCGCCAACTGAAACCGCCCCGCTCTGTGTAATACCGGACGCTGTGAACGAGAAGTTTCCGGAAATCGTGGACGCGCCCAACACCGTTGGCCCGTTGCTGGCCACGCTCACGTTGTTGCCCGTCAACTGCAACTCGCCGAAAGTCGAAAGCCCCGAATCCAGCAGGATATTGTTGCTGCCCGCATCCAATACAGCCGTGCCGCCCACCGTCACCGTGTTGCCATCGGTGATGTCGCCTCCTGCTGTGACATACAGGTTGCCCGAAATGCTCATGCCGAGTTCAACGGCGCTGCCGCTGTTGATCGTCAAATCGCCGCCGAAATTATACGTCGTGCCGGTGCCGGTGACGCTGGAACCCGTTACAGACGCATTCCCCAGGATGTTCATATCCCCAAACGAAATGGCATTGCCCGTTGCATTCGCGTCGCCCGTCACATCCAAACTGCCGGTCGTAAGGTTGCCGCCGGAATTGATGGTCAACGTTCCGCCCACCGTCCAATCGCCAATGACAATGTCTCCCGCCGTTGTGCTGAGCGTTGCGTCGGTGCCAATCGAGGAAGCCCCACTACCGTTGTCCGCGATGAATCCCGATGCCCATTCGTTCAGATTAAGACCCACCGAAAGCCCGCCCTGAGTGATGTTCGCCGCGTTGACCGTCAGATTGCCCGTCACATCCGAAAACGCGAGGCTGGCGTCGCCGGTCGCCGACAGGCTGGCATCGCCACTGACGCTCATCCCGCTATCGGTCAGGTTGATCCCCGCCGATTCATTGAGATTGCCGCCCACCGTCACGGCGCTCTGGACGATGTTGCCGCTGGCGTTCACCGTCAGATAACCCGTGATGTTCGGCATTGTCAGACTCACATCGCCGCTTGCAGACAGGGTGACATCGCCGGTTACGTTCAACCCGCCGCCGTCGGTCAGGTTCACTCCGGCGGTTTCAGTGAGATTGCCCGTCACTGTCAGGCCGCTTTGGGTGATATCCAGCGCCCAAGTCGTCACGCTCAAATCGCCCGTGAACGATGAACCGGTCAGCGTCACCGTCCCGCCACTGGAGGTCAACGATGCGCCGCTGACGGTATTGATCGTTACCGTGTTCAAATCAATGTTGCCGCCGGCAGTTTCGGAAAGCGTGCCGGCCGTCACCGTGGTCGAACTCGCGTGCAGCAGCGCCGCCGCAGAGTTCAGCGTCAGCGTGCCGCCGACAGTTGCATCCGCCAGATTGATGTCGCCGCTGGAAGTCGCCAACGTCGCATCACCAGTCACGTTCAACCCGCCGCTGTCCGTCAACGCAACACCAGCGCTTTCATTGAGGATGCCGCCCACGGTCAGGCCGCTTTGCGTGATATTGCCGTTGGCATTGACCGTCAGGTCGCCGCCAAAAGTCATATTGACCAGCGTGATGTCGGTGGACGCCCAGAAATTGCCGGCGCCACTTACGGTCACCGTGCCACTGGTGGTTACAGCGTCACCGGCGTTAATCGCCAGGGTCGTCACGGTGGCATCACCGAGATCAACCGCGCCGGCGGTGGAAATCGATACATCGTTGCCAGTGAGCAGCACTGACGCGAAACTGTTCGCCGCTGGCAGGTTGATGTTATTCAAACCGCTGTTCGCGTTTAGCGTGGTGGTTCCGGTCACCGCTAACGCGCTGCTCTGAGTAATGTCGCCGCCGCTTGTCACGCTCAGCGTGCCAGCGATGGTCGAAGCGCCAAGGTCTGTGGCATCGGCATCGGTCACCGAAACATTGTTGGCGTTGAAGGCAACCGTGGCAAACGTGTTGGCTGAGTCGGTGAGCGTCACGTCGTTGGCGCCGCTGGTGTCGAAGGTGGTCGGACCGCTGATCGAGACCGGCTCGGTCTGCGTGATCGCGCCGGCTGCCGTGATCTTCACCTCGCCGCCGCCCAACGTCTCCACGCCGCCCGCGCCAACCTGCGCGACAAGGCCGAGCGCCCCGATGTTGATGCCCTGGCTTGGCGAATCGAGATAAACGCCGCCCGATTGTCCCCAGACCTTGAAGTCGGTAACCGTCAGTCGCAGTGGCTCAAAAAGTTTGCCGATCTGTCCGCCGCCGCCCGCGCCGTCAACCTTGAAAGCCGCCGCGCCCGCCTGGATGAGCGAAGCGCCGCTTGCAGTCCATATACTGCTGCCCGCGGTGGGGCCGCCATTGTGGACCTCAACGATTCCCCCAACAAGGTTATCAAGCGTGATGTGACCGCTGTTGCTGAAGGTGAGCCCCGTCCCTTCACGAATCGCGATGTACATGGCGCCTGATCCGACATTCAGGGTTGTGCCCGGCGCCATGGTAATCTCCGCGATGCCCGCGTCGCGCTGCGCATCCACCACGCCATTGGCAGCGAGTTCGTTGGCCGTGATATCCAAATCGCCGTTGTCGGTTGTAATGTTCGCATTGATGAAAACGCTACGGCCAGCAGTGAGCGTAAATGACCCGCCGTTGCCGCTCGGATTATTCACTGTAACCGGCTCGCTGACGGTAATGTCGTTGTTGGCCTGCAGCTCGACGTTCTGCGGCGAGCTCAGCAGCTTTTCCAATGTGCTCGGCGCGATGGTGTGATTGGCGGCTGAATCAATCGAAAATGAAGCGTTCTCAATCGGATCGCCGTGTTTGAAGAAATAAACGGCGCCAGAATCCGCCAAGGCCTCGCCCGACCCGTCATCCATGCGCGCCGCGATCACCAATCGGGACACGTCTCCCGAAAGCCCGCTGCCGAACAAGTCGCCGGCATCCAGCGAACTCACATCAACATTTGCGCCGCCCACGTAGCCCTTTCCGATGATCCCGATCAACGACGGCGAATTGAAGGTGTTATCGGCGAAATCAACGAGGTACACCGCTCCTGAATCTGCCGCCAAATTACCGGCCCCATCGTCAGCGGAGGCTGCAACGATCATCACGCTCTCGCCCAAGGCCACACCGCCAACCCGCGCCAGGTTGTCGTTTGCTTCGAGGTTGGACGAGATGTCCAGGTTCTTGCCACCGGTATAACCCGCGCCGATGATTCCTTCGACGGTGCCGCCGCTAAAAACACTGTCCGAAAAAGTGAACAAATAGGCGGCGCCTGCGTCCGCAGTCGCGTTGCCGGAACCATCGTCACCGTGCGCCCCCGCCGCCAGCCGATTGCCACGAAGCGCCACCGCGCTGCCCAGGTGATCCACCGTGTCCAGACTGCTCATATCCACGTTCTTTCCACCGGTGTACCCCCTGCCGATGATCGCTTCCCCGGTAGGATTGCTGAACGCACTGTCGGCAAAACTGAACAGATAAACCGCGCCGGATTCCACCGCGCTGTTGCCCGAACCGCCGTCACGCACCACACCCACCGCCAAGCGATTGCCATTCAGGGAAACTCGCGCGAACTCATCGCCGGCCTCCAGATTCGTCACATTATAATTCTTGCCGCCTGAATAGCCTGCGCCGATCACGCCTTCAAGATTCGCGCCGGTGAAAACGCTGTCGCTGAAAGTGAACAGATAAACGGCGCCGGCGTCCGCCGTCGCGTTTCCGGACCCGTCATCTGCGTCTGCGCCAACCGCCAAACGGTTGCCATCCAGCGAAAAGCTTCGGCCAAACCCGTCGCCTGCTTCCAACGCGCTGAC
>JACQHZ010000353.1 GCA_016198745.1 Verrucomicrobiota bacterium
GCATAGACCGCGTGCCACCCCGAAACATTGAGCGGCAGCGTGATGTTGGGCGCGCTATTCGCCGAGAGCGAGCCAATCATCACGCCGCTTACCTGCTCGGTCTCGTAGGGAATCAAATACCAGTGTTTCCTGGTGCGGGTGGCGGAAAGCGCCACAGCCGGCACGCAACGGTGCATATCGGACAAGTAGATCATTTGGATCATCGCCCCTGATCCAGCGCGGTTTTCAGGCGGACAATGAATTTAGCCACGGTGGAACGGAAGGAGTCATACTCATCGAGTTCCACCTTTGCCACTTCTCTCCGTATGGTAAAGTAAGGGGGCTTGTTTCGATCAGGCAGAGCGGATAAGTCAATGCGGTCTTTCCACTGCGCCAGGCAGCTCGTGGCCTGATCGGCAATCTGGCGGGCGTTGACATTCTTGGACCCTTTCGCCTTGTTGCAGTATTGCTCCAGGGTATAGATGTATCGGGCGTCGTCGATCCCTTCCATGATTCCGTAGTAGCCGACCGTGGGAAGGGGCCCGTCTGTTCCCGGGTAACAGTAGGAGTGGCAGTTGCCTCTATTGCTAGAGGGTTCAGCCAAGTCATTGAAGGGCTGGTCTTTTTTGTACATAAGGACATCGTAAATCCATTGCTCGGTTACTTTTGACTGCGCCCGCCAAGCCCAGAGTCCCCAAAAAAAACGATTGTCGCGAGGGTCAATCTCGTAGGCGCCCGTGCCGTTGTAAATGCCCAGCGTATTGCCTGCCTGATGCGTTTTCTCGATGCAGGAGTCATCAAAGTAACCGGCGAAAACTCTTATGTCCAATCGGTTGCCATAGACTTCCGAGTTTTCCGGAAACACGATGGTGTTCAGCGCCAAGTCCTGGGGGACGCCTCGCTTTACTATGGATAGCATTCGCTTCACCCGGTCCATTTTCTCTGTGTCAGCGTCGTCCTCGTCTCCGATAGACCAGATGAATCCGGGCCACCCGCGCTGATTCGCGACGGTGTCAAGATAGCGGAGATATTCCATGAACTGCTCGTCGCTCAACTCGATCAACTGACGCAAGACTATATTATAAACGACCTTCCCAGTGAGACCCGCCCGCCGATACTCTGTCATGAGACGGTCCAGGCAGCTGATGTCGAACGTCGCACTGCCGTTCTTTACCATCACTTTGGGATCGGCCCCGAAAGAAAGCATGACCGAATTCATTCCACAATATCGCATGGCCACAAAATCCTTGTATGAAGAAGCCGCCGGCTTGTCATCGTAATAACAAAAGAAATAACGGTGGTCCGGTTTCATGAGACTGAAAGGCAACACGGTCAGTTCGAAGGCCATAGAGTGGGCCTTGGCATTATCGCTGGTAATGGTTAGTGACGATGTGTACTTCCCCGGCGCTGTATTTTCTGGCACGCATACAGTAACGTAATAGAGTTGCGAGTGGCTGGACTCTATGTCGATGGCGCGTCCTCGCTCCAGAATTGTGGGGTGGGCGACGAATTGCGGCCGCTCCCAGACGCGTCGTCGCATGTAAAAGGCGCTGCGCACTTCCGCGTTCGACGCCGGAATCGCAACGCGATCCCGCTGGTCCCGGAAATCACCAGGGGTGACCCTCACCCCACGCAGAGCTTTTAGCGCAAAAACGGCAAAAGCGCCCGTTTCCAGTTCGCCTGGCGTCGCTTGCAGAGAGATACTAGAATTCAACTGATCGGACCTCGGCGCCGTGTCTTTAAATACCAGGTCCATAAAGTTCATTGCGTAAGTCACGTAACCTAGCTTCCTATACTTATCCGCCTGGCTCGGCAGGGTGCGGTTGATGACATATCGTTCTGGCCACTCCGTCGAGGCGTCGGCGGGAATCTCCGCATAACCCTCCGGGATCGGATACTGAAGGGCCAGCTGCGGCACGGTGCTGCCAAAGTTCCCAAACACTTCCGGAACGTCTTCCGGCCTTCCAGGTATCATTGAAGAGATTAGAAAACTGCCCATAAGAATCAGTCTTGAAGTGAGGGGAATTTGCTTCTTGAGGAGTGGAGATAGAAACATGTTCATAGTAATCTTTAGCATGACATTATTTTATGATTTTGCCAATGAAATTGATCGCAAGAAATTCTTGGAGTCAGTATTAGTTCAGTTATTGAGGACCAACGCCGAGCCAGACTTTATGTGAAGAAATCACTTCAGCGTAAGCCATCCGTTTTACATGCCAATCTCCGAAGAGAACATTCGCTCCACTGGCATGATTCCACTCGCCGCCTCCATAAACTCCAGAAGTTATGGAATCTATATAGTGTCCTATCGCATCTACCAACACTGCGGTTTCAGCGCCGGTGTTGGAAATGCCGGTAAAAAATCCTGTAAGGGATGGACCATTTGACACCCGGTGAAGGTCGGAGGTAAAGCCATAACTACCTGCAAAATTCACACCGTAGGCAACTGGGCTGGGATCCGATGGGCATAAATAGAGCGTCTTTTCTCCAGCGGCGAACGCTGCGGGATGAACATAGGGTCGGAGGGTAATATACCAGGCGCTATAATCGGGGAAAATTTCCCCATTGTCCTGAAGGTATAGGTGAAAATTGAGACCCAATTGGTGCAGATTGTTCAGGCATACGATGCCTTTCGCCGTGTCCCTTGCATTCTTCAACGCCGGCAACAGCATCGCCGCCAAAATGCTGATGATCGCGACGACCACCAGGAGTTCGATTAGGGTAAAGCCTACCCCGCCGCTGCGCGGCGGGGTCGGCTTTACCTCACCCGCCTGCCAGGCGGCGGGCAGGTAGACCTGCCTGCGCCGCGGACGCCTGCCTGTGCGTGTCCGCACGCAGACAGGTCGCGGCAGGCAGGCCAAACCGGGCGTGAAGTTTTCCCTCACTCTCCCTTCCCAGGGAGATTTCTCCCTCAAACGGCTTTCCCCCTGAGATTTAAGGGGCGCCTCCGGAAACCACATCCCCAATCCCCTCCGCGGGCACGTTCTCCCGCGCCTTTGCCGCCGTCTTCCCGCTTTCGCGGGCCAAGTAATATCCATGTTCATTGAAGAAACGGTAAATTTCATTCGTACGATGATCGGCGCAGGCAGAGTTTTTAACAATTGGAATTAACTGGGATTTTTTCACGATGTTTGGTATTTATTCAACAAATGAGCGCGTCCCCGGCCTCAGGAATCCGATGGCCATTGCGCCACTTGCCTCAAATTCGCGTTGCTGGTCGCTTCCCGATGGGAAGCCAGTCAGGCGACGTTCTTTACATCACGACGACGGTCGCCTTGCACCAGCATGATTATTCCGGCACAGTCTGGATCGGTAAAAAACGAATCCTCTTGCGGCCTGGTGATGTCACCTTGACGCCCGCCAATGTGGAGTCCTGCTATGATCTGCAACGTAAAGGCTTCCACCTATGCGTTCATTTCTATGCGGGTGGGCCTTGCGAACCATCCACAACGCTTCCGGTTCACTGGCGACCTGGCTCTTGTGCTCCATCCGTTGCCATGCGACTACGCCACATCATTCACACCTTCCGACTTTCAAAACAGAGGGGCGCGAGAGGACAGGTGGCGCAGGCGGCAAGCAGCGCCGCGCTTCATGAACTCCTGCTTTGGTTGGCCGGTCTCCACATCAATCAACGGCATATCAACCGATCCTTCAAGTCGCAGGCAGCGCTCGACCGCCTCATCGCCGTTCTTGAGGACCGCTTTACCGGGCCGATTACCATTCCGGACCTTGCCCAAGAGGTGAGGTTAAGCCAGAATTATCTCGCGAATCTGTTTCGCAAGCAATTTGGCATGACGATCCAGCAGTACCTTCTGAATCGGAGGATCGATGTAGCGCGCCACCTGCTTGTGAGCACTGATAAATCCATCAAATCGATTGCGTATGACGTTGGTCTACCGGATCCCCACTATTTTAACAAGCGGTTTCGACGGCTGACAGGAATGAGCCCATCCGCAGCTCGCAGAACGCGGAGCTGACTGCTTACGGTGCAACTCGCGTCGCTTCTCAGCGGCAAGTCGCAGATCGAGCATCTTGTCGAATTCAGTCAACGCGGAACTCCGCAGGCTTTCGATGTCCAGGATGGTCAATAACATACCGCATCTTTAGCCCAAGTTGCGCACGGATGCAACCCGCAGTTTCTCCAACTTGGCTTCTTTGGTTTGCGCCTGGGTTTCGGAAAACGCGGCAAGTTGGACAATTAGGAAAAGCAGGCCACTGATTCTGGCGAGATGCTTGCAAAACTTTGTAGCGGCGTCCACGAGCGCGCAAGCGCCTCGGGACGCCGTCCACCCGCCTGCCTGCCTGTGCCAGCACCTGTCTGCGTGCGACACGCACAGGCAGACGGCAGACAGGCCAGGCGGCGGGCAGGTCGGGAGCCTGCCCCGAAAGCATTCGGGGCAGCTACATCTCGCGCCGGAGTTTTGCAAGAGGCTCACCTGAGTCGTCACAAAAAAAGTTGAAAATTTCCGTTGACGTCAGCACTAAATATGTTAAAATCATTTTAGATATTAAGTCATATTTATGGACCTGGAGTTTCAAGTTCAGTCGGCTGATCCTGCTCATGTTCAAATTGAGCGGTTCCTGCGCAGGCAGATTGAGACCGAACGCATCCGACCTGGAGAGCGTTTGCTTTCGAACATGGAATTGGCGCAGAAATGGAAGATCAGTTGCACCGCCGTGCAGATGGCGCTTGCGCGTCTGACGACGGATGGTCTGGTGGAACGAAGCAGGGGACGCGGGACGTTCGTGAAGTCGGCAACCCACCCGCTGACGATTGGCGTCCTCGTGGGCGCCAACTTGTCCGACGAAACCGCTTACTTCTTCCGCTCCGTTGTGGGCGCGCTCCATTCGCAGACGAAGGATCGCGCTTGGACCTTTCGGGTGTACGATAATCTTTCGTCAACCCAAACCACGGACCCTCATCTGCGCGGGGGCTGGCAACACCTGGCGCATGATCTGCGGAATTATCCGTTCGGCGGCCTGATCGAATTTGGAGCGCGGGCGGATTCGTTGGCGGACGTGTGTTTCGACAAGGAACTGCCCAAAGCTACAATGTGCGCCGACGTGGCGATTTCGGACTTGGTGCCCGACGAGCGCCATTTTGGTTTCGAGTCGGCGAACTTTATCGTGAGTCAGGGGAGACGAAATCTCGTGTACCTGCACTCGCCCGTTGCTCACGACGACGCCCTGGACGGAATCCGGGATGCGGTGCGACAGGCCGGCCTGCGACCGCCGCGCATCGAGGAGCTGCGGGCGATGGGCGGGTATGCGCTCGAAAAGGAGGCGTTTGAGAAGATGTCGAGACTCGTTCAAAGCGGCCCCCCGTCCGGACCGGGGACAAATGCGCACCACGCGCCCGACGCGCTGGTTGTTTGCGACGACATTGCGATGCGCGGCGTGGCGCTCGCGTTGGTGCAGCACCGCGTATCGGTTCCCGCCCAACTGCTGGTGGTCACGCATGCGAACGAGGGGATTCACCTTCACTATGGGGTCCCCGTGGTGCGGTACAATTTCTCTCCCAAGCAAATCGCGGAGGAATTGCTGCGCCTTCTGCGAATGCGGATGCTGAAACAGGCGGTCGGCGATCTACCGTTGAAGTTCCGGGGTCAACTTCAGGCGGAGGAAGAATTTCGAGGATCGCTCTCCTTTCCGACGCGGGTGGCGACGGCGGCAAAGAGCAGTCGTCCGTGACCAGTAATCAGTGAGCAGTGATTTAGGGTCCGCCATGAGCGATATACGATTCACGATGCAAATGCATGGAATAATGGAATGCTGGAACCTTGGAGTAATGAGCAGGGCTGAAAGACGGCCCAAGCCTCGTCCCCCCCCACTCCATCATTCCATGATTCCATCGCTCCATGCATTCACCTTGATCGAATTGCTTGTGGTTGTCGCCATCATCAGCATTCTGGCCGCCCTTTTGATGCCGGCGCTGCAGAACGCGCGCGAGACTGGCAAGAAGGTCAGCTGCGTGAACAGACTGCGACAAATCGGGCAGGCGATGCACATTTATTCGGACGATTACAACGATCGCATGCTTTACCATGATCCGATCGACCAGTATATTTTCTTCCCAAGCAATATCCCAGGCACGGCACCGGACGGCTTGGGATTTTTGACGGAGCTGAAGTATTTACCAACGGAAGGCAGGGCCAACTATACGGCAAAAATCCACTCATGTCCCGATTTGACCTGGTGGGGGAAGCCTTCTGACTACGGTACCTACAGCTATCGTTCTGCAAACGCTGCTTTCACTAATAACGATCCCGACATGCTTTTTGTGTCCAAGCATCCCACCGCCGGAGGACGAACCGCATGGGTGTGGTGCACTCAGAAACCTCAGACTGATGTTTGGGGGATTATAACCAGCCATCGCGCGAAGGGAGTGAACGTTCTGTTTTTCGACGGTTCGGTGAAGTGGTTTCCCAATCGGTGGGGAGGAAATTTTTACACTTGGTTTTATTCAGCGGAGCCTTGGACCTGTGGCGCGGGAGCAGGTTGGACAACGCGCGGGCTGCTTGACGACGCGTACTTTCAATAGGTGCGACGGGATTTGGCCGTCCAATTCACTTGGTTATGAAGTTATTTGAAGTTGATCTCCCGGCCCATCGCGTCACCGCCCGTCCCAGTCTGAAATTGGACGGGGAGTGGAGCTATCTCGTTGATCCCCGGACCGCAGGAATTGAGGCGACCGAGGAAATGTTCGACCCGAACCGCCTCTTCCCGGGCCGCATTCGGTTGCCGGGGTGTTGGCAGGCGCTCACGGGCAAGGCGGCCGCGCAGGCCTTTCGCTACAACCCCCGCGAGCGGGTGTGGTATCGCCGACGTTGCGTAATTCCCGCCACCTGGAAAGGCCGTCGGATCTGGCTGCGCCTGGGCGGAGTGATGCCGGCCGGCGAGCTTTGGGTAAACGGCCAATGCTATGGCGCCACGGCCAGTTCCCGATGTCCCCTCCGCGCGGACCTTACCGCCTTCGTCCGTTACGGGGAAGAGAACGACATCGCCATCAAACTCTTCTACCCTTCCATGCGACTGGACGGTACCTTCACCTGGATCAACGGCGGATGGGAGGGTCTTTATCGGAGCGTCTTCCTCGAAGCGAGTCCGTCCAACGCGATTGCGGATGTCTTGATTGACGCCGACACGGAACGAGGTGTGGCTGCGGCCCATATCGTGGTTCGGCGGGAGCGGCAGACGCGAAGCGATCCTTTCCGGTTGCGCCTGTCCGTCTGGACCGGCAAACGAAACCGAATGGCGGTGGTAAAAGAGGGCCTGCTTTCCGATCGCAACACCTCGTTGGAAATACCGTTTTCGATCCGAGCGTTGCCCCGGTGGAGTCCTGAATCGCCAACCCTCTGCACGGCCCGGCTTGAATTAATCCTGAACGGAAGAATCTGCGATTGGGTCGAGGTTCCCTTCGGGTTGCGCAGCCTGCGCGTTCAGGGTGACCGGATTCTTCTGAACGGCCGGGCGATCATTTTGCGGGGTTATGGTACCGACCAGATTTATCCGGCCACCATCGCCCCTCCTTGTTCCGTGGATTTTTTTCGACGCCACCTCCGCCAGGCCAAGTCCTACGGTTTTAACCTGGTTAGCGCCTACGACCTTTTTACTGAGGAGTTTCTGGAAGCGGCGGATGAAGTGGGCATGATCGTTATGCAGACCATGCCGTTTGGTTTTACCAATCCGCTCCGGAGCGAACGAAACTCCCCCCGGCCGGAATGGCAGGCCTTTTTGCGGGTGGAGTTGGACCACATCGTTCGGGCGCAACGGAATCACCCTTCGCTCGGTTGCATCACCATGGGCAGCGAACTTTCCCAGCGCGAACAAAACCGGGATTCCTTTCGCCTGTTTTGTCAGGAATTGCCCCGACTGGCCCGGTGCCTGGCGCCCCATGTCCTGGTCATGGACATCAACGAAGGGCAAGGCAACCGGTTGAAGACGGATCATGGGCGGCGGGTCACCGACCTGTGTGAAATCCTGTATTTCAATGATGCCCTTCGGTACAAAGCGAAGCCCGCCACCGACCGTCCCGCGATTTGCCACGAATACGCCTGGTGGTCCAGTTACCCGGACATCCGCAAGCGAAAACTGTATAAGAACCGGCCGATGTACCCCTATTGGCTCGACGAAGCCGAGATGGCTGCGCGGCGCGCCGGGCTTCTGAGCCAATTGCCGCGTTTTGTCGCGAATTCACGAAAAATCCAGGCGCTTCTCCGCAAGGAGGGCCTGGAAAAGGCGCGCTTGCACGGATTCGCCGGTTATATCCTCTGGCTTTATCAGGATACCATGTGGGCGACGGAAGGGATCGTGGATGACTTCGGCCATCCGCATCCCGGTCTCACGTCAAGGGCGCTTCACCGTTGCAACGGCGAGACCATTGTGATTTGGGATGACGCCAACCAACGGACTTTCGAGGCGGGGCAGGTTCTCCTCCTGTCTTTTGCGGTCGCCGGCGGCGGACAAAAGGCGCTGAAAGGGTTGGAACTGGAGGTTTCGCTTTTCGCCGGCGGCCGGCGTTTTTTCACCAGGACCCTGCCCGTTCCGGTTGTAAGTCCCGCCAGCGTGGCCCGCCTGCGACCGGTGAATCTGATTCTACCCCATGTGCCGTGTCCGGTCGTCATGGAAATCCGCACGCGTTTGCTGCAGGATTCACGACAGGTGGCGGAAAACCAGTGGCGCTCTTGGGTCTTTCCCCCGGCTGATCCCACTTCGGACTCGAGGATTGTGCTCTACGGATCGGACGATCCGGCGCTGAAGACCCTGTTCGGAAAAGCCGTCGATCAGGTCCGGGCGGATGACGGTCTCGTGGTTTCCGTGAATCGAATGGACGAAACGGTCATCGGCCATTTGAAACGCGGCGCAAGGGTGTTACTGCTCTCCGATGGCGTGCTGCCCAATTATGAAATTCCGGATACCGACATCTTCCGAACCGTGCCGTGGAATCGCGGCTGCACCGGCCACAGCGGCACCGTCATCGAACCGCATCCGTCCCTGGGGGATTTCCCGCATGATGGCTTTTGCGACTATTCTTTCGTTGACCTGGTAATTGGAGGCTGGCCTGAAGAAAGAACCTGGCCGTTTAATCTGGATGCGTTGAACGAGCTGACCTCACAGCCGATAAAGCCGGTTATTCGTTTGATTGATCATTACCGGTCCGCGCGAAACAAAACCTATCTTTTTGAATTACAGGTCGGCCGGGGAAAACTGCTCGCCACGTGTCTCCGGTTCCGGTGGGGTATCCAGCGCCAGCGACCCGAGGCACGGCATTTGTTGCGATGCCTGACCCGGTATGCGCTGTCGGATAAGTTCCGCCCACGCGCAAAAGTTCGTGTCGGTGATTTCATCCGAGGGTTTAAAAATGAAAAATAACCGCCCTGCAACTGATCGCTTCGCGGTTTGTGGCCGCAGCAAAATGGTTGCGCCGGTGGCGCAGGAGTTGCGGAAATACCTCCCAAGGGTGTTTCGCGGTATTCGAATTGGCTTGAGCGCGTATTTCCTGGGGTGCCTCCCGGGAATGGTTGTGGTGGGCGAGGCGATTGCCGAGCGTAAGGAGGCGGTTCAGAAGCAACCGCCCGAGGCCAGCGCGGGTTTCAGTCCGGATAAGGTGCCCGGTTTGGAGCTTTGGCTCACACCGGAGAACCGGTATGTGATGATTGAAGAGGCGGATAACCGTGTTTCCGAATGGACGGATCGGAGCGGCCATGGCTTCAATCTGGTCTCGCAAGGCGACAATCGCCCACTGCTGGTGCCCAACACCCTGAATGGCAGGCCCATCCTGCGGTTCAGCGGATCGCAATGTCTGGTTCTCCGAGACGGAACCTTCCTGAGCAAGCCAACCGGTTTGACCTTCATTGCCGTGGTACGGGCGAATGCCCTGAAAGAGTGGGACAGTATCGTGACCTACGGAAATTATGCCAGTCCTCCACCGCCTCACTTTGGCCTGAAGCTCAACAGTTCCGACGGCCGATGGTGCCAATGGACCACTGAAGGAAACCTGGTTTCCGTGGGCGAATCGCTGGTGGGTCAAGGGTTCAAAATTTTAGCGGGTGACTTTGACGCTCGGAACAATGCGCATCGCCTTTACGAAAATGGAGTGGAGGTCGGAAAGTCGGTGGCGGGTTACATCCTCGAACCCGGCCAGCCGTTATGCATTGGGTCACAATTCGGCGGTTATGCGCCATTCTTCAACGGGGACATCGCCGAGGCGCTTATTTACAACAAGGCCCTTGCCGAGTCGGAACGCAAGCGCGTCGAGGAGTACCTGATGGCCAAGTATGCCCTGAACCTAACCCACCGGGTCAGCCGGTTGGCCGCGAATTTGCCCTTTGCTTATTATCCGTCTCGTCAAGAACTCGAGGTGGCCGTTGACCGACGACAATTTCTCGAACCGTCGGGTGACGGCGCTCCTCAGGATCAAGCCCAAGTTTCGGACGAAGTGGAGGTGGCCGTGGTTGCGTTGGGTCAAACGCAAAACCTGGCCCGCGGAAAAATCAAACTGGATGCGCAGGGGCGCGGACAGGGAATCATCAAGCTGCCCGACCTGAAGGACGGTGAGTATGGGGTGGAATACCAGTGGCATGCTAAACGCGTGCGATCGCCCAAGACCTTCAAACGGGTCCATTTTCCGTGGGAAGGCAATTCGCTGGGACTGAACCATACGATCTATCCACCATTCGAACCCGTTCGCGTGAAGGGGACCGCCGTCAGTGTGGTGGGACGGACCTATCAGTTGAACGGCTTCGGATTGTTCGAGAAGGCGCAATCGAAGGGGCGCGAACTGCTGGCTGCGCCGATTCAGCTTGTCTATGAAACCGACGAAGGCCGCGCGGCATGGACCGGTTTGAAAACGAATGGAAAAGAGGAATATCCGGACCTGGCGGTATTCGAGTCCGAAGCCAGAAGCGGCGCGTTGACGGTTCGGTCTCGTTCAGCAATCGAGGAGGATGGCTGTATGCGAGTGGACATGGATTTGTTGCCCGGCGAACGGCCCCGGGAAATCCGAAAGATGTGGATTGAGATTCCACTTAAACAGCAAGAGGCGTCGCTCTTTCATTACGCGACCGGCGAGTTGCGCCATGCCTACGGTCAATGCCTTTGTGGATAAGTGGACTGGATGGATGTGCGTGCATGCACAACCTGTTGCAAACAAAAGACTTCCGGTTTTGCTTGAAATCTGATTTAAGCTTGGGATGCCACACCCATCCC
>JACQHZ010000354.1 GCA_016198745.1 Verrucomicrobiota bacterium
ACCCATTTTCTTTGCGACTCTCGTGATTCCTCGGATTCTTTTTACCTCTGTAGGAGCCGCTGCCAGCGGCGACCGGTCGCGGTTGGCAACCGCTCCTACAGGGTTTCCGGAGGTGCCCTCCATGCATTCGAAAGACGAGTGAATTTATGACGACAAAAGATAGTTCCGATAGTTTGCGAAAACAGCTTCGTCTGCGCAGCGATGGAAACGTCCACCGCGTGATCGCAGATGGCGTTGATCTGATGCAGTTCACGGTCGGATCGTACTGCGTCGGTCGGTCAAGGCCAGTGAACTTGGTCTGATTTCATTCCCCGATCCGTCGGGACGGCAGCATTTCTGGTGAGAGATCGATGACCCGAACTTTGAGGGCAACTATGGTCCATCCGTTCCCATGACAAACGACTGGCTCGGCGTGTACGAGCCGACCTGCGGACCCGACACGTTTCGCAAACATTGGCGTCGTCTCGTGGAGAGTTACGTGTTCCAAGAACCCTCCGGCAGGGTGCGCACGATCTGGTTTCACCGCGCGCTGTTGCACGCCCTGACCCGGCACAACCGTCGCGCCCTGCCCATCAAGCGCGGCGGGTTCGCGGGCGTGCTTCACACCGATGGAACGGGCACGTTGTACGAGTTCATCAATCGCCGCGCGCCTGGGCGCACCGCACGACCGGTTGCTCGTGGACGACCTGAATCAGGCCCGCGACTACCGATTCTATATTGTGCAGGATGCCTTGTGCCTCACTGGCGCGCAGCGCGGGCTCATCCGGGCGAAGCTGTGCGCACGGGGCCATACGGTGTTGTGGTTTTATGCGCCGGGACTCATCGACGAGGAGCGCCTGAGTGTCGAGGCAATGAGCGACCTGATCGGACTGCGGCTCCGACACCGCGAAACCTACGGCCTGCACTTGCGGCTGCGGCTGACCAATCGAACGCATCCGTACCACGCCGGAGTCCAGCCCGGAACAGAGTTGGTCACACTGGAAGGACTCGATCCGTTGTTCTTGGTGGACGCCCCGGACGCGACCACGTTGGGTTGCGGTGGCGACGTACATGACACCAGTCCGGCTTTCGCCGTCAAACGGCTGGCCGATTGGACCAGCGTGTATTGTTCCGTACCGGCACTACCGCCGTTGGTGATCCGCAACATCGCCCGCGAAGCCGGCGTTCACATCTACTCGGACATGAACGACTTCGTGGCCGCCAACAACTGGTTGCTGACCGTTTGCGCCTCCTGCGACGGCCCACGAACGATCCACCTGCCGCGCAAGGCGACCGTGATTGATGCGATGACCGACGCGGTCGTGGCGCGCGCCACGGATCACTTCGAGGCAACTATGAAGTACGGTGAAACTGGTATTTGGAAAATGGAGTGAATTGATGAACCCGGCCTTCTCAGGCTACGGTTTCGGACCCGCAAGGAATTCCTTCTTGTCATACCCGCCAACGCGAACCGCGTAAAAATTGGGAGAAACGCTCGTTGCATTGAATACAATTGCAAAAACCATTGGGATAATCCACGCAAAATTGCAGAGATTCTTCGCTGGCGTTACCAAGGAACCGATTTTTCAGCCGGATGCCACAGGCAAAACGGAATTCCCTCGATGAACACCTGGTGGCGCTCTCCCTGCGGCAGAACGGAAAGAAGGTCCATTGCGTTCGGTTCACCGAGCCAGATCGCTCCGCCGCGCGGGATATTCGGCTCCTTTATCGCGTTCGGCCAAAACTCCCCGAGGGTGAGATCGGGAATGATCGTCCGTTGCGCATAGTAGGATACCAGCGGCAGGTAATTGCCGTTGAGGTTGCAGAGAATGACGGTGTCCTCGGAAAAGCTGGAACGAATCAACCTGCCCAGCGACGCCGCGAGGAATGGTGGTTCGCGCACCGCGCCGTTCAGGATGGGAAGTTGGATGCGCAAGGCCGGCAACCTTGCGTAGCTTGCCCCCGCGATCACAAGCAGCAACAGCGGCATCGCCATCCGCCCAAGGCAACGCGAAAACTTCCAGCGCGGCTGCCGTACCCATCGCAGCCAGCCGTCCAGCGCCGCCGCGCCGAGGATCGCAGCGGGAGCGGCGAAGTGCCATGCCGCGAATTCGTGGTTGAACGCCGCATTCCTGAAAAGGAGCATGTAGGCGGCGTTCATGCCGATCAGCCAGGATGCGGCCCGCGCGGGAAAGCGCGCCCACTCGGTTCGATCCCTGCGACGCCGCGCGCAAAGGACGGCGCCCGCTGCGGCCAACAGCCACACGGACGGCGAGATCATCAAGACCGTGTAACTGCCGACGAATCGCGCCCATTGCATCCACGTGAACGGATCCCCTGCGCCCATGCGGCGGGCTGCGGCCTTCCACATGTCCCCCCACGCGGTAGGCTCCACGAGTATCACCTGCAGACAGAAGAGCGCGATCAAGGCCACGGCGAGACTGACCATTAGCAGGCCGCGCAAACGCTCCGCCCTGTCTTTTCGCCGAAAAAAATGGATGGCCACCGCCAGCGTGAAAAAATAACCGAGCCAGGCTGTCCACATGGCGGCCACGCAGGAGGCAACCGCGAGGAGCCACCATCGGCGGTCTTTCGGGTCGTGCCGTCGGGCCAGCGCGATGAGCGCCAGCAACATGAACGGCAGGGCGCAAGGCTCGAAGTTCACCATCCTTCCATAGTGCATCACCATTGGCGTTGCCGCGAAAAGGGCCGCCGTGAATGTGGCGGCGCGCGGCCCCCAGTGGTCGCGGACGAAAAACCAGAGGAGCAGGACGCTGGCGAGCGTGGAGAGGATGGGAACGAGTCGCGCCGTCCATTCATGCTCGCCGAACAGCGCAAATGCGCCGGTCAGAACGAGCGGGAAAAGAGGTGGATGATGCACGTAGTAACCACCCGGAGGGATGGGCAGCGCGCCGAAGTGGAAAGAGGAAGCGACCGCGCCAGTCTTGATCACGCCGGCGCGCAGGAAATTATGCGCGGTCTGACACCAGACAACCGCGTTGTAATCCGTGCTCAGCCGCCAAGGGGAACGGATGTCATGACATAGAACCACCGCAAGGCAGACGATGATGACAACCAGGAGAAAGAACCATGGCCAGGATTTCCGGATATTCAAGTCGTTATCGTCTGCCTGCAGTTCGATCTGGCTCATTTTCCAGACCGGGCGACGCGTTTCTCGTCCGCCTTCGCGTTGACCAACTCACCGGTCACAGGAAAATCACCCCGCATGACTTCAATGTCTTTCATGCTCTACTGTTTCGGGCCCGCAAGGAATTCCTTCTTGTCATATCCGCAGAGAAACACCTTGCAGACCTTGTCCTCATGCTGGCTGTAGTAGGCGCAAAGCACTTCATCGGGCGTTTCGACCAGATGCGGGTAGGAGCAATCGCCCAGGCTGTCCATGACCGCCCAGGGAACCAGTTGATGGTCCGAAGTGAATTGGTAGATGGCGGAATAATACGCCATGTCGCCGAACGGTTTTGCGTTGGCCTGGATGTCGGAATCATTGCCGCGGTAAACAGCCCGCGAAGCGACAAACGTTTGTCCGCCGATTTCGTAGAAATGGTGGCCGCCGATCGTCTGCGGCCGCGGTTTGATCTCCCATTCCATATACGGAGGCTTGGCCACGGCAACCCATGACGCGCGGGGTCCCCATTTCTGGCGAATCAGCACCGCCATGGTCCCGTCTTTTTCAAAACGCAGGATGGATTCGCTCTCATCCTGGTTGGCGTGCACGGTGGAAACATATTCCCACGCAATGCCGTCCTTCGATTGGAGCAGATGAATCTGTCGCGTGCCCTGTTCGGGGCGGACGGGAATGGCGTGCGGGGGCGCCCAGAAAATTTTCGAGACCGGATCGTAGGTCACACCCCACAACCAAAAAGGCGCTTTATAAACGTCCTTCCAGTCACTGAACGTCGTGCCATCGGTAGAAGTGCAGACCTGCGTGCCTTTACCCTTCATGTGCCGATAGTAAAAAACCGTGTTCTCGGCCACCAAGACTTCCTGCGCTTCCGGCAGAGGTTGCTCCGGTTCCACCCAGCTCTTCCCTTCGTCCAGGCTGACATATTCCACCGGCTTGCCCGTCCCCTCGAAGCGCGCCCCCCGGTGGGCATCCACATGCGGATATTGTAGAAAAATTTTCTCTTTGAAACGGTACAGGACCGGCCATCCCCCCAGATCGCCCATCGCCCGCGTCCAGCGGGGCCGCACCACATTCTGAATTCCATCCGAGGTGATTAACTTGGCCGAGCGTTCGCCGGGCCTAAATTTTCCGATAACCGGAAACTTTGCGAACCGGTCCGCCGCAGTTTCTTTCTCCTCGCCGCGCACGGACAAACCCGCGAAAACGATCAGACTCGATAACAGAAATCGCAGGAAGATGGGAGGAGGAAAGCCGACATCGGCCCCCCACAAATCATTGGATGGCTTCTCACTCATTTGCATCTGGAGGGCTTTGCGCCGTCAAAGTCTTCTTCACAACTTGGCGCCGACGGAGCGGCGCCATCCATTTCCTCCCTTGTCCTTTTGCATCACCGGGTCAACCCGTGACCGCCCCACTTCGTCTGCGCCGGCGCGCCATGACACCACCGCAACGCGTATGGCAAAGAGAATGAAATCAGAGCGAAAGAGAGAAGCAACAAAGTTGAAGAAATCAATTTCATGGCGACTGCCCCCCCAACCTCGCTGAACGTTGCATGCCCGCAACCTATCGCAGCCAAGGCATCGGGTCAACCGCGCCCACGCCATTCGACTTGCGCGGTGCGCCTCGCTCATGACTCGCCTTTTGCAAGCCATTCCTCGTCGAAGAGGCTGACGAAAATTCCTGTCGGCGCGATTCCGGCGGGTTGGAGAATCCCGGTGTCCACGGCGGCCGGCGTTGAGTATCCGTAATATGCGCAAAGGATGGTTCCATCGGCGAGCTGGGTTGCCTGCGGATAACCGATGTCATAAGCGCCGGTTTTCCACTCGCGCAATGTGCGCAGGGTTTTCAGGTCCCACGTCTTGCCGTTGTCGCGGCTGAGGATCGCTCGCACGGAGAAGGGCGGCCGCCGATGTCCATAAACCATCACCACTGTGCCGCTTTTGAGACGCAACAGGTAGGGCGGATGCCCCCAGATGGGCAATTTTACCGGTCGGCTCCAGGTGCGGCCGTTGTCGAGGGATTCCATCTGGAAAAGAAACCAGCCGTAACCGACGCGCGCGTCCTTCGGCCGTTTGAGGATCGGCACGAAGTCCAAATCCGTCCGCAAAACCGCCAGGACACGCCCTTTTGGACCGGCCAACAATCCGGATTCGGAGAAACCGAATGTTTTGGATATCAGCGGCGCATGCGAGAAGAATTTCCAGGAACGGCCTGCGTCTCCGCTGCGCAGAAAAGTGGTTGTGCAGTAGTCGGAGGAAGGACCTCCGGGAACGCTGGAATACCCCGCAGCCAGCAACGCGCCATCGGTGGTCCGGATCATCGAATGAAACCAGAAGCAGCCAAACGGTCCGAAATCCGTCAGCGGGATCGCCTTCCGCGCGGGTAGTTGATTGTTGTAGGGCATCATCCCCACCTGTCCCTTCTGGAGAAAGGCGTACGTCGTGAGAAATGTGCGCGGGAAACTGATTGTCACCATCCCGCCATCCCGGAGCGGTTCTCCATAGGAACAATCCAAAACTCTGCCCACATCAGGCGCCCGGTCGGTGGTGCGCCAGGTGAACCCGCCGTCAGTCGAGACCGACCACGTCAACACTCCGAAGGGTTGCCAATGCTGATGGGTTTTGATGGCCTGCACCTTGTCAACCTGCTGCATGCCATAGGCCAATACGATTTCGCGGTTGGTCCGGATCACCTGCGGGTTGTTGGCAAAGAACCCCGGCGGCGCGCAGACCGCGATATCAACTTTTTCGCCTTTTGACCGATGAGATGCAATTTTCATGGAGAACCCAATCAGCTTGTCGAATCCGTTTTTGTCGCAATTCGCAATCCAACAGACAAACCGAAAAGAATGAAAATTACCAGACAAACAGCGCCTCCTCGATCCGGACATAAGCGCACCTGTAGCAGCGGTCACATCGAAATCATTCGGGCAAGTGGCGCTTATGTCCGGATCGAGGATTAGAGTTGACACTGGGCCGCCGCTTGAAACAAGGTGGCAACATGGTGGATGACTTTAACCCCGGGGCGAAGCGGATTGTTTTCATCATCGACGATGAAGCCTTGATGCGTGATCTGTACAAGGATTTGTTGGCTGACTGCGAAGTTCGCACCGCAAGCAGCGGCAATGAGGCCATCGAGTGGCTGGAGAAATATCCGGAAGCGAAGATCGATCTTGTCGTTTCAGATTATGACATGCCACCGGGTCCCAATGGCGTGCAGACGCTCAAACGTATTCGCGTCATGAGGCCGGGCATCAAGGCCGTCCTGGTCAGCGCCACGATTATTGACGACCTGCAGCGATTGGCTCAGGAAAACGGATTCGACTCCTGGCTGGTCAAACCATTTTCAAGCGTTGCGCTGGAGGAACTCGTCCATCGCGTGCTCTCGAAACCAACCGTGCCGGCCTGAAGCGTCCCGGCGTCTGCCATGACGCGCAGGGTGGGGTGTTTCGATGGAGCGCAGGAACTCTGTTGCCTTCCCTGTCCGCTGCCGCGGAGACAGGCAACCTCAAAAGCATTCGGAGTTGTTCTGCTATTGAAATATCCGGTGCAAGGACCAGGCTTGCCATGAGGCGGGGTTTCGTGATTTGTTGTGCCCGCATGAAAAAAATCGTGATTCTGGATTTTGGGAGTCAGTACACCCAGGTCATCGCCCGGCGTGTCCGCGAGTGTCAGGTTTATTCGGAAATCCTCCCGTACACCACTCCGGTCTCCGCTCTCGCAAGCGGAGAGATTCGCGGCATGATCCTCTCCGGCGGCCCCGCCAGCGTGTATGCGTCCAGGGCGCCTCATCCCGATCCCGGTATTTTTGATCTCGGCGTGCCGGTGCTGGGGATCTGTTACGGGATGCAATTGATGGCGCATCATCTCGGAGGCCGCGTGGCCTCCGGCGCCAAACGCGAGTACGGCCATGGCATTCTTGATCGCGCGCCGGGATGCGCCCTGTTTTCGGGGCTGCCGCGCCGGCTTAAAGTGTGGAATTCGCATGGCGACATGCTCACCCGATTTCCTCGCGGTTTCCGCAGCGTGGCGCGCACGGAAAATTCCGAGCACGCGGCCATCGAGCACCGCCAGAAGCGGCTCTTCGGATTGCAATTCCATCCGGAAGTCCATCACACCCCGCGCGGCCGGGAGATTCTCGAAAACTTTGTGCTCCGCATTTGCGGCTGCGAACGATCATGGACCATGCGGTCATTCATCGAAGCCGCCTGCGCGGGAATCCGCAATCGGGTCGGACATGGAAACGTGATCCTTGGTTTGAGCGGCGGCGTTGATTCCAGCGTGGCCGCTGCGTTGCTTCACCGGGCCATCGGACGCCAGTTGACGTGCGTCTTTGTGAACAACGGTCTGCTCCGGAAAAACGAACCGGAAGGCGTCCGTCAGCTTTTCAGCCGCAATTTCAAGGTGCGTCTCAAGTGCATCGACGCCAACCGGCGTTTCCTGGAAAAGCTCCGCGGAGTGGTTGATCCGGAAAGGAAACGGAAAATCATCGGCCACGAGTTCATCCGGGTTTTTGAAAACGCCGCAGCAGAACTGCGGGGCACGCATCAATTCCTCGCTCAGGGAACGCTCTATCCCGATGTGATCGAGAGCATTTCCATCGGAAACAATCCCGCCGCCCTGATCAAGTCGCACCACAACGTGGGCGGCCTTCCGAAACGGATGAAGTTCAAGCTCGTGGAGCCGCTTCGCCAGCTTTTCAAGGATGAAGTGCGAAAGGTGGGAGAACAGCTCGGATTGCCCCGGGAAGTGGTGTGGCGTCAGCCCTTTCCGGGACCGGGCCTCGCTGTTCGGTGCCTGGGTCCCGTGACGCCGGAGAAGCTTCGGATTCTTCGCGACGCCGACTGGGTCGTCATCGACGAGATGAAACGGTCGGGATGGTATTACAAGGTATGGCAGAGTTTCGCCGTGTTGCTTCCCGTGCGATCCGTGGGCGTTATGGGCGACGAACGCACCTACGACTTCACAATCGCGGTGCGCGCGGTTGAGAGCCAGGATGCCATGACAGCGGATTGGGTCCGTTTGCCGGATGATTTGATATCCCGGATTTCCACGCGCATCATCAACGAAGTGAAAGGCGTCAACCGCGTCGTCTATGATGTGACTTCAAAACCGCCCGGCACAATTGAATGGGAATGAGCAGAAACAAGGCGGCGCAACCTCATGCTGATCGGGCTTCTTAAAAATCGATCCGGAGTCCTGTGTGCCCCGCGACAATTTGTCCCCAGTATTGAGCGGCCTTGGACCAGTCTCCCGTTTTCTCGCTTGCGACCGCCAGGGCGAATTGCGCCGAAAAATCGTTCGGCACCAGACGCAAAACCCGCTCCCAGATCGGGATGGCCTCCGCATGTTGCGCCATGCAAGAGAGCGTTCCGGCAATCTTTCGCTGTAAAACAAGATTGCTGGGATCCAAAGCGGCCTGGCGCAATACGAATTCCGTGACATCCATGGCCATGTCGAAAACCGGCGGGGAAAGTTTGTGTTTGTTCCAGATCGCGCGAAACGAACGCGCTGCTGCTTCGTGCGCGCCGACCTCCTGCCACGCGCGCGATTGCCAATAGCATTCAACATCGGTTACAGGCGGATTTCGGTCCAGGGCATCAAGGACCTCCTCCGCCCATCCATCCATGACGAGGGGGCGCAGAATTTTCTCGCGACGGACAGGATTTTCAAGCCACCGCATGGCGCCATGTCGAAGCCAGTCTTCCGTAAGCTCCGGATCCTTCAGCATTCGCAAATGCTCCCAGGTCAGGCACCAACGCTCCGGGCTTCGCAAGCCAAGCGGGGAGACCTTCAAAAAATCCGACTTGTCCCTCATCACAATTCCCATCAGCCGATCAAAAAAAAGCGCAGGCCGTTCCGCGATGGAAAATGACGCATCGAAGAAGTCGCGCGCCACTTCGGGTTTGGAATGCAGGAAAAGAAGTCCGGCATGAAAGGAAATCCACGCGTTGCGGGACGCCAGTTTTTGGGCTGAATGCAGGAACCGCTCGACCTCATGCACCGGGGCATCCGCCCCTGCCGCCGCATAACCTGCAAGTTCGTGGGCGCGCCAATAGAAGGGCCAGAGTTTCAAGGAGGTCCGACTGTCGTTCCACGCCGCCCGGGCGTTTCCGTTCTTGAGGCCGCGCTCAATTCTTGAGATGGAATTCGCGCCTGGCGCGAGGGCGAAGCAGGCGCCGATCAACAAAACCATTCCTGCCAACAGGAGTCCCCATCGCCGGTTGTCACGAATTGGAACCTCAGACATGTCCGCTTCCGAACCGCTTCCGTCGTCGTGCCCTCGCACAAGCATGCCCAGCAACGCTGCTGTCAGCCAGGCGTTTGCCGGGACGTGAAAGGGAAAGTCCACTGCCGCATGAACCAACATGGTCACGAGAGCGGACCAACCCGCAATCTGCCATTCGCTGAGAGATTCACCGCGTGTCCGCACCATTCGATGAACAAGCAACGCCGCGAGCGCGAGCCACCCAGCCGCCCCGACAACTCCCCATTCCACCCATGCCTCCAGGTACTCGTTCTCGGCGTGGATGACCGTGTTTTCGCCCTGCGATGTCTGAAAGGCCGGAAAAACCGTTTCAAAAGCGCCGACTCCAATTCCTCTTCCGCGCATGTCGAGGGACATGAGCCATGCATCGCGCCACACCTGCCAGCGTCCTTCGCTCTCTTCGTTTGAAGACGCAACCGATTCCGCCTCCATCCGCTTCAAAACGGGACGTCCGCATGTGAGAAAAAATCCGAACACGAAAATCAGGCTGGAAAGGATGATGGGGGCGCGGGCGCCGCTTCTTTTTCGTGCCAGAAACATCACGCCAAATGCGAAAAGACCGAACAGCAACGAGATCAATCCGCCTCGCGAAGCGGTTGCCAGCGACATGCTTCCGCAGAAGAACGCGCCGCTCAATGCCAGAAAGGCTCGTGATGGAGAACGATGCCGGTGTTTGCGGGGAAAGGCGCGTCGGAGAAAAATTCCCAATGCGAAAAGAGCGCTGATATTGAGAACATTTGAAAAATGATTTCGATTGATGAAGGCGCCCCAATGTTGGAGATGCTCCGTATGGCGAAAGCCATAAAGCATGTCGCTGCCGCTGAGTCGGTCAGCAAGGCCCAAGGCCGCAACAAGCGACCCCAAAATGGGGATGAAACCATTCAAACGAATGCGAAACGATCTTTCTGCCGACCACCACCAGCTCAAATAGACCACCATGCCCGCCCCAATCAGGGTGAAAAGAGCGCCCCACGCGGCCGCCGGCGCCATGGCGATTCGGAGCGTTGCGGGCGCATAAGCATCCAATTCCGCAAGCAACCGATGTTGGCCGGGGGCAATCCATTGCGCCCACGAGGACGGCCAGGGGCAAAGCGACAATCCAACCCATCCGAGGAGCAGTCCCAGAGGCGCAAACAGATGTCTCGAAATCCGTGACGCATGGTCGCTTCTTTCGGCGGCCGCAAACAAACAGGCGAGAGAAAGCAGACACGCAAGAATCCCCTTGGCCCATCCTTCCACACCGCCAAAGAGCAGGACCGCCATGACGCCTGTCGCAAAAAACAGAAGTTGCGCCAGCCAACGGCAACGGGGAATCTGATGGGACAATCGGGACGAGCCCTTCATGGTTTGCACGCGCGCCGCCAGGAAACCGGCCTTGCGCCAAAAGAAACGCGCCTGTTCAAAAACAACCCGCACATTTTCAAACCTATATTATCACGAAACCTTGTGGGTGCGCAACCAATGCGTCACCGCTTTGGACCAGGATTCGGCGGCCAATTCCCCAAGCAACCGCAACATCTCATCATCCCACTTGTCCGGTTTGCAGAAAAAAATCATTTCTCCGGACATTTCTCCCCTGATATCCTGGCGGACCGAACGATCCGCGTCTTTTGAAACCGGGTCGGCAACGGGGTTCCAACAGCGTTCTTCATCGCCCTGACGCAACGTCACCCGGGAAAAGTTGAGTTTTTGCAGCATCATCCCGAAATTTTTCCATACCTCGGCAATGTCCCTGCTGTTCTCGGACTCCATGACAAGGGTCTGCCCAAGGAGCAGGGCGTACTTGGTGTGTTTGCGGCGAATCAACGAGGTCGTGAGCAGCCGGCCCAGTTTGTACCAGTCCTCAACAAAACCGAAAAACCGCGCCGCCCAAACGGCTGCCAGCATGAATACCCCGAAAATCACCGGCAACAGGCGGCCCCGGCTGATGAACACGCCAAGCGCAAGCAGGGCAAAAAAAACGCAGACTGCGTAAAGCAACAGCACGACATGGCGCTGCGAAAATCCCATGGCAGACAGACGGTGATGAATGTGCCGGCGATCCGCGCGAAAGATGGGAAGCCCCACCAGCCCGCGGCGAATGATTGTGAAACTGGTATCGATGATAGGAAGCCCCAGGGCGAAGAACGGGGCGATCAATGCCGCCGCCACCGCGCCCTTGTTGGCGTTCAGCAACGCGATTTCCGCAATCAACATCCCAAGGAAATAAGCGCCGCCATCGCCCATGAAGATTTTCGCAGGCGGAAAGTTGTAAACCAGAAAGCCCAACAGCGCCCCCACCATCCCCACCGAGAGAAGGAAGGAAAAGGAATTCTGGGCCACGCCGCTCACCACGGAGAGCACCACCATCAGAAGAAGCGCAAGCCCCGCCGCCAGCCCATCAATGCCATCCACCAGATTCATCAGATTGGTCACTGCCACCAGCCAAAAAACCGTAAGAGGCAGATCAAAGAGGCTCAGGACGTGCATCGTCCCGGTGAATGGATTCTCCCATTGGCCGATCCTGAGTCCGCCGAAATAAGCGACCCCGGCAATCAACATCTGAATCGCCAGTTTGGTTCGCGCGCCCATGGACCGAATGTCGTCGCAAAAGCCAAGTGAAAACATCGCCAGGCAGGTGCCAACCATTGCCATTGTCTCATCCGGCAATTTCAACGGGACGGCCAGGGCGACGCCGCCGATGACAACAAGCACCCCCGCGAAGGAGATCGCCAGCGCCAGCCCGCCAAGCCTCGGAACGGCGATTGTATGCGATGTGTGAAACCGGGTGGCGCGGTCCAAAAGGTTGCGTCGCACCGCCCAGGAACGAATCACCGGCGTCAGAAAAAGCGCCCCCAAAATGCCGCAAATCCAGCACAAGGCCGCCCATGCCATGATGGTACCGCTCAACATGCCGCCACCTCCTCCAATAATTCCTGGAATTGACGCGTGCGCACCACGCGAGATGCGTGCGTCTCCGCCCAGTCGCGCATATAAGTGACAACCCATGCCTCATCCTGGGTCATGAGTAAAACTCTTTTTGCAGCGCGCATTCCCGCCGCCCCCTGTCCCGGCGAAATGACCACGCCCAACTGCGACTCGACCACGCGCCTTCCCACCTCTGAACCCCGCGGGCCGATGAAAATGACCGGCCGCCCTGCCATCATTGCCCCGTAAAACTTGCGCGGCACCAGCAGACCTTCCGCCTCCGTCTTTTGCGAAATCAGATGCGCATCGGCGGCGCCCAGGACTTCCCCCAGCGTTTCCCGCGGCTGAAAAGGGAAACAGGTGATGCGGCGCACCCCCATCATGGGCGCCTTTCTCGCAAATTCCTTGTGGCGCGGACTGTTCCCGACAAGCACAAAGTGCAACGAAGGCATCTCCGTTTCAAGCAGCGAAATCAACGCCAGCATCGTGTCCTGATCGTGCGCAACGCCCAGATTCCCCGAATACATCAGCACGCGTTCCCGCCGCCACCCATGATCTTTTCGAAAAGGATTCTGCTGCACCGGCCCGCATTGAATCAGCCCCGGATCCGCCCAATTGCGGATCACGCACAATTTCCCGACGGCCTCCTCGCGCCTCTTGAGCGTCTCGAACATGTCCTGCCCCACCACCACAATCCGGGCGCTGCTTCGATAGATTCGACTCGCCGCTGCATGCAAAAACCGGCGCAAGACCGGGTTCTTCAGCGCCCCCAGCCGCTCCGCGATTTCAGGATAGACATCCTGCATCCAAAGGACCAGCGGCGTGCGATGTCGTGAATGGAAAAAGGCACCCAACAGCCCCACCAGCGGCGGACTGGTCATGGCGATCACCACATCATGACGCGGCATCTGAAGCAACCGACGCCGCGCCGACCACATAAAAGAAAGCATATCTGCAAGTCTTCCCGCCCAATGAAACCAGCCCAGATCGCTTCCGCCGACCCGCTCGATGCAAACGTCGTGATGATGAGACACACCGGGACTGATTTCCACGTCCGATGCGTAATGGTTGCTCCCGCAGAGCACCGTCGCCTTGTGTCCAGACCGAACGAGGTCTTCCGCCAGGTCGGCGAGAAGCTGAGCCGTCGCCGCTTCATCCGGCCAGTAATACTGGTTGATGAAAAGAAATCGACTCATGACCATCGTGCGATGTGGAAACGGTACGCTTGTTCGTCCGCCATTCGCCTCGGCGAACCGCGGCGGACTTCACCCCTGCTCCGGGGAGAAATGCAGGTTGGCGCCATCCAAGGTATCGGTTGTCAACCGTCTTGGCAATGGCTGTTTGCGCGCCGACAAACCGCCATAGCGGATGAACAATCCGGGCTAATCGTGGCATCGCGGCCGGGCGATGAGCACTCGTTCCTTATCAACGGCGTACACCAGCCGATGCTTATCGGTAAGGGCGTTTGGACCGGAAGCCGGTCAGGTTATGGCGAAAGGGTTCGGGTTATGCCCAGTTCCTCGAATGACTCGCGTTCGATGTCTTTGATCAAGCGAACGATCCTCGCCGCGATCTTGACATCATGTTCGAATCAATATGGAATTGCCTTTCATGTCTTGCCATCAGGACAACGGAAGATTACGATCGGACATTCTTTGAAATCGACTCAAATCCATGGCTGGATTCTGAAGGATTTTCCGCCGTTGCAGGCGGCAATTGACGGGTTTCCGTCTGGCGGAGGAGATGCAGGTGGAGACCGCGGTGGAAAATGAAATGCGGGTGGAACAGGAGGGGCATGTCCGGTTCGGCAAGCGGCCCGCACGCGATCAGATGATTATTGCAAGAGGCGCCTGAAAAAGAGCCCTGCAGAAATGAACATTTTGCTGCTGAATCAGTG
>JACQHZ010000355.1 GCA_016198745.1 Verrucomicrobiota bacterium
AAAGAGCAGATCAACTGCAGTGTGCGAAATGCGCAGGCGGCCCCGTTTCCTTCGGCAGCCGAGCTTTACACCGACGTGCTGGCATGAGTTCGACCATGACATTCCGCGAGGCGCTGACCCTGGCGATGATCCGGGAGATGGAGGCCGATCCGTCGGTGTTCGTCTTCGGCCTCGACGTGTCGGATCACAAGAGGATTTTCGGAAGCACCCGAGGGCTTGTGGAAAAATTCGGGAAACGCCGTTGTTTTTCGACGCCGCTTTCCGAGGACTCCCTGACGGGCGTGGCGGTGGGGGCGGCGATTTCCGGACTGCGCCCCATCCTTGTGCATATCCGCGCGGACTTCATGTTGTTGAGCATGAACCAGATCGCGAACATGGTCTCCTGCCTGCGCTACCTCAGCGGCGGCCGGCTCAAGCTGCCGCTCGTCATCCGCGCGGTCATCGGCCGCGGATGGGGACAGGGCGCGCAGCACAGCAAATCGTTGCACGGCTTGTTCGCGCACATCGCCGGATTGAAGGTTGTGCTCCCCAGTCGCGCCCAGGATGCTTACAGTCTTTTGCGCGCCGCGATTCGCGACGAAAATCCGGTTATCTTCATCGAGCATCGCTGGCTGTACGATGTGCCCGGGGATGTGGACGAGACCGTGGCGACGCCAATCGGCGTCCCCGCCGTCCTCCGCAAAGGAAAATCGCTCACCGTGGTCTGCGCCTCCTGGATGAACGTGGAAGCGCTCAAGGCAGCGGAGGTCCTGGCGCGGCGCGGCGTGGACATGGAGGTGGTGGATGTCCGAAGCGTCGCCCCTCTGGGCGAGCGCGTCATTGTGGAGTCCGTCCGGAAGACAGGCCATTGCCTGGTGGCGGATTACGACTGGGTCTATTGCGGTTTCGGAGCGGAAGTCGCCGCCAGGGTCAGCCACGACTGCTTTGGCAATCTCAAGAAACCCGTCGAGCGCATCGGATTCGCGCATGCGCCGTGTCCGACAACCCGGCCCCTCGAAAATCTGTTTTATCCATCAGCCATCACGATCATCCGGACCGTCGAAAAAATGCTCGGTCTGGATGAAACGGATTTGAGCGGAGAGGAGTTCTTCAGCTACGAAAAAAAATTCAAAGGCCCTTTCTAGAAAAACCGCAAGACCCTGCGTCGGAGGTTTGTTATGATGCGCCGATGACGTTCCAACGACGCAAGGCGATCCTGGCGCTGATGCTCGTGCTCGCGCTCTGGTGCACGCCGACGGTGTTCGTCAAGTACCTGATGCCGTACTACGATCCGTTCACACAGAATTTTCTGCGATACGCCAGCAGCGCGCTGTTCTTGCTGCCGTGGCTGTTCCGGCAGATCGCGCGGGGAGAATCCGGCCTTGGAAGGCGGGAATTGCTGCGGCTGTTGTGGCCGAGCATCCCGAACGTCATCTCGCAAACAAGCTGGCCGCTGGCGCTGAAATGGCTCTATCCCGCCTTCGTGTCGTTATTCAGCAAATCCAGCATTTTTTTTTCGTGCGCGCTGGCGTTCATCTTTTTTCATGAGGAACGCTGGCTTTTTCGCTCACGCCGGTTTTTGATCGGGCTGATGCTGACCCTTGTCGGAACGTTGGGCCTGGCTTTGTTTCGGCCCGATCTCGATAAAATGAAAATGAATCTCGCGGTCCTGCTGGTCCTGCTCAGTTCGTTCATGTGGGCTTCGTACAGCACGGCCGTCAAGAAATTCGCCTCCGACATCGGTTCGCGCATTTCCTTCGCCGTCATCAGCCTGTACACAACGGCCCTGCTGCTGCCGCCGATGTTGATCTGGGGAGATCCGGGGCTGGTGTTCAGAGCGCCATGGCATGTCAATGTGATCCTGGTGGTTTCGGGGATTCTGTGCATCGGCATTTCGCATCCGCTCTATTTTCACGCGCTCAAGGAATTGGGCGTCACGGTTTGCGCCACGATGCTGTTGAGCACGCCGGTGGGGGTTCTGCTGTTGTCGCACTGGATGTTTGGCGAGGTGTTGACTCCCGGCCAGGCGATCTTCGGCATCGTGTTGCTTTTGGGCGGCGCTCTCACCATTCTTGTGGGCGGAAGGCCGCCGCCACTCAATGTGGCCAAACCCGCCGAGACTTGAATTCCGCATGTTTGCGTCATATCATGAAGCGAAGCCATTCATCCATGTCTCAAGAAGGCGAAGGCCATCGAGCTTTTGTTTTCCGTCAATGATTTCCCGGTCGCCGGATGGGACCGGTGTTTTGGTTTCGGCAACAACGGGATGTTCCGATGGGAGAAGCAGCGCGGCCAGCGTCGCGAACATCACCGACGAAAGCCGTACATCTCGGGAAAACGGCGCCATGTGGGGAATGTAGTGGAACAAGGGAACCGGCGCGCCCTCCTATTCTTTTTCCAGCAATTGTTTCTGCAATTCTTTGATATCCTCCGGTCCAGTTCGCCCAATCTTCTCTGTTACCGTGCGCGCCAACAAATCCACAAGCTGTTTGCCCTTTTGATCCGGCAACCGCCGGAGGACCTTGATTCCAGCCAGATGGATCGGATCGTCATCTCCACGATTCATCTTGCCGCCGCGTCTCAAGGCGAGACCCGCGCCGATGGCGGCGACCGCCTCATGATCGGGATGCCGGCTCAGAAGCTCCACCGCTTCGTCAACCTTCCCCAAATCATGATCCTTCCCGCTCTTGAAACCATGCTTCTGAATGGATGTTTCTGAGGTCCCCTTAATGGACCATAGCGCGCCGAGGATGACAAAAAGGCAAAGGACGAGAATCTTGATTTTGGCGGTCGTTGGGACATCGCCCGGCCGGGATGACAACACCGTCGAAAATCGCGCGAAAGCGCAGGACCGGGCCTGCCGCAGCCGGCGGCGCTCTCCATCGCCTTGAACGTAAGACGGCATGGGAGCGGTTTGGCATGGTTTCCCATTGAAAACAAGACTGATTTCCAAGCCCCGGCGCGATTGCGCGTAATGGCCTCTCTTATACTACTAACGTTCAATTTCTTGTTTTGGCGGCAAGATTTTCCAGGGCGCGTGGAGGGCCACGCTCCGTCGTGGCCGCGGATGTGTCGAGAGGGAACGGACGCGACGGAGCGCGTCCCTCCGGTTTGGTTGCGGCTATGCCGCGCTGTGCCAATGCCTTCTCGATGAGGGAAACGATCCGCATGAAGTTGCCGCAGTGGGTTAGGCCAGGGGATCGGCATTTCACATTCGCCCCGTCTTCCGTCTCAACGCGAGCAGGCTTGCGTTTAGTGTCACTTTATGCGATTATGATCGCGTATGGTTAACCGCCAATACTGGATAAACCTTGTTGAAAAGGCATGGGAACGGAAGCCTGTGGTCTGGCTCTCGGGAGTCCGACGGGCGGGCAAGACCTGGCTTTGTCAGTCTCTTTCCGAAGTCGAATACTTCGACTGCGAACTTCCCCGGGTGCGCATGCAGATGGAGGATCCGGAAGAATTCCTGAGCGGACTCAAAGGCAAACGGATCGTGCTGGACGAAATTCATCGTCTGCGGAATCCATCGGAGTTGATTAAAATTGCGGCAGATCATTTTCGCACGGTGCGGGTCATCGCCACCGGTTCGTCAAGCCTG
>JACQHZ010000033.1 GCA_016198745.1 Verrucomicrobiota bacterium
CACAAAGTGCTGCCTGGCCTCTTGGCCAGGTGCATTTTCACCTTGTGAAAAATGCAGGTTAGGCGATGCCTTGCTCTATGGTCGTCCGTGGTTGCGTCAAATGCCTCCGACGAATCTTCGCAGGAAATCAAACGCCTCGCGATAGGAATGGGCGGCCGATGCGCCCAAAGCCGCAGTGCGGACAAAAAAGCCGCGCGGATCGGGCAAGAGAAGAAAGATTGCCAGCAAGAGCAGAAGATTGATCGCGGAAATCAGCGCGAAGGAAAAAAGGTATCCCTGGGATGAAAAGTCGCTTTGGCGCGTGAAAAGCATTCTCCCCGTCATGGTCCAATGGTAGCCAAGGCAAAAACCGATTCCGACCCAGAGCGGAGTTTCAAAATGTCCGATGGGCGCAAAAAGTCCCGCAACCCATGCCGCAAGGCCGAGCGCGATGGCATAAAACGGGAAAAGATACGGAGCGAGCACAATGAGAAAATTGGACCGATCGGAAAGCACGTACCCGCTGTCGCGGCGGACTGAGATTTTCTTCACCTGCCCCCCGCAGAGTTTGACGAACAAAGCGTGGGTGAGTTCGTGGGCAAAAACATACGCGCGGGGAGGGAGTCGGAAGAAGAACGCAAAGATGGCCCACAGGATAAGACCTCCCAGGCAGAGATTCAGGGGATTTTCCAGAAGGAGCACGCCTCCATTCAGGCGGCGTGTTTGTGTCCAGATTGCCTGAAGAAGAACGGGAAACAGGGGGAGCAAAAAAATTGCCGCAAAAAATTTGATTGCTTTGTTAAGAAAAGTCCGCATTATGAAAAATTCCAGGCGAAATGGAGATGAATCGAGGGTGTGTTTCCGAAACAGCCCTTGTCATTGCATGGAAGTGAAGTATTCCCCTTTATTTTTGATCCTTTAATTCAAGAAGCCGCATGCCGAAAGCAAATTCCGCCGCCAAACAAGCGCGCGCCAGCGAGCGCAAGCGCATCCGCAACCAGGGTGTCAAGCAAAGAATACGCACCGGCTTGCGCCGCTTGAACGATCTTTTCAAGACCGATCCCGCCAAGATCGTTGAACAGGGAAGGATGGTGGTTTCCTTGTTGGATCGCGCCGCCAAGACAGGGGTTCTGCACGTTAACGCCGCGCGCCGTCACAAGGCAAGAATTATGGCACGACTGAAGACTGTCGCAAAATAAGGTTTTATATCATGAACAACCTCTATCTCGCCCAGGCCCTCAAGCACGTCAAGAACCCCAACATCCTGGTGAACATGGTTTCTCAAAGGGTGCGACAGTTGGGGCAGGGACACAAGCCCTTGGTTGCGCCCGAAAACGGCATGTCCTTCATGAGCATCGCTCTCAAGGAAATTGCGGATGGCAAAATTTCCTACGAAATGGGACCGGTCAGCGTTTTGGGCGGAACCGAAGGCGCAAAGACCAGAAAGAAAAAGTGATTTTCCCGGTGTCGTTCGTTGAAGGCCGGCGCATGGGCCGGCCTTTTTTTTGCCGCCCCCTTTTGGAGCATGGAAATCCTGAATCGAAAAGCCCGGCACGATTTCGAGATTCTCGAAACATGCGAAGCGGGGATTGCCCTTCGCGGCACCGAAGTGAAATCCATCCGAATGGGCAACGC
Organism: Verrucomicrobiota bacterium; assembly: GCA_016198745.1. Taxonomy (GTDB): domain Bacteria; phylum Verrucomicrobiota; class Verrucomicrobiia; order JABWAM01; family JABWAM01; genus JACQHZ01. Next base: position 1,615 of record JACQHZ010000033.1, read on the forward strand.
CTCGCTTTTGGGAGCATTTGCCCGTGTTGATCGGGGGGAGGTCTGGCTGATCGGCGCGCATATTGACGAGTATGCCCAGGGAAACCGTTTCAACCACGAGCCAACGCGGTTTCGCAAGCTGTTGTTGCACCGCTCGGAAATCCGCCGGCTTCACGAGTTTTGCGACATCAAGGGCTGCACGCTGGCGCCGCTGAGGATTTATTTCAACAACCGCGGAATCGCCAAGGTGCAGCTTGCCGTGTGCCGGGGCAAGTCTGCGGCGGACCGCCGGCAGGACATCCGAAAACGGGATGCCGAAAGGGAGATGCGCCAGGCGATGAAACGAAGGCGGGGCTGAGACGTCCCCGACGCGCCTGCTTGCGCTCGCGTGTTTCTATGTGCCGGTGCGGTTTCCTGCGCAACCCGCGTCACGCAAACGGCGCGAAGGCGGATGGGGGCAGTGGCGGCGTGTCTTCCCCCATCGAGATCTCGCGAACAATGTCCAATCCGAGCAGGAGGATGGACGTGATTGGGATGGCCAGAAACATGCCCCACACGCCGGCCACCGTCTCTCCGAGCAACACCGCACAGACGACCACCACGGGATGGATGTGATGGCTTTTGCCATAAATGGTCGGCTGAAAGACCAGATCGTCGCAGATACGGCTGAGAACAAAAACCCCCGCGAAACCGAAGACGACATCCAGAGGTCTCCCCGCTCCGATGGTGATCACCAGACAGATCAACCCGTAAAGCAGCGGTCCCAACAACGGAATGCTGTTGAGAATGCAGGCGAGCAAACCGAAGACCACGGGATAGGGAGCGCCCACCAGCGCGCTGCCAACGCCGACAAGCACCCCCACCAACACGCAGTCCAGCATCAAACTCTGAAAGTAGGAGCGCATCCGACGATCCAGTTCATAGAAAAATTTGAGCGCCGGTTCGAAGTACCGGTTCGGAATCCACGCGATGAGCGTCTTGCGAAATGAACGTCCATCCTTGAGCAGGAAAAAGGTGAAGTACGGAATCAAAATGAGATTGGGCAAAAGTCCAAGCAGTTTTTTCGCCAGGTCGGGCGCCACCGCCATCAGTTGTTTGGCGATGAACTCCTCGATCCGGTCCGGGAGCGTCTTCGGCTTGGGCGGAGGTGGCGGAGGCGGTTCCTCGGTTCCGGAACGCGATTTCTGGCGCTTCTTGAGGGCGACATCCCGCGCGGGCTCCACGACGGCGGCGGCAAGGGTCTCGGTTTCCGGTTCGATGAACCGTTTCAAAACCGGCATTTTCACCTCAACCCAGACGATCACCCGTTGCGCCGTTCCGACCAGGTTTCTCTGAAAGACGTCCAGATCCATTTGGGCGCGAATGTCCGTGCTGAAACTTAAAACCCGCATCCACATCAGGTACATCACCGCGACCAGCCCCGCCAGCACCAGGGCGCTGGCCGCGATGCGGCTGAGCGAATGCGCCTCCAGAAAATCCACCACCGGATTCAGGATGTAAAAAAGCCCGAAAGAAATCACCAGCGAACTGAACAGCAGCGGGGCCTCATGATAAAGCAGCCACAAGAGAAACAGGCTCAACAACGGGAGTCCGAAGCGGATCCACTTGCTGAAACGTTTGCCCTGAAAGGTGACGGAAACGGGAGGATTCACGGCTGGATAAGTTGGAGCATCGCCCGCATGCGCATGCCCATCTGTCGCGCCAGGGCCAGCAGAATCTTCGAGGCCAGGGCGGGTTTTCGTTCAAGCAAATCGAAGAGTTCCGTGCGGTAAAATCCGATGAGATCGGTCTTGATGGTCGCGGTTGCCGTCGCGGATCGTCCGCTTCCATCCAGAAAACTCACCTCGCCGAAAACCTCGCCGTGTCCCAATCGCGCCACGCGGCCCTTGCCGTCTTTATCAACGCTCCCGATCTCAATCTCGCCCTTCAACACCACATAGAGGCCGAGGCCGGGTTCGCCCTCGGTGAAGACCGTCTCGCCGGCGACGAACGTGCGCTCATGAAGCAGGTGCAGCAGTTCAATCAGTTCCGAGGCCGTCAGGTCCGCGAAAATGGTGGTGCGCCGAAGAAGCGACACAATCTCCTGCTGTCGCGGTTCGAGCCGCCGGAACATCATCGAGAGCACCGGCACCTTCCGCGCCGCCGCAAGCACCCGGGTCGCATGTTGGGTCTCTGGTTTTTCCGACATGCCCCCATCCTCGACAGGATTGCCCCGCGGAGTCAAGCCAGCCTTTTCGCAACGGATTTTTTTTAATAAACGGTGACAACCTGTAACGCCGCCCGAACCGCCGCGCCGGCGGACCGGATTCCAGGTGCAGGAGCGCCGCGCCCGCGGCTCGGCGGCAAAACGCTGCCGGAGTTTTCCCCGCTCGCAAGTCGCCACTGAAAACCGTCCTGTTCAGACGCTGGACGGGGCACGATCCCAAAATTGCAATCCATTCGCCCCCATCCCCGGAAGCGCCCCCATCCCGGCCTTGCCTCTTGTCGCATCTTGTTCTATATTCCGTCGTATGAGCGTTGCTGAAATCATCCGTGAGATCAAAGCCATGCCGAAGAAAAAACGGGTTCAGGTCATCGAGCGCATCTGCGAACTGAATGACGAGGACATTCCGTCGTCCTTCAAGGAAGGCATGGCGGATATTCGCGCGGGTCGCGTGATTGACCTTGATGAAGCCCTCAAGGATCTCGACGAGACGTGAAAGCACCTTCATCCGTCCGATGGCCATCTCCAACCCGTTCCGCTCCGATTCGCTCAAGCGGTGAAAACCAAGCGTCTCGATCCAGGTTACGCTCGCTACTGCGAGATCCGTGCGATCGAGGATTGCATCGAGGCGTGCTTCGCCTCCCTCCGCGCCATAGATGAGAATGTTGCTGTCCAGCAACATGGCTCAATCCCTGCCATGCAAGGGCCGGTCCATCCGTTGCTCACGCTGCCACGCCACCGGGTCCGGGATGACATGCCGTAACCCGCCCATCTCTCTCAATGCCTTGAACGCCTCCAGAGGCGTGTCCTTCCTCGCCGGGGTCTCGATCGTGGCAGCCTGCGACACAACTTGCAGGGTTGCCTCCACCTGCACCTTGCCATGGCGAAGCTCCTCTGGCAGCGGCAGGTGCAGTGTGCCATCCGCATCCGGCTCCAAAATCGCAGTGATCGTGCTCATGCCCGAAAACTACCGCATGTTGCCTTGCGTGTAAAGCGCCTGGATTCGGACATAACCCGCCAATTTCCCCTGAAACGTACCATATCCCTTATTCACGACACCCTAAATCCTCGATGGAGTATCGAGACCATGCAGGCCGACTCTCCGAC
>JACQHZ010000349.1 GCA_016198745.1 Verrucomicrobiota bacterium
AACCGTTGAACCGTGAACCTGGAACCGTTGAACCATGCCTGATTTTCATTGAAACCATCGCGAAGTGTGCGATTCTCCTGGTTTAAGGCAAGGTTTTGTTTGATTGACAACCCGTGTTGTCTTTTGGTTGATTACAACCTTCCGCACAGTCTTTGATACACGCACTCGCAAATCTTATGTCAGCGGCATCCGTTTACGATCCCGGGGAGTTTCACCTCCTGTTCGGCTACGACCCGACGTACTGGCGGGGCCTGCGGAAGCACGGTTTGATTCGGCATTCGAGAAATTATATCGAGATTAAAGTCGGTCCGGGTGGTCTGTTGGTGCTGGAATTCGAAACCTGAATCGACTGGAGTTTATTTCAGAATGATGCTCTCGCGGTTCAGTTTGCCGGTCTTCACGCTGGGTTGTTGCCTCAGCGCCGCAATGCTGTTCGCAGACCCGGGTCGCTCCGAACCCATCACCGTCAAGGTCTTCGAGCTTCCCTACAAAGGCGGGACACGTCCCGAGGATCTTGCGCGGTACCGCATCCTAGAACGGTTTCAGGAACTTCATCCAAACATCAATCTCGAACCTGCCAGCGCGCTCCAGATCGAGGGCGTTGGCATGGACGCAGCGCCGCTGATGTCGATCGCAGGCGGGACGTCGCCCGACATCATCTACGTCAACTTTCGCCAATCGGACACCTACATCAGGCAGGGCTTCCTTTACCCGCTCGACGAGTACGTTGACAACATGCCAAGGGAGGAACTCGCTGATCGCGTGCCACCTGCGGTCATGCCCGTCATCCACCGGGAAGGACCGGGCGGCACCCATTACTGGGCCATGCCGATGGGCGTCGGCGCAGGCGTGATGTTTTATCGGCGCGACTTGTTCATTGCCGCCGGTCTCGATCCAAACCGTCCGCCGACCGATTGGGACGAGCTGCGCGATGTGGCGCGGAAAGTCGCCGACCCCACACGGGGCATTTGCGGGCTGGGTTTCCTTACCGGACAGGCGGCCTCGTGGGGTGTGTATTCCTATTTCTGCAGCGGCGGCGTGGAAGTCGTAAAGCAGCTTCCTGACAGCGAATGGCGCGCGGCCTTCGATTCGCCCGAGGCGGTCACGACATTCGAATTTATCGATGATTTGCAGAAGGAGAAGGTGACGCGCAACGGGGTGACGGGGACGCTGGCCTATCGCGGCGCTGATCTCTACGAGAAATGGCGCGACGGGAAGGTGGCGATCATGTTCGAGGCGTTGCGCGCGGGGTACTTGTCGAATCTCAATCCGCAGTTGATCGGCGTCGCGCCCGTGCCGAAAGGGCCGACGGGCAGGTCCAGTTCCGAGGTCAACGCGGGGATGATGGGCCTGTTCGCGGGACAGAAGGACAAGCGTGTGCGGGACGCAGCGTGGGAATGGATCCGGTTCTATGACGGCCCGGAGGCGCGGCGGATTTTTACGCAGACGATGGTCGAGCAAGGCGCTTGGCGGATGATCGATCCGCGATGGCTGAAGGCGTACGGATTCCCGTCGTTGGCGAAGCTCACGACGCCGGGATTGCTTGAAGCATTCGAGGAGGCCCTGGCCAACGGCACGCCCGAGCCGTACGGCAAGAACTGTCAATTCGTGTATCCGTACCTGACCAAGCCGATGGAGCAGATATTCTTCTTCGACTTCAGAGGCATGAGCCGCGCGCAACGGCGGGCGAAGATTCAGGAATGTTTGACCGACGCCGTGCGGGAAACAAACGAGAAGATGATCGGCCTCGTCCCTGAGCCTGTCCGCAAGAAACGAAACGCCGTGGGCTGGATGGTCGTCGCGTTTGCGGCGGCGGGCTTCTCGCTGCTTGTGCGCAGTGTCTTTCAATGGACAAGCGGCGTGCGGACTTTCGCCGCGGAAGGCAGGGCGGCATACAAAGATCGGCTCGCCCTTGCGCTCATCGCACCGGCGCTGCTGCTGATCTTGATGTGGGCCTATTACCCGCTGGTGCGCGGCTCGCTGATGGCGTTTCAAAACTACAACGTCATGGGCGGCTCGCCCTGGGTGGGCATCAGCAACTTTGCCGACGTCCTCTACGACGGAATCTTTTGGATGTCGCTGAAGAACGCCGCCGTCTTTTGTGCGCTGTGGATGCTGATGGGTTTTCTGCCGCCCGTTTGCCTGGCGGTGATCCTCCAGGAAATCCCTGCCGGAAAGATTCTGTTTCGCGTCCTGTTCTACCTGCCCGCCGTGGTGTCGGGCGTGGTGATCCTGTTCATGTGGCGCGCCATTTACGACCCGTCCCCTGCGGGCATTCTGAACAAGATTCTCGGCTGCGTCGGCGTGCCTGCGCAAACGTGGTTGCAGGACCCGAAGCTGGCGATGTTCTGCGTTGTGTTCCCGATGGCGTGGGCAAACCTCGGCCCTGGCTGCATCATCTATCTTGCGGCGCTCAAGGGTGTGCCCGACGAACTCTATGAGGCGTCGGACATGGATGGCGCGACGTTCTTCGGCAAACTGCGCTACATCGTGTTGCCGTATCTCAAGCCGTTGCTGGTGATCAACGCCGTGGGCGCGTTCATCGGAGGTTTCAAGTCAGGCGACGCGGTCCTGGCCATGACGGGCGGCGGACCGAACTTCGCCACGCACGTGGTGGGCTATGAAATCTGGCAACGCAGCTTCCTGTATCTCAAGTTCGGCCACGGCACGGCGATGGCTTGGATTCTCGGCATCCTGCTCCTCGCTTTCACGGCCTACCAACTCAGAATCCTGAACAAGGTCGAATTTCGCACCGCGAATCGCTAAGGCGATTCGCGAAGTTCGAAATTAGAAATTTGAAACAAAAAGCTTGGAAAATCAGAGTGAAATCCAGCAACAAGATTCTGGCTCATGATGTCCACCGTAAAAGAGGGAATCACCCGCCTTCAACTTCTAACTTCTAATTTAAAATTTCTCACTTCCCTCCTCCCCCAATGCCCATTCTTAGTCCAATCCAACGACGTTCCCCTCGCGGTCGCCTGCTGATCACGACGATGTACACCCTCCTCGTCGTCGGCGCGGCGTGGATGGTCTATCCGTTCCTGCTCATGCTGAGCGGGTCCCTCAAGAGCGACGTGGACATCCGCCAGTTCGACGTTGTGCCCCGGTTTTTATACGACGACGCGGCGCTGTTTCGGAAGTTCGAGGAACAACGATATTGGACGCTCGACAGCTTCACCGTCGCGACGCGTTACCACGACGCGCAAGGCCAGCCGCTGTATGCCTTCGAGTTCCTGAATCCGCCGAATCCGCCGCCCGCCGCACTGATGCGGGATTGGGACGGATTCCTGCAGCAGAGGAATTCCTGGCCGCGGCACTTTACCACGCTCGGACACGCCGTCGCCTACCACACGGTGTCGGAACTGGGCATCAAACATCAGCGTCACCTGTGGCAGACGTTTCCCGACCGTCCGCGCGGGAACTTCGGTTTCTGGATTCCCGGTGAAGCGTGGTTCGTGCGAACGTATCAGCCGTCGGCGGACGACCTGGGCAGGGCGTACCAGGAGTTCAGAAAGGGCCTGCCCGCCCGTTATTTCATCCCGAACAGCATGGATGGCCAGTTCCTCTTCACGTATCTGCCTGCCGTCTATGGCTCGAACGCGGGGGCCGCGAAGAAGCTGAACCAAAAATGGGGCACGCACTATGCGACGCTCTACGGCGTCACAATCAGTCCGACGCCACCCACGCAACCCGCCCAACGCGAGGACTGGTGGAACTTCGTGCGCGAAAGTCTCTCCATTCGATTTATCAAGTTCGATCCGGACCTGCACCCGGCCTATGCGGATTACCTGCGCGCGCGGTACGGCAACATGGCGAATTTGAACAAGGTCTATTGCGCCTCGTATTCCGCGTGGAATGAAATCCAATTCCCTTCCAGCGACGCGCCCGCCGCCGCCCAGGGCGACTTGCAGAGTTTTCTCCAAACGCTGCCGACGCCCACGGGAATCTCCCTCGATGCGCCGGATTTCCGCTGGCGCGCCTTCCTCCGCGAGAAGTACGCGGGTAAAATCAACGAGTTCAACCGGTCCTGCCAGACGAGCTACGCTTCGTTTGATGACATCGGCATGCCGCTCCTGGCCTATGACTGGAGCATCGTGATGAAAAACAAGCGCGAGATACGATGGGAACTGGCGACGCGCAACTATCGAGCGGCGTGGTCGTATCTCTCCCTGCAGGGCCGGGCGTTCCAGAACACGCTCCTCTTCTGCGCGCTCAACATCCTGACCGCCCTCATCGTCAACCCGATCGCTGCGTATGCCATGTCGCGTTTCCAGCCGCGTTGGGGCTACCATGCGCTGTTCTTTCTTATGGCAACGATGGCGTTTCCAGGCGAAGTGACTCAGATTCCCGCCTTCCTGATGCTGCGCGATCTGGGCATGCTCAATTCCTTTGCCGCACTCATCATCCCTGCCGCGGCGAACGGTTACTCCATCTTTCTTCTGAAAGGATTTTTCGACAGCTTGCCCAAGGAACTGTACGAGTCGGCGACACTGGATGGCGCGAGCGAACTGCGCATTTTCACCGCGATCACAATGCCCTTGTCCGCGCCAATCCTGGCCGTCATCGCGCTGGGCGCGTTCACAGCGGCCTACGGAGCGTTCATGTTCGCATTGCTCGTCTGCCAGAAGCAATCGATGTGGACGCTGATGGTGTTCATTTATCAGCTCCAGCAATACTACGGGACGCCCATCATTTTCGCGTCGCTCGCCATGGCTGCCATCCCCACGCTGCTGGTGTTTTTGTTCTGTCAGAACATCATTCTGCGCGGCATTGTCATCCCAGTGGAAAAATGAGGCCATGAACATCCTTTGCGGCACGCTCACTGTATTGAGCGTTGTCCAAAAGTTATTGCTCACAGGAAAGGATTCGGGGTTAGACGGCTCCCCGATGTTGCAACAAAGATGAACACTTGTTCATTTTCTATTTGCTTTTTCCGTGGAAGACTGATGACGATCCGGCGGAACTCTGGCGGCAAATCGCGGCTTTGAAACCCCGCCCGACGGCGATTTTTTCATACAGCGACGAACTGGCGGTGGGATTGCTGCGAGCCATTCGCGTCGCGGGATTGAGTGTGCCCGACGACGTGGCCATCGTGACCCAAAGCAACACGCGTCTGACGCGCATCGCCGAAGTGCCTTTGACCGTTGTGGACGGCGACAGTCGCGGCGTGGCGGCGGCCGCGGTGGAAAGTCTTTTGGAACAAGTCCAGCATCCCCTTGCGCCGCGCCGCCGCGTGCTGAGAAAACCGGTTCTGCTCGCGCGCGAATCGAGCGGAGAAAGGAGAAGCCTCTGAGCAGTGAGCAGTCATCAGTAACCAGTCACGACGGTCTTCCGTCTCAACTGATTACTAAAAAACTGATGACTGATGATTGTTCACTGATCACTCGCCGTTCCGCCTTCACCCTCATCGAACTACTGGTGGTGATCGCCATCATCAGCATCCTCGCGGCGCTGCTCACGCCGGCGTTGTCGTCAGCGCGTGAGACGGCGCGGCGCGCCGCGTGCATGAACAATTTGAAGCAGGTCGGCACAGGCGCGTTGCTCTATGCGAACGACAACCGCGACTTGTTGCCCCTGTTTGGCGGATTTGATCCCAACGGCAGTTACGTCCTGGACTATTGCTGGGCGGGCATGATTGATCCCTACCTTTCCGGGAAACCGCTCGATCCATTCCCCGGCAGGGGGTACAGCCGGGTCTTCCTGTGTCCTTCCGACCGGGAAAGCATTGACCGCGTCGGGCCATCCGGTTTGATCTACTGGGACCGCATCTCCTACGGCATCTCCTTTTGGCTCTACAACAACCCGACTCCGGGCGGGGGTGTTTCCATCCCCAAGGTTTCAAATTCATCGCAGACCCTTTACCTTTCCGAACACCGAAAGTTCCTGCCGCTCGACAGCTACTCCTTATATCCTGCTCTCTATCCCCAAAACACCGATCGCTCGGCCCCGGCTGGACGGGCACGAGCCAGCAAACCGAGTGTGGCGAGTTCACTTGGGACAGCTTTCCACCTCTCACGTCCGGTAAAACCCCGCCGGTGCTTCAGCGTCTCTGCCGTCAACTCATGCGCGCGCGCGCCGACTGCTTTGGCGTGCCGCATTTGAGCATGGCGGCGTTCTATCGGCTGGACGGCTTGCTGTTCCAGTTCGGCACGCAACAGGGACGGCGTGATGCGTTCGAGGTTTTGCAACGGCTGCGCCGCCGCTTCGCGCGCCTGCGGTTGGGAAGGCCCCATGCCCGTCGGCTGCTCGCGACAATGGACTTCGTGATCGCCTACGAGCGGATCAAACGGCTCATGGATTCGCGCGGACGTCTGGCCGCGCAACAGGCGCTTCTTCGCCAGGCCGGGAGCGAAAACCTTCGTCCCGATCCGCGCCTTGTGGCCAGCTACAAAAAAAACGTTGCAGAAGCGGATCGGTTCTGGAAGATCGTGTTCAAGGCGCACGCCGCGCGGCTGGACACCCGCAGCGACCTCGGCAACCTCGCCATCATCAACGTGAAGGCGTACCATGCCTGGAAGAAATTCCGGGGTTGGAAGGCCTGAAATTATCGTGAAAGGAACATCCTATGGTTGAAATTCAGTTGAAAGGCGCACCCGCTCAAATCGGGTTGGCGCGCGGACGACAACTCAAGTACGCCATCCAACTGGCGAGCGAACATTGGGGGCCGGGGCACACGCATCAATACTCGCGCAAGGAAGCGCATGCCTACGGGCGGCGCATGGCCAGGGACATGGCGCAACGCTGTCCGCAATTGATGGAGGAAATCCTCGCCACGGGCAAGGGCGCGGAAATGTCCGAGGACGACATTTGCGCCTACGCCTTCCGTTGCTGGAACGCGTTGTCCGACCATCCCGCGACGCTCGCGTGTTACAACTTCGCGGCGCACGACTCGAAACGCGGTCCGGTCATTGCGGGCGTGCTCGAAGATTCGCCGCCGTTTTATCTGCTCGAAACCGTGCGGCCCAAGAGCGGCCACGCCTTTTACGGCGTGACGTGGGCGGGCATGGCGTGGGCGGGACGTTGCATCAACGAAAAGGGCCTCGCCATGGGCCAGGCCTCGTCGTTCGCGGGAACACGGTTCGCCCCGGGCGCGCACAAGTTTCCGTTCGACCTCTATGCGCGGGTGTTTTACGCGCAACGCTGGGCGATCCAAAATGCGGCGACAGTGGACGAAGCAATCGATATCATCCGCGGTTTCGAGTGCGCGAGCGTGATCATGCTTGCCGACCGCAGCGGCAAGGTGGTCATCCTCGAAACGTGCGGCAAACTCCATGCCGTCCGCGCGCCCGACGAACTAGGCGTGCTCACGGGGGGCGTGTTTCTCGCGCCCGAATTGATCAAGGCGTTGATTGACCAGGGCGTCGCCCACGATTGGGAATGCGGTGTCCGCGCCAACCAGCGCGTCTCGGTGCATCTGCGGAAGGCGAAGGGCAAGACCACGATGGAATGGATGGCGAAGTACTTGCAGACCGAACGCGAAGACGGCGGCTGGTGTCACGACGGCATGCAGAGCGCCACGATCGCCTGTCCGTCCACGGGCGAATTCTGGGTCAGCGGTTATCGGCCATGCGCCTGCGGATTCAGAAAATTCCGCGTCAAGGATCTTTGACCACCAGTGAACCTGTGCGCGCCAGTGGCCGCTGCGATCAAACGGTCGTAGATTTGGCATTCGGATGGAAACTATCAGATTGTGATCTGCACTGGCTCGCCGCCGGAATCGCCGTTTCACCAAAAGCCTTCATAAGCCGAATCAACTCATCATGGACAAGATTGAAACAACGGAAGCAACCTGGCGCATCACGGGCGGCAAACTCGTTTTGTGCGTGGACCGGAAAACCGGCTGCCTCTCCGAATTGACCATCACCGGCAAAAAGGAGTTCGTGTGGAGCAGGCATCCCGGTGATGTCACCGTGCGTGACGTTCGTTTGAATCAGACGTTTGGCCGCCGCACCAAGCCGTGATCGCCACCCCGATGGGGCCGAAGCACATGAACGTCCAATTGATCCGCGATTTGCTGGCGCGCGGCTGCGGCATGTGCGGGTATCTTTGGGGACCCGCACCCGCGTTCCGACCTCATCCGTTTTTTCAGAAGCAACTCGAAATCGTCCGCCAAATCTTCAAGGAACTGCCATGAAACTCACCAAACCGACACTTAACTCGAAACGTCACGATCTTCATTTGGCCGCCCCCATTGACCGTTGGGACGAAGCAATCCCGCTTGGCAACGGCTTGATGGGCGTGCTGCTCTGGGGCAGCGGACGCCACCTCAAGCTGTCGCTCGACCGTGGGGATCTCTGGGACTTGCGCGTGCCCGAAGAATTCAAGCGGCCGGAGTTCAACTGGCAGACGATCAAGGATGCCGTCGCGCGCGGCGACAAGAAGCTGCTCGAAGACCTCTTCGAAGTGCCATACAGCAAGACCCCCCAGCCGACGAAACTGCCTGCGGGTCGGATCGAGTTGACGCTCGATGGCCAAGGCGACGCAAAAAGTTTTCATCTCGACTTGCGCCGCGCGATGGGCCGCGTCGAGTTGGAGCAGGGACGCCTCGAAGTCTATTGCCGCGCCGAAGAACCCGTCGGCCTCGTGCGTTTGATCGGGCGTAGCGCGTCGGCGGTCATCAAACCCGCGTTCGACGTGACGGGGCAGGAGTCGGCGGACCAATCTATCGGTTCGGTGGCGTCGCTCGGCTATCCCCAGCCGCGGCGCAGCAAGGCGAACGGCGTCGAGTGGTGCGAACAGTCGTGCGCGGAAGGGTTTGTCTATGTGATCGCGGCCGGCTCACGAAAGGTGAAGCGCGACATGTTGTTGGCGTTTACCGTCACGACGAACCAGGATGCCCCTGATCCGGTGACCGAAGCGCGGCGTCGAGTCGAGCATGCGCTGGATGAAGGTTTCGCCAAGATGCGGCGCGGACACGACCGCTACTGGCGGGAGTTCTGGGCGAAATCCGCCGTGCACCTTGGTGATCCGGCGATTGAAAGGCATTACTATCTCGTAAACTATTTCTATGGCGCGGCCTCGCGCCGCGGCGCGCCGCCGATTCCGCTGCAGGGCGTGTGGACGGCGGACGACGGCGCGTTGCCGCCGTGGAAGGGCGATTATCATCACGACCTGAATACCCAGTTGACCTACTGGCCGTATCTCGGCGCCAACCACCTCGACGAAGGGCTTTGTTTCCTTGAGTTTCTATGGAAGAAAATGCCCGCGTTCCGGGAGAACGCGCAGAAATTCTACGGCGCACCCGGCGCGTGTGTGCCCGGGGTGATGACGCTCGACGGGCGTCAGATGGGTGGCTGGCATATGTACTCGTGTTCGCCGACCAATGGCATCTGGGTCGCGCACAACTTTCATCGGCACTGGCGCTACACGATGGACCGCGCCTACCTCGAACAGGTCGCGTACCCCTTCTGTCTCGAAAACGCCCGCTGCATCGAGGCGTTGCTCACGCTCGACCCCAACGGCAAGCTCAAACTGCCGCTCTCGAGTTCGCCCGAAACTCACGATAACCGCCTCAGCGCTTGGGTGAAGCCGAACTCGAACTACGATCTCGCGCTGATGCGCTGGTTGTTTGGCGCGCTCGTCGAGATGGCCAACGAACTCGGCGACCACCCGCAGGCCGCGCATTGGACAAAGGCGCTGTCGCAGATGGACGATCTCGCCTTCGGTCCGCAGCGAAATCCGCCCGATGGATCGCACTGGGGAGTGGACGCCACGCTCTATGTCGCCCCCGGCGAACCATTGCTGGAATCGCATCGGCACTTCTCCCATTTGATGGCGATTCATCCACTCGGCACGCTGCACGTGGAAGGCTCGGATCGTGACCGGCAGGTGATTGATGGGTCGCTGCGGGTGATCGATCACTTCGGCTTTCCGTTCTGGTGCGGCTACAGCTTTGCGTGGATGGCGTGCATGACGGCGCGCTGCGGACGCGGCGAACGCGCGTGGACGATGCTCAAGCTCTACCTCGACACGACGGTGTCGCGCAACGGCTTCCACCTGAACGGCGACTTCAAACAACTCGGGGTGCTCGCACCCACCTACCGTCCGTTCACGCTGGAAGGAAACTTCGCCGCAGCCGAAGCCGTGCACGAGATGCTGCTGCAAGGCTGGGGCGACCGCCTGCGTCTCTTTCCCGCCGTGCCCCCGCAGTGGCGCAATGTCTCGTTCGCCAATTTGCGGACCGAGGGCGCGTTCCTGGTGTCGGCGTGGCGCAAGGACGGCGAGTTTGTGCGGGCGGAAATACTTAGCGAGAAGGGGATGCCTGTTCGCCTGCAACATCCCCACCCTGCGCGCCCCGTGGCGGTTCGAGTCGGCGGCAAGCAACGCCGGTTTGCTCCGGCCAGGGACATTTGTTTTGAAACGAAAAGCGGCGAGCGGTACTTGCTGGAAACGAAGTGAACCAACCATGGCTGAAATTACTCTCAGCGTCGCGCCCGCTCAAATCGGGCTTGACCGGTGCGGGAAAATGATAGATATTTCTATCATGAAAACGACAACGGTTGCGGATTTGCGGAATCATTTCGCGCGGATTTCGGAGTGGATTTCAGAGGGGGAGAGCGTGCAGGTGTGCAAGCACGGGCGTCCGTTCGCGGTGCTGGCACCGGTGCCAGCCCGGAGAACCCGCGTGACAGCGCCGAACTTTCTCAAGCGGATGCAGACCGAGTATCCGCATCAGCTCATCCCGCGTTCTGAATCGGCGGCCCTCCGCGAAGATATGCGGGGGGGCCGATGAAGGTCTATGCCGACACCGGTTTTCTCATCTCCCTTTATCTGCACGAAACGACCAGCGCCACGGCCAACCGCGTTTTTTCATCGGTAATGCCGCCGGTGCCCCTGATTCCCCTGGGAGTGCTGGAACTGCGCAATGCCTTTCATCTCGCGGTGTTCCGCAAACAAATCACGCCCTCCATTCAACGCGCGGCTTGGCGCCATGTGGAACGCGACATTCAAGATGGAATCTATGCCGTCACTCCCATGCCCTCAGCCAATCTGCATCAAAAGGCGGCGGAATTGGCGGACCGGCATTCGCAAACACTTGGCACGCGCTCCCTGGGTTCTGCCGCAACGCGCTCGGCTGCGACAGCGCAGTACCGCTGCGAGAGGTCGAGATGGACGTAGTGCCGACCGGTCCGGGCGGCGACGACGGCAACGGTGCCGGTGCCCCCGAAGGGATCGAGCACGACGTTGTGCTTGTAGCTGTAGAATTTGATGAGCCGGTAAATCAGCTCTTCCGGGAAAGGAGCGGGATGGCCCTCTTTCGCTTCCGGCGACTTTCGTCCGCGTTTGGGTGGATACAGGCTGTTCAGGTACGGTTGCCGACCGCGCGTCTCGGGCGGTATCTGCCAAAAGGCATCGGAAAACTTGATGAACTCTGGGCCGGTGATATCAGCATCGGCTTTATTGCCTTCGAGTGCCCACTGGCCTTTGGAGAATACGAGCACGTATTCCCAACTCGGCACCATGTGCGGATTGCGCGGGCTTTTCCACGAACCCCACGCGGTGCGACGGCGCATGGTCTGTTTATACCAAAGAATCTCGGTACGCATGATGAACCCCAGATGCTGGAGGTCGCGCGCCATGTGGTAGTGAATGGGGCGGAAGTCTTTGATGCTCGTCGGCGCGATGTTGAGCGCAAATCGGCCTCCGGGCACAAGGACGCGTTTCAATTCGCTCCAGAAGCCGGTCAGCCACTGCAAGTATTCATCATACGGCATCTTGTCGTTGTGGGAATCGTACTGAAGGCCGACGTTGTAGGGAGGTGACGTGATCGCAAGATGAACACATTCATCAGGCATTGCGTGAAGGCTCGCCTTTGAATCTCCGCAAATGATCTGGTCCTTCCACCATTCGCCAGTCATGGAGGCTGGCGGGAATTTCAGAACTTGTGGCAGCGGATTTATCGGGTCGTGCATCGGTGGATTGGCGTTCTTTTTAGCAGCAGGGGCAGGTCATTCCAGTAAGAAAGTGCCTTGAGGCTGGAGGACTGAGTTCTTCTGCAGCCATTGCCGCAAAGGCTCGGCATGGATGACCGCGTCGCCGACACGACGGTTGACTGGCCCCGGTGCGGCCCGCCGGCCTACGTTCCTTCCCAGCCGGCAAGTCAAAGACAGCCGCCAGCATTCCGCCAACTTCGCGGCATCGCGTGACCGGTTCAAGGAATCGAAGCCCAAGAACACCGACTTGGAGCAACACCCGGCCAGGCAGAAGGCAGTAACGGTGATGCTGTTCTTGGCGTCCTCTGTGCCTCCGTGGAATATACATCATCGAGGATGAAGGGGGTAGGGATCAGGAGAGCTTGATTCCCAAGGCAAATCGTGCCAAACTGGCGTCATCCTCAAAATTCCATCCTTAAATTCCCATCCTTGAAACCAACCCACTTCACGCACCTTGGCGTTTACAGCGATCTCATCGCGGCCTGTTCATCCCTTCGCCCGCTTTTCCCGCCGGCCCCGCCGGGTCGGCGCACTCAACAGTTGGTTCACGATGTGCTTGGCTTTTCGCCCGCCAATGAAAAACCGCGCAAGGCGCGCGTCGAGCGGCGTTGGCGCAAGGACGGCCTTGAAGGAGAGGAGATTTCCTGGTCGGTCGGTTACGGACCGCGCACGCGCGCATGGCTGCTTCGTCCATCGGGAGTCAAAGAGCGCCTGCCCGGCGTCATCGCCCTTCATGACCACGGCGGTTTCAAGTTCTTCGGGAAGGAAAAGATCGCCGACGGCCCCTTGAAAACGCCGCCGGTCGTCGAGGATTTCCGGAAGATCGCCTATGGCGGACGCGCTTTCGCGAACGAACTGGCGCGCGAGGGGTTCGTGGTCCTCGTGCCGGACATCTTTCTCTGGGGCAGCCGCCGTTTTCCTTCGGAAACGATCCCCGAATTTGACCAGGCCACAGGCGGTCGGATGTGCTCCTATTGGTTCAAGAACCCCAAGGCGCCGCGCATTGCCCGGTACAACTCCATGTGCGTCTATCATGAGCATACCGTGGCGAAATACTGCGCGCTCCTCGGCACGACCTTTTCCGGAATTGTCGCCTACGAGGATCGTGTGGCGGCCGATTATCTCGCAGGCCGCCGGGATGTCTGCACCGGACGCATCGGCTGCGTCGGGCTGTCCGGCGGCGGCAGCCGCTCGACCCTGCTCCAGGCCACGTGCAATCGCATCCGCGCGGCGGTGGTTGTCGGGATGATGAGCGACAGCGCCGGCCTGCTTGATCACAATGTCGTCTGCCACACCTGGATGATCTTTCCCCCGGGATGGGGGCGCCACGGAGACTGGGCGGACCTCGCCGCCTGCCGCGCGCCTTCGCCGCTCCTGGTCCAGTACGACAAGGAGGACCTGCTCTTTACCATGGCGGGCATGAAGGCGGCGCATCAACGCATCACGCGTCATTACCGGTCGGTCGGCGCGGCGGCGAATTATCGCGGGGAGTTTTATCCGGGACCGCACAAGTTTGACGCCCGGATGCAAGCTGTCGCCTTCGCGTGGCTCAAACGACAACTCGCCGCGTGATCCACGATGGCCGCATCTGCCATCCGGCTGCGCCCGATCAGAAAAGATGTTGTTGGATGCGGCGTCCGAGCAGGGTAAAGAATCGGATGATGACCCGGGAAAAAGCCCTGCAACGATTGCGCGCCTTTGCCGCCGATATCCCCCGCCTCTATCCAAAACCAGTCCCGGACTACCGCGGCCGGTTGGTGGACGCGAACTCGGTGCGGCAATATCTTGAGACCGAGCAATATCGCTTTGCGGAGATCGCTGCGCTGCTGCCGCCCCCGCCGCAGCCGGGGGCGCGTCTGCTGGACCTGGGCATTGCCTACGGTTTCCTCGCCGCGCTGTTGAAAGAGGACGGCGCCTGGCAATGCGAAGGTCTTGAACTGGCGGCAAACATCCCCGTCTATTGCGCGTTCGCGCATGACCGCGGCATTCCGGTTCATGCGGGGGAACTTGGCGGCGGCCCGCTGCCTTTTCCGGAATCGAGTTTTCATGCCGTCATTTTTTCCGAGGTGCTCGAACACCTGCGCCTTCCTCCCAGGAAAGTTTTTCGCGAGATGTTTCGCCTCCTGACGCCGGGCGGGTGGCTTTGGGTCACCACGCCGAACATCGCGCGCCTGACCAACATCGCCAAGCTCGCCATCGGGCGGAACATCCTCGAACCCCTCCCCGAGTCATCCGGGATCGCCGACATCACGCAGAGCATGACGCATATCCGCGAATACACGATGCGAGAACTGGTTTCCCTGGCGGAACCCAGCGGTTTTGTGGTTCGCCGCATGCGCTACAGCGATTGCATGGAACAAACGCGCCCCCATCATTGGATCACGACCATGATGCCGATGTGGCGGGGGAGCCTCATGCTCCTGGCACAAAAGCCGCTGTGAACGCCGACGATGAACCGTGTTCGTCAGCCCCGGCACATCGTTCACGGTCCTCGTCAAACACGATAAACCAGTCACTCGCTTCCTGCTTTTTCGTGATGCGCCAGATTGCTCAACGGCCTGCGCTCGCGCGGCCTCGGCTTGTCGGCGGGTTGGCCGATGGGCAGGATTGCCACCGGCTGCCAGGAGGCGGGCGCGCCAAGGATTTCACTCACCGCCCGGTCTTCAAACGATCCGACCCAGCAAGTGCCGAGTCCCAACGCGGTTGCCGCCAGTTGCGCGTAGGCGCAGGCAACCGCGCTGTCCTGCAGGCAGTACAAGCTCACGCCCCGCTCCCGGTACCGCTCGCGGTTGCGCTCGGGATTGGCAAAGAAAATCAACACGACGGGCGCTTCGGCCACGAACCATTGCTCGTGGGAAGCGACTGCCAGTTGCCGGCGGCGTTTCGCGTCGCGCACGACCACGATTTCATACGCCTGCCGGTTGCCGGCCGAGGGCGCTGCATTGGCGGTTTCCAGGATGGACTTCAGCGCCGCTTCGCTGACCGGTTGGTCGTTGAAGGCGCGCACGGAGTATCGTTTCGCAACCACATCGGATAAATCCATGTTAAGGTCTCCTTTGCTCATATTGGAATTTGCTGTGTCCGGATTGACCCTCAGCCTTTGGTTTTTCACCAACAACCGTCAAGTTAAATCCTTCATTCACCGTGCGCGAATCGCAAATCGAATCACTCACCGCGAATGAACGGTTGTCCGTCTGTCCGATGGTCGAGATCTTGCGCTGAAAAACCGGCAGGCACGCGAACATTGTCAAGGAGCTTTTCAAACTCCACATTCGCCTTGCGGGCCTAATGTCCGGATTTGGGGCTTGATATCGTCATGGAACGCGATACATGTAAAGGGAGAAATTTGGATGTGTCCCGACCGGTGGTTGCGGGTTGATGACGTGAGAATTCCGCCGGTTTTTCCAAAGCGGGATGAATCCAGACGGCGGGAACGATGGCGGAATGATCACCCTCCTACATATCGGCGGCGATCGCACCGGAACACGGGCGCGGAGTTTTACCTTGATCGAGCTCCTGGTGGTGGTGGCCATCATTTCGATCCTCGCCGCCCTGCTGGCGCCCGCCCTTTCCAAGGCGCGTGAAAGCGCGCGCAGCATTTCCTGCGTGAACAATCTCCGGCAACTCGGATTGGCCGTCACCGCTTACGAGACGGAACATCGTTATCTGCCCATGGGCAACTCCTTTACGACCTCGCCCTACACGATCTGGGATTTCGCGGCCTACGGCGGTTACACCTCCACGGAAGCCGACGTGTGGACCAATTCGAAGAGCGTGTTTTTCTACTTGTCGGCTTATGTTGGATCGCGTAACGTGGCAGTCTGCGCTTCTGCGGCCCGGTGGCAGGGATTCAACTGGGATTTTTGGCAGCCCTTGACCAAGAAAGCCGTTTACAACTGGTACATCGGCGCCAGCGCCTACGATTCAGCCGGCAGCAGCCCGAATTATCGAACGCTCAGCGATCCCTTGTGGGCGGAAGCCGTTCCCGCTTATGCGGATGCTTCCCAACAAAACAACCCGACGGCGGTCTGGCTGTTCGCCGATCGCACCCACCCGGACGCGGCGGGGGGTGATGCGGCGGGCGTGGGACCGCATGGCGGGAGCGCGGGCAATCGGCTGTACGGCGACGGACATGTCGCGAGGGACCAGGCGGTGTACTACGCCTTCAAACAAAAAGCGCCTTACTGGTGATGGCGGACGTCGGGGGACGATTGAATTTTCACAGGAAACCATCCGAAATTCACCAAGCCAAACTTATGACAATGATCATGACCAAACGGACCCTGTTGACACTGATGAGCGCGGTTTTGCTCGCGTGGGCAACTGCGGTTTGCGATGCGGCGCAACCCATTGAACCGTTCCAAAACAAGGATGATCTCAAGATCGCCTTTTCCGATCCCAACCTTGTCTCGGCGGAAGTGACGGTGGGGAAGGAGGCGGGCGGCGCGTCCGGGCGATGCGCGGTTGCTTACGAGGTGAAAGAACAGGGGCAATATCTTCAGATCGAACGGAAACTGGCGGAACCGGCGGATTGGAGCAAGTCCGAAGGCCTCGGCTTGAAAACGCAGGTGGAATCATCTTCCGAGCAGGCGGATGTCAGCGGGGGGCCATTTGATCTCAGAATCACCCTGCTTCTGGAAGACGGCTCCTGGTGGTCGGTCGCGGATGAACAAGTGCTGCATTCCACCGGCGGAAAACAACTTTTCTTTCCGTGGGAAAAATTCAAGCTCGACGCCTGGTCGCCCAACCCCTCGGCCGAATTCAAGGTGTCGCGCGTCACCGGCTGGCGCATCCAAATCAGCCGCATTCGGCCCGGCGGCGGCAAGGGTAAGGCGGTCTTTTCCGAACTCAGCGTCCACGACAAAGCCCCTTGATCCGCATTTTTTTCCAATGGATTGCCGGGATGCGCCGTCGGGCCACTGTTGCGTGCCGGATGGCAGCGGCGGGACTTCTGGCCGCTTGGAGCCTCACCGGCTGCTCGAAGACGGAAATCCCGTCCGTTTCAGAGACGCGGAAACCGTCTGCGGTCCGCCCGGATACGGCGCTGGACGATGCCACGCGCGCGATGATCGGCCGATGCGTGGATGTCATTCGCCGATGCCAGATGCCCGACGGAATGATCCGCATGCGCAGCGAAACCGAGCATGTCTGGACGGTGCCTTATTTCGCCAATATTGCGGCGATGGGATTGCTGGCGGCGCACACGATTCAATCTTCGCCGGAGGATTTGCAGAGGGTGGAGCGCTGGCTGAATTGGTATGCGAATCACCAGGAACCGGATGGGATCATCTATGACCAGGAAGGCACGGTGGAGAAGTATTCGGTCAATTTCAAATTCGACGCCAGCGATTCCTATGCCTCCACTTATCTGCAAACATTGTGGCGCTATTGGCAGGTCAAGCGGGATTCGGCCATGCGCGATCGCTGCCTGCCCGCGGCAACCCGCGCGTTGACGGCCATCCAGGCGGTGACAGATCGCCGGGACGGGTTGACCTTTGCGAAACCCGAGTATCCCATCAAGTTTCTCATGGACAACCTCGAAGTGTGCATGGGCTTGGAGGAGGGCGCGCTGTTCTTCGACGCGCTGCATGCGCCGCAACAAGCCCGCCAGGCCAGATACATGCTTTCGGTTTGCAAGGACGGTCTCCGTCAATTTTGGTCTCCGGAGAAGGGGTTCTTCGCCTGGGGAATGGATGCCTTCGGTTTCGCAACATTCGGTTTCAAAGAGCCGTATCCTGACGGTCTCATCAACCTCTTTGCGGCGTCGCACCTCACCTCCCCGCCGGCGGGTTTGTGGGAGAAACTCAAGGAAACGTTTCTGAACCACCCACAGATTGCGATGGAACGCTGGCTGGAAGGCGCTGTGCGCCTCTCCGATGCCGGGGAACAGCCGCGCCTCAAACAAAAACTCCTCGCAACGGCGGAGAAAATGAAGCCCGGTGGCGTCAATGTGGATGTGGCCGGGTACACCATTCTTGCGTTGGCCGGCGAGAAAGCCCTTTGGCCCCGCGTGACGGTGGCATATCAACAGCCTTGGGTGCGTGCGGACCCGGTCAAAGCCGTCTTTAACGACCAGGGTGATTGCGCTCTGCCGATTGGGATCGGTCCTTTGAAGTCGAACCACAAGGCGACCGCGAGAATCGAGCGGGACGGCCGCCTCTTTGAGTGCGTTTTCAACATCGAGGCGAAAGGTTGTTATGTCCAGATCCAATTCCCGTGGGACCATGCCATTGATCTTGGCGACGCGAAGAAGATCAGGTGCGTCTTCAAAGCCGACTCGATTCCGACGGGCGTCGTGTGCACGCTCGGATTAGCGGATCATGACGGCGATATCTGGGATTTTCAGCTTGCAGCCGCAAATGGGTCGCCTGTTTTTTCCATCGCTTCCGCTGTGAAAAACCCCTGGCCGCATCCTGGCGCCAATGGCAAACCGGACTGGACGCGCATGGTGGGCTACCGCTTACAGATTTCCTCGCTCGAAGGTCCGGCGAAAGGGAAGGTGACGTTTGGAGAAATCGTGGCGGCGCAATGAGCATGAAAATTGCGGCGATTTTCGCGAGTCTCCTGGTTGCGTCGGCGGCGATGGTCCATTCCGATTCGTCAGAGCCGGTGCAGGTCACGGTCTTCTATCTTCCGAGCAAACAGGGCGGGTCGGCGCGCGAACTGGCGGAATACCGGGTCATGGAACGGTTTCTGCAACTCCATCCCGGGATTCGGTTGCGGAGCGCCACGCAATTGCACATCGAAGGAGACGCCTGGGATGCGTCGCCGCTGATGGCGATGGCCGGCGGCACATCGCCCGACATCCTCTACGTCAATTTCCGCCAGTCCGATACTTACATTCGCCAGGGATTCTTGCAGCCGATGGATGCGTACGTGGCGCAAATGTCTGCGCAGGAATTGGCCGATCGTGTTCCCGTCCCGTTTCGCGATGTGATTTTTCGGGATGGACCGGGCGGCCGACATTACTGGGCGATGCCGCTGCAGGCGGTGGCCACGGTGCTGATGTACCGTCGGGATTTATTTGCGGCGGCCGGACTGGATCCCGAACGGCCGCCCCGGAACTGGGAAGAACTGCGCGAATTTTCGCTACGGATCGCCGATCCTTCCAAGGGCGTTTACGCCCTGGCTTTTCACACCGGTCCGCACGCCTCTTGGAGCGTTTTTTCCTACCTCTGCAGCGCTGGTGCGCAAGTGGTGAAGCAATTGCCGGATGGCGAATGGCGCGCATGTTTTGACAGTCCGGAAGCAGTCACCGCCTTCGAATTCGCCGATGGGTTGCAGAAGGAACAGATCACCCGCCATTCCCGAACCGGTCCGATGGCCTACCGTGGGGCGGACATCTGGCAGAAATGGGGCGATGGCAAGCTCGCCATGCTCTTCGCCTGGCTGGGCGCGGGACAACTCGGGGATTTCGATCCGCAACTGGTTGGGGTGGCGCCGGTGCCGGAGGGACCGGGCGGCAGGTCGAGCGCGGACGTGAACTGCCAGATGCTCGGGATTTTTGCGGGACAAAAGGACCAACGCGTGCGTGACGCGGCCTGGGAGTACATCCGGTTTCTCGGCTGCACAGAAGCGCGCCGCATTTTCACTGAAACCATGGTCGAACAAGGCGCCGCCCGGATGCTAAATCCGAAGTGGCTGCGCGAGTTCGGCCATGTCGAACTGGCCCGACTCGCGCCGCCCGGCCTGGAGGCGGCGTTCGATCGCGCGCTGCGACAGGGGACGCCGGAACCGTACGGCAAGAACTGTCAGTATGTTTATTCCTATATGACCAAGCCGCTGGAACAGATTTACTTCTTTGATTTCAAGGCGATGTCGCGCGACCAGAAGCGGCAGCAGATACGCGCGTTCCTCACGGATGCAGTCCGGGAAACCAACGAGAAAATGATCGGCGTTATTCCTCCGGACGTCCGGCAGCAGCGCAATGGCATCGCGTGGGCGGCGGCGGGCATGGTCATGGTGAGTTTCGGCCTCTTGATTCACCGCATCTTCGCGTGGATGAACGCCGGGCGATCGCCGGGCGCGGAAATCGGCGGCGCCTGGCAGGAGCGCATTGCGCGCGCGCTCATCGCGCCGGCGTTGTTGCTCATTTTGATGTGGCAATATTATCCGCTGTTGCGCGGATCGCTCATGGCCTTCCAGAACTGCAACATTATGGGCGGTTCTCCGTGGGTGGGGATTGATAATTTCGCGGATGTGCTTTTTGACGGCCGTTTCTGGCTTTCAATGAAAAATGCGTTTTATTTTTGCGCGCTCTGGATGTTGATGGGATTTTTTCCGCCTTTGTTTCTCGCGATTGCCTTGCAAGAGATTCCATCCGGAAAGGTGTTGTTCCGCGTGTTGTTTTATCTGCCGGCCGTGGTCTCCGGCGTGGTGATCTTGTTCATGTGGCGCGCCATTTACGATCCGTCGCCGAACGGCATTCTCAACCGCATTCTCTCCGTGATGCACCTTCCCGCCCAGGCCTGGCTTGATCATCCGAAATTGGCCATGCTCTGTGTCGTCTTTCCCTTGGCGTGGGCAAATCTCGGTCCGGGTTCGCTCATTTACCTGGCGGCGCTCAAGGGAATTCCGGACGCGCTTTACGAGGCATCGGATATCGATGGCGCATCTTTTATTGAAAAAGTGCGTTACATCGTCGTGCCGTATCTCAAGCCGCTGTTGGTGATCAACGCGGTGGGCGCCACCATCTTCGGTTTCAAATCCGGCGACGCCGTTCTCGCCATGACAGGCGGCGGCCCCAACCTGGCGACTCACGTCGTGGGCTATGAGATTTGGCAGAGATCGTTCCTGCTGCTGAACTTCGGCCATGGCGCGGCGATGGCCTGGATTCTGGGCGTATTACTCTTGAGTTTCACCGCCTATCAACTCAAGCTCCTCAACCGTGTGGAATTTCGCACCAGCAACCGCTGAGGGGGAGCGCATGGCAGCGTGTCTTTGACCATGCCGGTGTCAATCCCCGTTTCACTCCATGGATCTCGGCGCCGTGCTCGCGCTGCTGGTGTTTTCACGCGAACATGATCGGGAATTGAATCTGTAGGAGGGGTCACGTTGTCACGCCGCAAGATGCTTTTCACATGCCAACGTTTTCCCGAAAGCGACGGATTCAGGCGGCGATGTTGGCGGCGCTGGCCGGGCTGCTTTCGTTCCAGGGGCATCCCGTCCTCGCGGAAACAAAAGCGCCCAATTCAGCAAGCGACCGGGAAATCATTGATGGGAAGCGAAAGCTCGATGGCCTGCGCCTGGAACTCATTACGACCAAAGGACCATACGAGATGGGCGAACCCATGGAGGTTGCCGCGCGTTACACTTATTCGGGACAACGGAAGCTTTTGGTGGTCACGGCCAACCCGGGCCGGTTTGGCTGCGTGTCTCCGCACTGGTTTACGGCTTCGGATGAGAAAGGTTCGCCCGTCCGCGATCCTCTTCACGGGAACGATGGCCGGGTCGCTCCAGGTGGGGGCATGAGTTTTCGGAGACTGTGGCGTGATCAGCCGGTCGAACAAACCTGCCTGCTCAACGAGTGGCTGATCTTTGATCGGCCGGGTCGTTATCAAGTGCAAGCCCACTCTCACCGGGTGGAATTCGCTAATCAGCCGGCCAACCGGCCCTGTGGAGCCGTCATCCCGCTGAAAAGCGATCCCGTCGAAATCACCGTCATTCCCGCCGACGAAACACGACGTGGCATGCGCATCGCGGAATTGAGCCGGCGGATCAAGGACGCAAATCAGGAGACGCGACTGGCCGCCATTCGGGACATGGGCTTCCTGGCGGACGAACGCTGCATCCCGTCTCTCATTCAGGCCTTGGATGATGACGCCACCACCCTGGGAGCTTATTTCGGCCTGATCAGTTTCGCGGATCCCGTTCCCGTGAAAAAGGAACTGCTGAAGCTGGTTCAGGACAAGAAGCATTTCATCCCGGTTCGCAAGATGGGGTGGGTAGGCGATCTACTGGCACGAGCTGATTCCCATGCCGTGGGGGACCCGACGATCCCTACCAACAAAAACCACCCAGCAAGAGTCCAATCATGGCATGAGAAACTGAGGCAGCGGTTCAGGGAACAGTTGGAAAAACTGCCGTCCGCCCAAGCGGCGTCGGCCACAGTGGAGGCCCTGGAGTTCGGCCACATCATTCCATCCGGTGATGTCAAGGCATGGAAACGAATCATGGCCAACGCTGAGAGCCTGTCCGGGTATCACCAGAATTGCGCCGGCACGCTGTTGGAAAAGGACTTCAAGATTCCCCAACTGATACCGGATTTGAAGGCCATCGTCCGCAACGAGAAGCTTTCCGACTGGCTCAGATCCTCCGCGATTGCCGCCCTCCACAAAATGGGCGATGACACTTTCAGTGACATGGTGAAGAAGGACCTCGTTTTACCCCACCCGTGTCTCACTCAATCCGCGCATGAAACCGTGACTGGATCGGGACGTGATCTGCTGTTGATCGTCCGCTCCAAACGCGAAGAGAATGAGGTCCGCGCCAAAGCCGCGCAACGGCTTCGCGATTTGGAAACCGACGTTACCGCCGATCAACTCGTGGACGCACTCAAGGAATTGCAAACGGCTGATTCCGGTTTCCGCGATCCGCTCCTCGAAGCGTTGGTGATGAAATCTCAAAGGGACGCAGTTCCATGGATTCGTCAAATTCTTCGCAAGACGGCGGGCAAACCTCGCGATTGGTCGCGACAGAACGCCATTCGTCTTGCTTGCAGGATCAATCTGCCGGAGAGCATGGCGTTGATCGAGGAAATCTTCCGTTCCAAGGAGGCCGAGGATCGCTCCCAAATCGCCGATGAATTGGGCCAGACATGGGCGGACGCCGATTCCGACGACTTCTTCTGGGGGTACGAATCCGCACAGAAGTATCTGCGCGGAACCAAGGAGACGGCTGGCCCATGGGTCCCCGATCTGCTTCATCTGTGCCGATCCGATCCATCGGCCAAAGTCCGATTCGCCGCGCGCGCGGCGCTTTGTTCGATCACCGGAATCCCATCGTCCGGTTTCAGTTCCGCCACCCGTGAGGAGGAGGCGGCATGGGTCTCCCAATGGGAAGCGTGGTGGAAATCCAATCAGAAACGGTTTCCACGCCAACAACCGTGATTCTGGCGATCTGAGGGCAAAAAACGTCCGGCGGCGGGGCGATTTCCATGACGCTCAACGCTGATCCGTATCCAGCGCGATCTCGGCTGCCGGGACCCGCCCGACCACGCCGTTGCCGACGAACCCGTAGAATCGTTCCCATTGGCCCGCAATTGTGGGACCTCAGGACCGAGTTATCTGCCGCAGCCTAAGGATGAGATCAACGGTGGGATGTTAGTTGGAAGCGACATTTGGGAAGACGGAGCTTGATAACCACGAATCCTATGGGATCCGCCTGTCAGATTCGTGGATGAATTTTTGGGAATGATTTTCTGCAGTTCGTTTCGAATCTCGAGCAGCCTGTCGGCATCCTTGGGATCATGGGCGAACGCCCATGAATATTTGGAACTGGCAGGAGTGGCAACCGTCACACATCCATTCGTGTCCCACTGCATCTGCCTAAGAACAAAAATAAGCCTCCTATCGCGATACGCCTGTATCATCGCCAGCGCGGCGTTGTAGCCAAAGTCCACGGAGATTGAATTTGCAACCTTGTTGGTTGCGGCAAAGAACACCTTCTCAACCTGAACTTCCAATCTTGCATTGTTGTAGATTCCCAACTGATCTCTTCTTGCGCCAGGGTAATGGACCAAGGTGATGTCTGTTGCCACGCCGAGGATGATCAAGTCGGTCTTTTTCACGCCCTCAAGGGGGCCAGGGTCAAACATCGTGAGACACCACCCCCGATCCGCCAGCAATAGGGCGAAAACAACAGCCGCAAACAGGAACCTTCAGACACGAAAAAACGGATGAAAGTTCTGTGAAAATCAAGATTATAAGTCAGTGTGACGTTCTCAAAATCGCCAACGTGAATGCATCCCCTGGAAAAGAGCATGTCCCGGACCCGATCATAATCTTCCAGGTCAAGGTGGCCGAACATCTGCGGGTCCACCTCAAACACATGCCTCATGAACCAGGCGGGTTATTCCCGCCAGAAATCATCCAGCGTGATCACGGCAACGTCCGTTTCCCGCTTCGAGGCGGGCGTCACTCCAACCGCGGTGACGATCACAAGCCGCACGGTCTGGTGTTGGAGATTTGGAAAGAGACGCGCTTTTTTTCGCAAATCAGAGATCGCTTCCACACCCGTCTTGTTCCGTCCCCATTTGCATTCACAAAGCAAAATGGTCTTGTCTTCGCACTCGATCAGAAGATCGATCTGGACGCCTGCATGCCGCTGCGTTTGCCTTTGCCAGAAGCTGCCGGTGCGAATGGCGTTTCCATGTCCCAGCCGCGCGGCAATGGTCGTCGCGTGGTCGCGGGCCAACCCCTCAAACGCCCGGCCGGCAAAAGCCTCCCATCGCCCTCGCGTGGCCTCATCGAAGGACAACCCCTTGGGACTGCGGTTGATCCGTTCCCGATGGGGTTGGATGAAGGCGAAATAGAACCGCAAATAGGCGTCGTCCAAACGGTACCGAACCTTCTTCGAGTTGACTCGCGCGCCAAATGGAATGTGCCGTGAGACAAAGCCAAGCGTTTGCAGGCGTTCCAGGTAAAACATGATTTGCCCGCTGGGAATGACGGTGGCTTGCTCCAATTCCGTGACGCCTTTGGGCGATTGGGCGATCTGGTTCAACAACATGAAGTAGTGATCCGTTTCCTTGAGTTGTTCGCTGAGGACAAAACGGATTTCATCCGTGAAATATCCCGCGGCTCGAAAACATTCCTTGGACAGTGCCTGACGAACCGATTGCCCCCGGCCAAGCACCTCGAGATACTTGGGGACTCCGCCTGCCGCCAGATACGCCTCGGCAACTTCATAACGATTGCGACCGGGGAAGAATTTCGAGGCGACGGGCAAGCGAAATGCATCCACCTTAAAGCTGCGCGTGCGGCGGCCGAACAGCGGACTCCGGCGGGAAAGCACCTCGCCGAGCATAAAACTGATGGAAGACCCGCAGAGGATGACATCGATCTCGCCGGTATCTTTCCAGCGTTTATCCCAAAGTCGCTGCAAATCCGAAACCAATTCCGGAGCGCCGGCGCACATCCATTGAAATTCATCCAGGATGACCAACACCTTCTTGTGTTTGCCCTGTTTGACGCGTAAAAAGCCCAAGCTGCGGTCCAATACCGCCAGCGCCTCTTCCCATTCCGCGATTCTGACTTTTCCCGTCAGCAAATCGCCGGTTATTTCGCTGAGTTCCCTGATAAAACGCTTCAACTGAAGGCGCTTGGGTTCTTTGCCCGCCGTGAAGAAGAATGCTGGCTTGCCGCGCGCGAAATGCTCCAGCAGGGTGGATTTTCCAATTCGTCGGCGCCCGTAAACGACGCAAAGCTCCGACCGCGGGGAATCGAAGTCCTCGTTCAAGATGGCAAGTTCCTGTTGCCGGCCGGTGAACATGATTGTCTGTTTTACTATAGTTGAGTTGTGTAGATGTCAACTATAGTAAAATGTGCATGGTGTCAAGCGGGCGATGCGGCTTGACGCCAGGAAAGGTGGGGCGGCGCGCGCGTCGATGGCGGATCATCGCCGCCGCGACAGCGCCCGAGGACGACAACGCCCAACATGGTTCACAGCACGATCAACTCGACGGGCGGGGCGACGGCGCGGATTTCCGGTTCGTAGTACTGGTAGGCCTGGGAACGTGGCGTCTTGGCTTTTACCGGGAACTTCGCCTTGAGCCGGTACGGAAACGACAGCGGCTTGCCGGATTCGAGTTCGCGCAGATAAATGATCACCTGCCGGCCGGTCACGCTGAATCGTTCGATGACGCCCTTGTCTTTCAGTGCCTCCAGGCTGTCGGTCAGCACGTCGAATCCGGGCGGGATGCCGAGGTCCACAATGGTCATCCGCGCCAGACCGGACCGATGGTAGCCGATTGTCACCTGGCAATCGAGAACGTCATCTTTCTTCAGGTTGGTGGTTTTGTAATCGAGATCAATCGTGAGTTCCTTGTCGGGTTGTGACGCCGCGGCTTTTCCGCCCCACGGCAGGTAATGCGTGGCCACGATCTGCCAGGCCATGTTGCCATCGCCCGATGTTTCCAATGCCACCCGGTTTTTGCCGGCCTTGAGGAGATGCCGCAGGCTGATGAGCTGAAACACGTCACTGGTTTCCTTGGTGATGACGAGGTCGCGCGCCACTTTGCCGTTGGCCGTGATGGTGACGTTGAGTTGATCCTTCACATCTCCGCCGCCGCCGCCGCCCAGCCCCGCCAGGAGCGCGCGCAAGACGTGGACGGTGGCCTGCGTCGAATGCCACGTGCCTTGCGCATCTTTCTTCGAGATCAGCCATGCCAGAGCTTTGTGGGCAGTGACGGTGTCTTGCCCGGCTTTCAGACAAACATACGCGGCCAACGCGGTTGTCTCGATATCCAACACTTCTCCGCAGGAATAGGTCGCGCCCTGGGACTTCGAGGTCCAGTATGCGAATTTGCCTTCTTCTTTCTTCAGTCCAACCAGTTGCTTGAGAACCGATCCCGCGTGCGGATGTCCGCCGGAGGCCAGCGCGTTGGCGCACACGGCCAGCGCATAAGCATCGGTTTCAGCCTTGGCTTTTTCCGCGATGTAATCGAGCGCGCGTTGAACCTGCGGTTCCAAGGCGCTTGCGCCTTTTGCTTCCGCCAAGGCCCATGCGATGTAAGCGGTCGTGCGCAGCGTCTGCCCCTGAAACGGGTTGATTGCGCCCTCGCCGATGCCGCCCTCGGCAGGATTGAACGAGCCGTCGGCTTGCTGCTGCGAGAGCAGCCAGGACCGCGTCCGCTGAATGACCGCCGGGTCCACCTCGAACACGCGCGCCATGTCGGCGAACTCCATCAGTCCGTAAGCCGTCAGCACGTTGTGGGCAGGCGCGTGTCCGAACCATTCGAATCCGCCCTCTTTCACTTCATACGACAGCAGCCGTTGGCAGCCGAGATTGATGAAGTTGAGCGCCTTCATTTCAATGGCGGGCTTGGTCTGTTTGGTGCGGCGCAGGTAATCGAGCACGAGGATGTTCGGGTAGGTCGTGGACGAAGTCTGCTCGAAGCAACCGGAAGGCATCTGGAAGATGTTATCGAGACCTTCGAGCACCTGGCTGAACGCGCCCGGATAGATTTTGACGAACAAGTCGCTGGCGCCGTCAATGGCTTCTTGCGGGATGATGACCTCGCGCGTCAGATTTTCGCGCAACTCGCCGTTGATGGTTTGCACGACCGCCTGGCCGTCGGGTTCGACGAGCACGCTCCGTTCCACGGCGTCGGACATCTCCGAGCCGCGCGCCTTCACGGTGAGCGTTTGCCGTCCCGGCTGCAGGACTTCCAGCGTGATCGAGGCCCTGGTCACCTCGCCCGCCTTGACCTCGACAGTTTGCGTCGGCGAACCCGCGAGCCGGAACCATTTGCCTTCCTCGACCTCCAGCCGGATGCCCTGCGGTTTGTCGAGATAATTGTAGATCGCCACCGGCACCGTCACCCGGTCGTGCTGGGTCAGCGCCACGGGGAAATCAATATCCACGAAGAAATCCTGGAACACGCGCAACGGGAGCGTTCCCGAACCCAGCTCGCCGCGCGCCGACACGGCGCTCATCGCCAGCCGCCACGTCGTGATCGAATCCGCCAGCGGGATTTCCAACCGGGCCTTGCCCGAAGGATCCGTGATCAGTTCCGGTACCCACAGCAGAGTTTCCGGGAAATGCTTCCGGATGCGGGGCGGCGGTTGCGCGACTGGTTCTGGGGGTGGTTCTGTTCTTGGCGCTGCTGGTTGGGGTTCTGGCAAACTCAAACTTTCGTTCCTCACGGAATCCAGCATTTTCTGGAAAGCCGCATGTTCACTAAAAACCATTGCGTCCCTAAGACCCATTACTGGCTTCGCAGCAACGCCTGCCGCCGACCCTCCAAGCGCATTCACGACTCCATTCATTTTCGCCCTGATCGTGTCGGCGTAAAGACCGAATGAAAAAAGAAGAAGTGGCAATCCGACAAAGAGAATTCGAATCAGGAAGCCGGCCGCAAGCATCGGGAATGACACTTTCCAGCAAACACTTTGGATCGCGGTGAGGATCGAGGCCGTTACGATGGATGCGATGACAACCATGACCGCGAGGGAGCACAGAACGCTTTCGGCAGCCAACCCATTCTCCGTTTGAAATCCACGGGATACCACAATGGAAAAAATCGCGCCGACAGCCAACATCGGGCCGACTCCCAAACTTGTGAGGAGTTTGCGCAGGATGGGAACAGCCAGGGAGAGCGGGTTCTCCCTGAAACGAATAATCCAAACCCTCATTCCAACCGAGGCGCTGAGCGCGAAGATGAGAATGAAGGTAACCACAACGGTCGATGTTTCGCCATAGGATTGAAAGGCTTTCGCCACCATGGGCACTCCCAACAGGGCCAGGTAGAAGAACAGAATCCACCAGGATGCAATGCCGTAGCCGGCGCGTTCGAGGGCGATGCGATCCGCGTCTGCCAGATTCTCAATCGGCTGCCGGTGGAACAACCGCCAAACTGCATAGCCGATCACGGGGAGGGTCAGCGCGAGAAAAAGAATTCCGGGGAGGAGCGCGGCCACGCCGAGGAGGCGGGATTCGTACTGCCGGGCTTCCTGGCGATAACGCGCGTCCCGCGCCTGGAACGTCTCGCTTGCCTCGCGGAAGGGCGCGGCGGTTCCTTCCGCAGCGGAGAAAAGCACCACCTCGGCTTCTTCGATGTCTTTGTCGGGCGCGGCGTTGCGCTCGATGGTTTGTTGGGGCGTGACGGGCGCTTGCGCGTGGATTTCGAAACGCGGTTTCAGGATTTCTTCCTGAAGCAGGAAATAGATTTTCTCCAGGCCCGGCCGCATTTCCTGCAAGGCGAACACCGCCTCATCCACGCCGCTCAGGCTGAGCGCAGCCACGGACGGATCGCCATTTTTGCGGTTGACTGCCAGTTGCAGGACGGCTTTCTCTGCGGGGCGAAAGGTTTCTTTTTCAAGCGAGGCAGTGATCTTGAGGTCGTCGGCGCGATTGATCTGGATCACCTTGGCATCGCCGATGATGTTGCCGTCCGGAAGGATTCGATAGGCGTGAATCTCCATGGTGCCGAAGAGATCGGCGGGCAGGTCCAGCGCGGTTTGGCCGATGCCCTTTTGGATTTCGACCGACCGGGTGAGGCGCGTTTGACGGTCCTTGACGACGTCGAGGAACACCGCGCCCGACAAGGCAGCAGGCGCGTGGATGTTGATGTGCACGGTTTCGCCCGTCTTATAGACTGCCCTGTCCATGCGCAGGATGAAAGCATCCACGCGTTCGTTCACGCGCAGTTCGCGCGTCGCCCGGGTCTTCAGACCTTGTGCGTCCTCGGCGGAAACGGTGAGCCGCAGCTTCGCGGTCTGCGGCGTGATCTTGACCTTGGCAATACCGGCGTCGGAGGTCCGGACGCGCTCCCCTTTCTTGCCAACCGTCAGGGTGGTTTTGGCGGGGCGTCCGTCCGGGTAGGCGGTGACAATGTAGAGCACGTTCTCGACGTTCTGCACGAGTGCGCCGCTTTCGGGGAAGACCTCGATTCGAATGGGACGCGCGGTGACCGTCAGGTCCAGGCCCTTCTTTTGGGTGTGATCCGCCGTGTCGGTGATCGTCGCTTCCACCGATACCATGGCGTCGCCTTTCTTGAGGTCAACGCCCGCGAACCAATCCTTGAGCGGGAACTCGAACGTGAACCGTCCCTGGGCGTCGGTGCGTCCCTCGATCTTTGCGAATTCACGGAACGTTTCGATGAACTCCGATGCCACAAGTTGGACGCGCGCGTCGGCGACGGGCTTGCCGAAGGTATAGGCGGCGGTCAGGTGTCCGGTCACCTTTTCGCCAGGGGCATAGTAAGGCTGGTCGGCGGCGAGGTCGATCTTGTATTTGGGCAGGACATAGCGGCCCACCGTGACCGTCCTTTCCGACGCGGTGTCGCCGAGGGCGGCGCTGACGTGGTACTCGCCGGTGTTGACCTGGTCGGCGAGCGGGAAATCCGCCGCTGCGATGCCGTACTCCGAGGTTTGGATTTTCTTTTTGAAGACCTTGTTGCCTTTGGAATCCTTGACTTCAATGACGGCGTCGCGTCGGGCAATGGGCCGCATATCGGCCATGGCCAGCGTCAGGGAACGAATATGAATGACCTGGCCGGGTTGATAGACGGGTTTGTCCGTCGTGAGCAAGACCTTGAACGATCGCTTGATCGTCAGGCCGTGCTCCACGCTGCTCTGGCCCTTCTCCGAGCGAGTTTCGACGCGGATCGTGTATTGCCCTTCCGGAAGATGGTCGGGGAGTTCGGCGTCAAATCCGGCGGCGCCGTGGCGATCGGTCGAGACCGTTCGTTGCCAGACGAGTTGGCGGCTGGGGTTATAGACGGCAAAGACCACACCGGCTTGGGGAACCGGTTGCGCGGCCAGGGCGTCGCGCACAAAGACGCGGTAGGCGGTGCGCGTTCCGGGCGCGGCTTCCGACCGGCCATACAAGAAAGCCTCCTGCGTTCCCGCGTGACGGGTCTCGTGCCACCAAAGCGACATGGAAACGAACACCAACGCAGCGGCGGCAGCACAGCCGGAAAGCTTCCAGAACAAACGTCCCCAAAGCCAGGTCCAGGCGGGTTCGATGGGAAGATACGGGCGTTTCCGGGCAATGGTTTCCATCACGCTTGCTTCCACGCGATGTCGGACGGTCGCGCGAACGCGCGCCATGATTTTTTCCGTGAGGTTGAGATTGACGCGGTTGCCGCGGAGCGAGGCCTCTTGTTCCATCAATTCCAGGTGCCGTTGAGCCGCCTCCGGGCCGGCTGCGATGAGGTTCTCAAGTTCCGCTTTTTCGGCGGCGCTCAAGGCGCCGTCGAGAAGCTTGAGCGTCAATTCTTCAATTCGCTCTGGATGATTCATGGCGCACTCCGTTCCAATGATCCTCTTGTAAAATTCCGCGGCGAGATGTAGCTGCGCTTCTGCGAAGCGCAGACTTCCGATCCTCCCATCCGGGGGGGGAAGGCAGACGGCGCTTCACAGAAGCGCCTCTACAAAATTCCGCGAACACGATGAAGAATTTCATATTTTCAGGAAACCGTGTCGTGTTTCGAGCCTCCTTTTCTCGATGCACTGGCGCAGTTCGATGCGGACCCGGACGAGCATTTGCCGGGCGGCTTCGATGGTGCGACCAAGTTTTGCGGCGATTTCCTCGAAACCCATGCCGTCCTCGTAACGCAGCCGCAGGGCATCCGCCGCGTGGCCGGTGATTTTCGCGCGGCATTCGCGCAGGTGATCGCGAAGGAATCCTTCGTTGGGTTCGGCATGCGGATTGTGTTCGAGCCGGGTGATCAGCCACTCGTGGTAGCGGCGGAGATGGTCCGCCTCGCGGCCGCCGCGCCGCAATTCGTTTCGGAGGAGGTTGCGCGCGATCGTGCGCAGCCATGCGCCGAAGTCGCGGCCGCGTTCGAAGGAGTTCAGGTTTTGATAGGCGCTCACAAAGACCTGCTGGACCAGGTCTTCGGTGGCGGCGATGTCGCGCAGTCCATACGCCGCGATCCGCCAGATATCATCCTGGAATTGGCGGACAATGTGGGCGTAGGCATCCATTTCCCCCGCCAGCACTCGATCAAGGATTGGTTCCAGTGAGTCGTCCATGATGGGTCTCTTTGAAAACCAGTACACCGTCCCTTCCCAAATCAAACAGGAAAATTAATTCCTTATGGCCGAAATCCTGCGCAAATGCGCAATCTTTGAACAGAAGGCAACGAAGGCAACGATGAAATCAGCAAGGCGCATGAGGAGAGGGCCAGAAACCTCGCGTGGCTCGATTCAGCCCAATTGCGTGTACGCCAGCAGGCCGTGCCAGCCGCCGAACGGGCTTGAAGGATCGAATTTGTTGTACGAGCCTCTTGCAAAACCCTGCCCCAGATCGGTCGCGACGGAGCGCGACCCTCCCAAACTTCCAGAAATCTCCACGGGAGGGCAACGCTCCGTCGTTGCCCTTCGGGGTTTTGCAAGAGGCTCGTACGTGTTCGCCCAGATCACGCCGGCGCGCAACCGGGCGGCGATCTTGAATATCTTCGCGCCCTTGTTGGTCCAGCCCCCCGCGCTCAATCCGTAGGGCGTGTTGTTGGCGCGTTCGATGGCTTCTTCCGTCGTGCGAAAGGTCATCACGCTCAACACGGGACCGAAGATTTCCTCGCGCGCGATGCGGTGGGAGGCGGTGACCTGCGTGAAGAAACTGGGCGGAAACCAAAAACCGCGTCGCGGCAGGTAGCATCGTTTCTGCACAAGTTGCGCGCCTTCGGCCACGCCGCTTTCCACCAGCTCGCAAATTCGTTTCAATTGCGCCCGCGAGTTGATCGCGCCGATGTCGGTGTTTTTGTCAAGGGGATCCCCCACCCGCAACGCATCATCATACGGAGAGCAAAGACGTATCCGCTTCAGCGTTTCAGAAACGGGGCGCAAAACCAAGAGGATTTCAGAATGGTCCCGCGCGTCCAGCCGTGTAGGAGCGGGGTAGGTGGAAGGGAAGAAGGGAGCCGGGACGTTTATCCCCGCCCGAATTCCGGAGCGGGAGGGCGTAAAGCCCTCCCCTTCATTTTTGGAGAAAGGCGGGATTCACT
>JACQHZ010000347.1 GCA_016198745.1 Verrucomicrobiota bacterium
ACCTGGAGGAGGTCTTCATGCGGGTGACCAGCGGCGGCGTGTCGTAATCTGCATCAGTCATTTCGCCGCTCGATGGCTCGTCGTCGGGGCGGGGCAACCGGACGAGGTTGCCACTCGGTGACGCCGCGCACGATTTGTTCCGCGCGAAACAGCCTGTCCATCCTCAGCCTCATCGGCGGCAGGCCGAAGGATCACCTGCTTTGACTGCCTTGGCTTGACATTGGATTTTCGGAGTGCTGTGTTTGAATGACTTGAAATTCAGGCTGCGCGGATGACGTCATCAGGACGTCACGAAGCTTGAGTAGCGGAAGATTACCAATCAGGCTGCGAACTCGTCATGACAACAGATTGGAAACGAAAACTGGCCGCCTACCTGCACGATCCTCCGAGCAAGGCGGTGGATATTCGCGACCACGAACTCCATGCCCAGACTCTTTATCGTCAGGCTGGATTCACTGATGAGGAGGCCCGTCACTTCGGAAACTACTTCGCCAAGCCATCGGATTGGATCGC
Source organism: Verrucomicrobiota bacterium (assembly GCA_016198745.1). Classification (GTDB taxonomy): domain Bacteria; phylum Verrucomicrobiota; class Verrucomicrobiia; order JABWAM01; family JABWAM01; genus JACQHZ01. The sequence continues at coordinate 514 of JACQHZ010000347.1, forward strand.
GTCAGCCGCAGACCGTCTTCCTTTTCCCGAAAGCCAGGCGTCCGGTTTGCGCTGCCGTTTCGACGGGATGCGCAACACGTTTCTTCACCCTTTGGGACCGGCAAAAACAGAATCAGTAGTGCATCGCTTCGAGTTTTTCAAGGAATTTACCTCTGTAGAAGCAGCAAGAGAGATTGATCAAGTAATCCAGCCTGTTTTAGCGGCGTCTTCATTGGCCGTCTTGCCGGAAGACGAACAGTGGCGCGCTCGGTTTTTCGCTCATTGGCGGCTGTGGTCGCGCAACTGTATTGAACGTGATTATCGTTTTGCATTTCTCCCGGCCGACACGCGGCTGCCGGACCACACTGTTTGGACTCACATGCAAGTTGTTTCCGCATTGGACGGTTGTGCTAACGGGGTTGGCAAGGATGCCGTCCTCAAACCTGCATTCCTGAAGTTCCAGCTTGGACCAGTGCAGGAGTTCATCGCCGCAGCCCGCAGCATAAGGGACCTTTGGAGCGGAAGTTACTTGATCTCCTGGCTCATGGCATCCGGCTTGAAGGCGCTTTCAAGGGAAATCGGCCCTGATTCCGTGATTTATCCCAATCTGCGGGGCCAGCCGCTTTTCGACCTTCATTGGCGTGATGAATTGTGGAGCAGGGTAAACATTGGCGATAAATCAGTTTGGGAATCGCTTGACCACACATCGGACGTCCACCGTTTGCTTACACCGAACCTTCCGAATATTTTCCTGGCTGCAGTGCCAGCTGCCCGAGCAGGGGAGTTGGGTGAAATTGTTTCAAGGGCCATCCGCAACGAGTGGGCGCGCATCTCAGAATCCGTTTGGGTAGAATGTGAGAAGAATGGCCTTACAGCCGATGAAGGCGGCTTCGCCGCAGCAGAACGTAAGACGCGCTTCGATTCCCAGGTCGGACGATTCCTCTCGCTTTCCTGGCAGGCCACTCCTTGGCCGAACTCATTGGAAGACGCCTTGAAGCAGGCCGAAGGCTTTGACGTTAAAATGCCCATCCGGAAAGCTCACGAGCGCGTGCGTGCGGTGGTGGACATGGCCACCCATCAGATCCCGTTCGAGCATCGGGACCGCCGTTTCTATGCGGATAACAGCAAGACCAAGCTCAACAACCAGGGGCTTGGTTGGTCCATCATCCTTGCGCTCAATGGTTGGCAGCTTGACGCCGTTCGACAAACTCGAAACTTCGTGGCTTCGAGCGCAGGGGGCTGGCAGGTGGGAACCTTTTGCGAGAAAGACGCTCTCACTGGTCGCGATGAAGCGGTCGCTGGAGGTCGGGAATGGTTGCGGCGGTGTGAGCAAGCGAAGGGCCTCTGGCCGTCGCTTTTCAAGAAGGACGACTGGCTCAGCGCCGCCACCTTGGTCAAACGAGTCTGGCATCTGGCCTACCTGGGCAAAGCGCCATGGAATCTGAAAACGAATTCCAAAAGCTTTCCGATGCCGAATACCCGCGGCATTGCGGCGCATGATCCCTTCGCCAAAGACAAGAAGTTCAATGATGAAGAGGAGTCCGATGATGTTGAGAAGCTTCCTCCCTCCGAGAAATACTTTGCGGTCCTCGCCTTCGATGGAGACGAGATCGGCAAATGGGTGAGCGGCGAGAAAACGCCGCTGTTTGCCAGCCAGGTGGCGGCCTACGAGGACAGCAGTGGTGCTGGAGCCGGGGCGCTCGAATACTTCCAGCGCTGTTCCGATCCGGATGGAAAAGGCCTGCTCAAGGACCGTTTCTCCGATTTTCTCAAAGCCCAGCGTCCGCTCTCGCCCAGCTATCACCTCCAGTTCAGCGAAGCCCTGAGCAACTTCGCGCTTCTCTGTGCCCGGCCCATCGTTGAAGCCTTCGATGGCCGCCTCATCTTCGCGGGTGGGGACGATGTCGTTGCGCTCCTGCCGGCGGACACCGCGCTGGCATGCGCGAATTCCTTGAGGAAAGCTTTCCAAGGAGAAGATCCGGGTGTTAAGGAACTTGGCTGCGTTTCGCCCGGGTTTCTGAAATCCTCAGAGTTTCGTGAGAAGACCGGGAAAACAGATCGTTCCCAAGAACGTGAAATCCCCTTCCTCGTGCCCGGTCCTGCAGCGACGGCTTCGGTGGGTATCGCCATCGCGCACTTCAAGAGTCCTTTGCAGGACGTGGTGCGTGCCGCGCAAGCTGCCGAGAAACGCGCCAAGAAAGCACTTGGCCGCAACGCGGTCGCCGTCACGCTCTTCAAACGCTCCGGTGAAACCATCGAGTGGGGCTGCAAGTGGAACAGCAGAGGCTTGGAACTTTACCGAGCGATAGCTGACGCGCGGGAAGGGAAACACCTCAGCGCCAAGTTTCCTTACCGCGTCGCTGAACTTCTCGAACCTTACCGCGCTTCCGGACGCGGCATGGCCCGGCAGGAAGACGCCGATGCTTTCGACGTTATCGTGGTGATTCAGAAGGAGTTTGCACACGCCGTTTCCCGTCAGTCCGCACCGGGACAAGCAAGCGCCATGCGAACGGACCTCGAACCGAAATTGACGGCCTACCTTGAAAAGTTGGCCGGCAGTTGGGAGGAGCTTACGGCAGAAAACAAACGCCCCGCCGAAACCAAGACCCAGACCCTGCTTGGTTCCCTCATCGGCCTCTGCCAGACCGTCGCTTTCGCCCACCGCACCCGCGACAACGATTCTCCATCCGTGGCAGCCGTGGCAGCCACTTCAGCCGAAAGGCAAACCGCATGAACACCATCCTTCTCCAACCCACCGATGTCCTCTTCTTCCGCGATGGCCGTCCCATGGGCGGTTCGCTCGCCGGCCACGGCGCGGCGTGGCCAATGCCCAACGTCATCAACGCCGCGTTTCATGCCGCTCTGCACCGGGCCTTTGTGGACGAGCCGCATATTGGTAGCACCCACGCTCCCGCTCGGCGAGAAAACGGCCAGCGCGTCTATGCCGCAAAGGGCGAGTGTGACCGTCGCTTTGTGGATGTCTGGTCCGTAGGCCCGTTCCCGGTGGACAAGGATGGACACTGGTTCTTTCCGCGCCCAGCGGACGCACAGGAAAACGGCACCGTCCGCGTGACTCTCAAACCGTTTCGGAACGACTCGACACGAGATCGCAGCAGCCTGCCCGCACCACTTCATTACGCAGTGGCCAACACAGCGCCACCGGACAAGGAGGCCAAAGGCGAACCCTGGCTGAACCGCGAGGCCTGGCTGATGTATCTCAATCCTCCTTCCAGATCCTCGTCCACCCCCGCCCGTTACCTAAAGGACAGCGACATCTTCGACCACGAACACCAAATCGGCATCCAAATCGACCCGACTACCCAGACCGCCGGCCAGGGTGACGCGGCAGGCAAAATCTACTCTGCCCATTACCTCCGTCTGCGCGACGGATTCCGCCTGGGCACCGCTGCGGGCGACGGAGCTAACGCCGATTCGCGGGTATTTGACGAACTGTTTACGGAAGAACAGCGCATCGTTGTCGGCGGCCAGCAGCGCGTTTGCACGGTGGAGCACGGGGGGGAAGAACTTCCCCTGCCGACAGGCACAAGATCGTTCGCCAAGGATTCGGTCACCGGTAAATGCCTCGTCAAATGGGCGCTGCTGACACCTGCCATCTGGCCGGAGATTCCAGCAGAAAGAGACGGCCATCCCATCCTGGATCGTGATGGCAAACCCATCATTGCTCATCACGGAGGCTGGTTGCCGAACTGGGTTGACCTCGAAGGCAATGTCCGACTTCGGGACATCGGCCAACCGCGCCCTGGCGGGATGCAACGGAAGGTTTGGCGCGACTTGCTGCAAAAAAGACCAGAGATTCAGGCCCGTCTGGTTGCTGCGCTGATTCCGAAGCCCTTGACCGTGACAGGCTGGGCGCTGAATCTCCAAGCGGGCGGTGCTGAGCCTGGCGCGAAGTCCACCCATCTCGCTGTCCCCGCCGGGGCGGTTTACTATTTCGAGACCGACTCCCCCGAGCAAGCAGCCAATCTTGCTGCCACTTTGAACTGGCACGGTGACGAGTCAACCCCCGCCGCCATCAAGAACCGCCGCAGCGCCCTGCTCGGCGAAAAAGGCTTCGGACTGGGCGTCTGCGGCGTCTGGAGCGAAGGGAGCGCCCCATGAACCTGCGCGATGAATTGCGACAGCTCGTACGCGCGCTGGATTCCGTCAACATTCCCTATGCCCTGTGCTGGGGGTTGGCCATGGCCGTGCATGGCTGGCCGCGGGCAACCCTGGATATTGACCTGCTCGTGGAAGCGGGACATCTGGAAGGGGTGCGACGGCTGGCGGGGTCACTGGGGTTCACACACGAGGCCGGCGAAATGACGCTGGCGGCGGGACGGGTTCGGCTTTTCCGCATGGTCAAGTTCGTTGGACAGGAGTGGTTGCCACTGGATTTGCTGATCGTGACCCCGGACCTCCTGCCCGTTTGGAAAAGCCGCCGCCAGGCGCCGACGGGGGATGGGCCGATTACCGTTGTGTCGCCTGCGGGCATGATTCAGATGAAATCCCTGCGCAATAGCGGAACCGATCAGGATGACATCCGCAGGCTGAAAGGAGAATCCGATGAAGACGGTTGACATGTCGCCCGATGCGGTGACCCGACGGCTCCAGCAGGTTGACGAATTGCGGGATGCCTGTCTTGCGCTTGCCGGCCCGCGGCTCAAACGGCCATGGGGCGTGCCGTCATCCCCCGCCGTTCTGTCAGTTGTGAAAGAACAGCCCGCGCGATACAGTCCGCGCCAGAACAAAACGCGCAGAAATTTATGATGACAAGTATTCTGTTCGTTTCCGCCCACGCGCCCGCGACGTCCGGAGACGTCACCCCCGTTGCGACCCATCTGAAAACAAACTAAAAGGAGAACACCATGAATCGAAAAATCCTCTATCTTTTCACCCGCACTCCGCTCCATGTCGGCGCCGGCTCCAGCGTCGGCGCCATTGACCAACCCATCCAGCGCGAAAGACACACCGGGTTTCCGATTATTCCGGGTAGTTCGATCAAAGGCGTCTTACGCGACGCGGCTTCCCGCGATATCTCAACTGGCGGCATCTCCGAAGACTTTGAATCCATCTTTGGCAAGCAGGAGGACGCTGGTCGCCTGTCCTTCGGCGAGGCAAAGATTCTCGCGTTCCCCGTCCGTTCAGCCAAAGGCAGCTTTGCCTTTGTCACCTGCCCGCTGGCGCTAGAACGCTTTCAGCGCGAGCACGCGAACCCCGGCGACCTGAAGGTGCCGGACGAGCCCAAAGACATGACCTGCCTCGCCGGAGACACGGTCGCCATCACCAAAGGAACCCAGGCCGGTGTCGTGCTGGAGGAGTATCGCTTCAACAAAATCGCGTCTTTCCCGAGCGACTGGGAAATTGCTTTGCTCAAGCTCTTGGACGACCCCGTCTGGCAGGCTGGGAAAGGCCGCTTTGTGCTTCTGAGCAACGGCGATTTCGCGCACTTCGTAAAGAATGCCTGCGAAGTCAGCCAGCATGTCGGCATCAACCCAAAGACGGGCACCGCCAGAAAGGGCGTTCTCTTCAACCTCGAAGCCGTCCCGTCGGAAACGCTGTTCTTTGCACCGATCACTCCACTTGCCAGATCCAGTGACGAACTCGACAAGCTGACCGGCCTTTTCAGCCGCCGCCCCGTCATCCAGTTTGGTGGCGATGGTACCACGGGGCTGGGCTTCTGCACGGTCAAACTTGGCTAAGAAAGGAATCACCATGAAGAATCTCGAACAAATCCGGGCGGCCAACGCCCTTGCTTACGCCAAAGCTGGTGAAAATACGCGCGGCAAAGAAGGCGGAAATGTCCTCAAGAAACTGCCTGCGCTGGTCATGGGCAACGGCCTTCTTGCTGCCGGAGCTTTCGCCTGCGCGCAGAAACAGGACAGCGGCTGGCGCTCCTGCTTCGACCACATTGCGAAGCACCTTTCCCACGAGAATATCGACATCACCCCCGGCTGCGCCGACTTGGACAAGCTGATGAATTACCTCACAACGACGGCCGACAGCCAGACGCTGAAGCTGGCAACGGAAGAAACTCTCGCATGGCTCGGGTATGCCCGCCGGTTTGAACAGCCGACAGAAAATGGAGGCGACGATGATTCCGCTGAGTAAGGATGTCGCTGCCCTGATTGGCGACTGGGCTGAAGCCGTGGAGAACCGTTCGTTGCTCCACGAGAAATATGCCCTTCCTAAGATTTGGGGAGAACCCCCGGGTGGAAACCTTGACGCCGCCGGTCGCTGGAGTGTTCTGCGGATTGTCTCGCGCGGATCGGAACTTCTCAAAGAGGATGCCAAACGCTTGCGACGGGAAGCCGGTGGACGCAACACCCGTCCCGATGTCGCTGACCGGAAGGAACGGGAAACTGGCATAGCTGAGAAGATGTCTGTCGTGGCCCGCATTGACCTGAAGTTGGCCCCATCTGCCAACAGCAACACTCGTAATCTCCTGAGTGATATTGCCCGCTCGTTCGATGGCCATGTTGTTACTTTTGAGGCGACGCTGGGCGCACGCATGATGGTCAACCTCGCGGGCGGCGTGATCGAAAACGCCGGCATCGCGCTCGACCGCTGCTTCGGCCTGCCGTTCATTCCTGGCAGCGCGGTCAAAGGCATCTCACGCAATCAGGCGCTTTGGGAAATCCATGAGGCGGCGGCTGAGAAAAAGCCCAGCCTGCTCCGATTGGCAATGCTGCTCTTTGGCTACGGCGGACATGATCTGAAGGACAACCTCGCTTGGGCGGTTGGCTCCGAAGCGGCAGCAAAGGCCATTGCTGCGGAACTCGGTGCGACTGAGCTCAAGGGCTATGCCTGCTTCCTGCCAGCCTACCCCTCCACTCCGCCGACCTTGGTCGTGGACATGGTGAACCCGCACTACCCGCAGTATTACAGTGGTCGTCGGCAAAACGCGACGGATGACGAATCGCCTGTGCCCAATTACTTCCCGGCGGTGGAAGCTGGCTCGTCGTTTGGCTTTGCCGTGGTTCTTAACCGGGTTCCGGATTTCACCGACATCAAGGCCGATGCCCTGTTGGCACAGGCCAAGGCGTGGCTGCAAAGCGCCGTTACCCGCAAAGGTGTCGGAGCCAAGACGGCTGCCGGCTATGGCTGGTTCGAACTCGGCACGGCATCAGCCAACCAGGGAGTTTCTCCTGTGACACCCGCAAGCAACACTACCGCCGCACCTCCGTCACCCACCGCGTCACCCACCGACGCCCTGATTCAGAAATGGCGCGGCAAGCTTGCCACAAACGGCAATTTTCCGGCCGCTTTGCCCGAGATGGCGGCACTGGTTGACGACACCGAACTGAGACGGGCCTTTGAATCTGTCATCCCTGAGCAAGAGCGTCGCAGGAACCGGAAGGTCAGCCCCTACTGGCAGTCATTCACCAGCGGCAAACATGCCGAAGCGGGCAAGCGAATCCTCGCCCGCCTAAAATTCACCCTCACCTGACCCATGCACTGGAAACGCGACATTGAAGTTCTAACGCCGCTGTTCAACCGTGGTGCCTACCAGGACACACCGGAACTCCGGGTGCCGTCCATTCGTGGTATGGTGCGCTGGTGGTTCCGCGCACTCGGTGGCACAGTAGATGAGGAAAAAGAGGCCTTTGGCGGCATGAAGAAGTTTGGCCAGCGTCTCGCTGGAACGGTTCATGCCTCCAATCTCGTCTTTCGAATCACCTCAGCAGTCACACATCGTGCCAATCCAAATCCCGCCACGCTCCCACACAAGGTGGGCGGCCAAGCCAGTCCGCAGGCTGCGTTGGCGCCCAACGCGCGATTCCGCTTGGAGGTTTTCACCCGTCTCGGTTCGCTTCGACCTGATTTGCAGACCAAGGTCGAACGTGCTTTGGGAATATGGATCCTGCTCGGATCGCTCGGCCTTCGTGCCAATCGCGGAGGCGGTAGCCTTTGGCCACTGGCAGCACCAACAACAACCGCAGAATTTAAGGAATGTTTGATACAGATGAAGTTCCCATGGCCTGTGTATCTCGCAGGACCTGAAGTCGGCGATTCGGTTATTCAGTTGCATAAGGCAGCGACGGACACTGTTCCCGAACCTCGTTGGGTGTTTGGCTCGGCCAGAGGTGGTCGTCTCTCCTCACCGCTCAAACTCAAGGTCATCCGCTTGGAGGGAAGGCTCCGGCTGCTCATCACCGCACCCGACGAGAAAACAATCGGCGCAGCCAGAGATGCTCTACACCGCAAACCAATCCCAGCACTCTCACTCCCCGCTTCTTGGGTGAAGATCAGTCCATGACGCACCCACTCCTTCCTCGTCCTGCCCCTTGCCAACACCAAAGAAGAGCTTGAAAAAATCACCGCCCTTAGCTAAATTAGCTTATCATGATCACGGTCAATATGCATGAGGCCAAAACACGGCTCTCCGAACTGGTCAAAGCCGTCGAGGAGAAAAACGAAGTGGTGATTCTTTGCCGCCACGGCAAACCGGTGGCTGAGATCACCACCCCGACCCAACCTTTCGTGAACCGCCTCAAACCCCATCCCGACCTGAAACCACTCTACGTCGCGCCGGACTTCGA
>JACQHZ010000348.1 GCA_016198745.1 Verrucomicrobiota bacterium
CCAAACACCCGCCACTTGAGAAATTTGTCGGGCGATTTCGGGTCAAAATGACCGCCCAAGAAGTATTTCTCGGTCCCAATGTCTTGTTTCGGTTGAAGACGTTCCTTGTAAATCGGGATCACGGTTTCCAGGGTTTCCGGCGCCTGGCCGCAGTATTTTTCGTTGCAAAATTCAGCGAGATATTTCGCGGCTTTTTCAGATAAATCGCCACCAGCGGGTTGTGACAATGACAGAATCTTCGGCAGGTTGGTTTTGGGTTGGGCGCCGTCGGGATCATTGATCGCCCCATGAAAACAATAAGTATGAAGAGTTCCGCCTGAAACCCGGACGACATCGAACACGTACGAATTGGCCGTCTTGCTCACGGGATCGAGGGCAACATCCTTCAGCGTGGCGGCAGGCAGCAACGGTTTCGAGCCTTCCCCCTCGTCCACGTCCAGGAGCGCCATCTGGCGGGAGTAATGCCGGACCTGTTCAAGCCCTTTCGGAGGCATCAGGGTCGCGCGCGTGTAGCGCGCGCCCGAAGCGTCGGAGAGCGCGTTCACCCACGAATGACCGAACATATTTTCGAAGCAATCCACTTCCAGCAAATTGTGGAGCCGCGTGTTCCGGTCTGGCGGGATGCTGTATCCCGGGCGTTGGCCGCCATCGACGGTCATCGGGATGCCGTGCGCCACCACTTGCAGGTCCAGGCTGTCGTTGTGTTGATGTCCCCATCCCTGGCCGATGCGCAAATAAGCGGCGCGACGGAACCGGAAATCATCGTGCTGCAGGCCTGTTTCCAAGATACCGGCCCAGTTGGCATTCACCCGCGACTTCAGGTCCAGAAAAGGCGCGCGTTTGACGGCAGATGCGGCCTTTTCAATCGCGTTCCATTCCTCATCGGTTTCGTTGGCACGTTTGTTGCAATGCTTGAGGAAGAAAGCGAAGACCGGGTCCTTGCTCCATTGCCAGCCAAGACGGGATTTGTCGGAAAGTCGATCTTCCAGGTTGTGATGACCGGGCATCTTATCGGGGCCGCATACGTCGCCGATGCGCAATCGATCGTGTCCCGCCACCGTGATGCGATACTGCCAGTGACAACTGTCGAGCGGTTTCGGATAGCGTTCGGGGTTGGAGAGGTCGTACATCGAATCGCCGCCCGCGCGAAGATATTCGTTCAAATAGGCCGCCGTATAACAGGCGGCCTCCACCTGGGCGTAGGCGGCCGAGGCGATGTATTTGCAGCCTTCCCGATCGTAGCCGGTCGTGAGAATATCCTGCAACCCGGAGAGCGGCAGTGGATAAACAAAAGCCCGGGTGAACAGCCAGTTCATCCACGGATCGCTGAGAGATCGGTCGTCGATCACGGTTGCCGCCGGCACAATGAGGATCGAGCCGGTGTCATGACCGTACCATTGATAGCGCAACACCCGCTTCACGTAGTGTTGCACCAGATAGACATCGAGAAGTTGGATCACATCCGAGCTGGTCTTGACCCAGGGAACAAAACGGGAAACGGACGCGGCAAGCGTCTCGTTTCCCTGGATGTAATCAAAGACCTTGTCGTAAAGACGAACATATTTTTCCTGGATCGAGTGAAACTCCAAATGCGGCGTTTCCGTGAACCGATGCCGATTGCGGGCGTCGCGTTCGTAGCGAGCGGGCTGTTCGCATACCTGGGACAACATGCGGGCGGAATCCGATGATGGCAGATCATAGGCAAAGCGGATCAGCATGATCGCGCCGTCATGCGCATGTTCCTTGTCGCCGTAATGCTGGTAGAACTCGCAAGCGCGACCTGTCATCTGAAGATACTGATAAACGCAGGCGTGCATTTTTTCGCCGATTGGCAGCCAGTTTTGCGGCGGCGCGTCCGGCGTGACGGGCGGGAACTGCAAGCCGGCGCCATCGTCCTTGAAGGGATAAGGGTCCGGCAGAGGCTTTTGCTGGGCGGCATCCTGGAGCGTGTAAACCAGACCCAATTTCGCGTTTTCCATCAGGACGGATGGCTTTTCCGAAATGTGCTCCGTCGACTGGCGAGGCGTCGCCCATGTTCCATACTGTTCTTCGACTTCCTTGCGGCTCTTGCCTGCGGCGCCGATGAGGCGTTCCTGAACTGGATAACCCGTGTCGCCATCGGCGGACTGATAATTGACGTGCGGATACCCATTCCACAGCTCCGCGTCGCGTTGCAGACGTTCGGCGGGTGAACGATCCGGAGGTTTTCGATACCACATCGCGTATTGTTCCGGAGGCATGCCGGAGCCGCGCAGTTGCTTGCGCTCAAACGGCGTCATCAACGTCATTCGTTTCTTGATCGGGCGTTTCTCCGATCCAACCAACACGTCGTGCAACTCGACGTTGTGCGCCAGCAAATCAACCAGGCTGTCCTTGTCCGCAAACAATTCGGCGATGAACCGCCGTTTGCCCGTCGCGTGGAAATAGACTTCCGAAACCGAATAGAAATCATCCACATAACCGATTCGCTGCCGATAGACATTCGTTTCTCCATTCGGTCCGTCGTTGAGCTTCACGGTATAGTACAGCGCCTTGCGCGCTCTCTGGAGGTTCTTGGTTTCAACCGCCCCAACGGTTTTCAGGCAGTACATCCCGATGGGAAGCTCGCCCAAATCCAACTTGAAGATCGGCGCCCGCGCCTTGCAGCGAATCACTTTCACCGGCGCATTGGAACAACCCGTGAAAGACGACTCGCCGGCTTTCGACGCCAAATAAACAGGTTCCGCGTAGTCTTCGGTTGCGGCGTTCGCGATCTTGGCGAGTTCGGGCGCTTTCCAGTTGCGCAACAGGCTTTGCTTGTCCAGCATCGGCCGGATCGGCAGGTACTTGGTCATGTAGGCGCGAAAGTGTTCCACCGAGCCTGGAAAAAGCTCCTCAAAAGGCGGATCGATGAACCGAAATTTGTCGGGGATCGCCCCCGGTTTGCCGGGCGCCTCGCCGTGCTGCGTTTTGTAAAGCGGCAGTTTGAGTCCTTCAAGCGGTCCGCCCGGCAGAACAACATCCGGCTCTTTTTTGTCCCCGAAACAAATCCCGGCCGAGAAAAGGACGGCCAGGCACTCAACGACAATCCAACCGCTGGTTCCTGTCCAACGACGCACATTCATTCTCCGGTCCTTTCGCGGAGAGATTCGATGAAATCATTGACGTCGAAGACAAACCCGAACGCGAGCGCCACATTCCATAGCGCGATTTCCTTGGCCAGCTCGCGACGGGCGGTTTCCTTGTTTTCAACGGCGGTCACCGCCTGACGAAAGGCCGAGCACATCACGCCCCTGCGTTTCATATCCACCATGCCGCCGGACGAGATCAGCAGACACATGTTGATGGCGAACCCCGCGTAGATGAGATGATTGACGCCGTCGTGCTTGCAGAGCGCGAAGAGTTGTTCGGTGTTTTCCGCAACGCCTTCGTCGCCCACGGGTTTTGCCTGCGGCAAAAAGTCCAGATTTTTGTAGCCGCAAGCGACGTCCGCCTGGTTGTGCGCGCCCAAATAGACGTGGTCTTTGTGAAATTGCCGCAGTTTTTCAAGCGTCGGATCGGCGGGGATTCGTTCAACGGCCACGGCGGTTCCGGCCAATTCGATTGCGCGCCGATAGCCCGGAAGATTCTTGTAGTAACTGCGGCTGCCGCCGACAACGTGAAACAACTTGAGGCCGCCCTTGCGCGCGGCGGCAAGCAACGGCGGAAAGATGACACGCGCGATCTGTGTCGCACGCGGGATGTATTCGACCGCCCGATGCCAACCGGGGTACTGCTCCCTGGCACCGCAATCCCAGGCGTGCATGACTGCCACTGCGGTGTTCGCCAGGCTCAACTCGACGGATGCCTTCTTCCAGCCGCCATATCCTTCGGCGGGGACATCCAGCGAATCGTCCGCGTCGAACTGCTGGTAATATTTCGCGACGACCTGGATCATTCGATTCAAGTTTGCTGGCATGTCACTGGAGCGCAGGATTGGTTTGACTGCTTGTGACGAGATTCCTGTCTATGCGGCGTAACGATCCATCCACAAACAGCAGGTTGGCGAGACCGGAATGCTGGTCGCCCAATTCATTCCACGCGGTGAATTTGTGACCCATGCCATAATTGTAAGGCGGAAAAACGACCGGGTATCGATAACCGTCGGCAAGCAGAATCAGGTCTGATGGATTTTTGACGCTCGACAGCTTCGGAGGCGCACTGCCACCGGCGACCGTCATGAGATATTCATTGATGTAAAACATGGTGAAGTTGTTGAACAAAATCCGCTGATTGGGACTGTCGCGCAAGATCGGGCACCGCAACACAGGAGAAATCCCGTTGTAATCATAGTCGAAATCAAGCTTGGGCATCAGGTAGCCCTGCAGGAACCAGGCATACGGCAGACGGGGGGCGAAAACCAGCCTGGCGGCAGCACGTCTTCATAGTCATCGGCGTACAAACGGCAGGCCAGGCCGATTTGCCGCAGGTTGTTCATGCACTGCGTTCCCGAGACCTGCTGTTTGACGCGCGTCAGGGCCGGCAAGAGAACGGCCGCCAAAATGCTGATGATCGCGACAACAACAAGCAGCTCGATCAGCGTAAAAGCGTTGAAAGCCCTTCGGTCGATCCGCTTATGAGGAATGCGTCTCACGTCTTTTCAATATAAAAACATGCGCCGCGCCAAACAAAAACAAAGTACTGGTACAATGATTGGAACAGTTGACCGGCTGATTTCAAGGTCGGCGCGACAAGGTTGCGCGCGATTCAGCGGGCAAACGGATTCTTGCGCGTCGGCTTACCACCATCCGAAACACGCGCCCCGCCAATACGCTTCCAGCCAGTGATACAAACTGTGCGCGCTCAAGAGTCTGTCCAGAAAGGCATGTTTCTTGTCGTCGGCGCCCGGTTCCATGCCGTCTTTGAGGCTCATCATTATTTTCTCAATGCCTGCCAGATGCCGCGCCGCCTCCTCATAAGCGATCGTGTTTGCCGCATGTTTTTCGGCTTCCATGCCCACGTTCAAGCCGACGAGCCGAGAAGCCGGCGCGGCATTTTCATTCTTGAGATAGAGCGCCTGCGTCGCTTCGTAAGATTCGACAATGAACCGGCGCCAATCGAAATGGTTCTTGAGAAAAAGCGCAAACTCCGAGCACACAGCCGCCGCCGACTGCCACTGATAAAGATTGTGCCGTTCACAACCAAACTCCGTGCGCCAATGACCGTCCGTCGGATCGCGCCAGTCGAGAATATCCCGTCCTCGAAGCGTCATCGCCGCGCCCAGATGCGCCAGAGCCGATTCGCCCGCCAATTGTCCCGCCAGGTGAAAAAACATGGGCACCTTGAGCATCGGCGTGCGATGCGCCAGCGGCCGATCCCACCGATACAAATGTTTCGGTTTCCCGAAATAAACGTACTGAAAGTTGTGGCGCAGCACCCATTCGGCTGTCTTCACGCACTGCGCAGCGATCGCTTGTCGTTCGGTCTCGGTTGCAAAGTGATGATGATAAATCCACAAGGCCATGCTGTGGCCGAACAGTTCGTCGATGCTGGTTTCCATCGATGGCCGAAGACCATAAGGTTTGCATATCAACCCATGTTCGATCTGTCCGCCCAATCGGTGCGCTTCGAGAAGCCCCTCAAACACACGACGCGCTTCGACAGCCGCTTCCGCCGGGTATCCCGCCTGTTTCTTGTGCGCCAATGCCGAAAGATAACGATGCGCGCTCATGCCGGGGTTTTCGTAGCTCCAGTACTCCGCCGGTTTGACGTCCGGCTGAGCAGCCATGAATTCATGCCCGGCCATCGCCTGGATGCGATCCATCCCCCTGAAGAACGAATCCGTCACTGGTTCTTCTGTTTCGCCATCGATTGTCAGAAGACAAATGCCGCGTCCATCGAGCGTCTTCCGCGCGAGACGCTCGAAACAGGTCATCTTGGCTTTCAATAAATCGGGGTCCATTGGGAAACCTCACGTCTTGGCATATCCTGAGGCCGTTCGATTTTGAAAGCCATGTCAAACGGACGTCCCCAATCCGGACGTAAGGAGGAATTTTGGAGGGCGCTGCTCCGTCCTCATCCTTATACACATCTGCGGGCGGGTCCCGCCAAGGCGGGACCGCCCCTACA
>JACQHZ010000351.1 GCA_016198745.1 Verrucomicrobiota bacterium
CGCCCTCCGATTTTCTTCGGAAACCGACTTGCCAAACACGCTCTTAAATACCAGTTGGTTGCTAGTTTCACGCAGCCAACTCCGGTTGAACACGGAAGGCTTGAAATCAAAAAGCAGATGGCAAAGATTGCAAAACGCCACGCCCAGGATTCAGTTTGAGCGTCTGACTGATACTGGGCCAGCGGATGATGATTTTGACTGAGGGACGAAAAGACCACGCCGACATCTGCGAGCGGTTTGCGGTTGGTCCACAAGATTCCCGATCCCACCAGTTATTCCCCGGATCTACGTTGGCGTCCGTCAATCCCGAGTAGGCATTGTTGCGGTCCGGGCATGGCACGGCGCCGACATGACCATCCACCCAACAGACGGTGACATTCGCCCCATGCCGCGCCACGGCCCGCCCACCGCTGGCGCCTGCGCCATTGTAGTCGTAGTTCAGATAATAACCGCGCCCCGGCACGGACTGGTCCGCATCCCGGCCCTCTGCCAACAAGATGGTCTGGGACGGATTTTGGATATCGCTGAGCGCCGCGGGCGTGTACCAGTCGCCGTTGACACGAAAACTCGAGGCAATGTTAAACTGGTTGTACATAGTGGGTGCTGCCCCACGTTCGGTAGATGGTTGCGGCGGCTCCACTCACCGACGGACAAAAGAAGACGGCATCCTTTCCGCCAAGGTACAACCGGGCAAGTTCCCAATCCCAGCCGTTCGCGCCGCTGTTCCATGCCAAAGTCCACGTCGGGAAGCGCCCATCATTGTCATTGAGATACATGGCGAACGCGAGTCCCAGTTGTTTCAGGTTATTCATGCACGCGATCTGTTTGGCGCTGTTGCGGGCGGAGGAAAGGGCGGGCGAAAGCAAAGCCGCCAGAATCGAGATGATGGCAATGACGACCAAAAGCTCAATGAGCGTGAAGGCTGAAGTCGTTAAAGTAGGACAGGCATCTTGCCTGTCTTCATGCAACGGCGGCGTCGAACCGCGTTGCACGAGAGGGGCGGGAAGGATTTTTCCGGCGGCAGCTTTTTCTTTTATGCGAGCCAGGCCAAGCAGCATCCGGACGGCTTCCCTGCCCATTTCCATCATCGGCAGTTGGATGGTGGTCAGCGTGGGCGTCGAAAATTCCGCCGCCTCCAGTCCGGTTGCGCCAATCACCGCCACATCATCGGGCACGCGCAGACCCGCCTCCTGGCAGGCTTTCATGGCCCCGAATGCCAACGGATCGCCGGACGCGAAAATCGCCTGCGGCGGACGGCGCGTGCGTCGAAGGTATCGAGCCATGAATTCCCTTCCATAATGCGCCTGATAAGATTCGCACTCGCCAAGCACGACATGGTTGGGCGAAACGCCAACAGCGCGGAGGCCATCACGCAGGCCCAATCCGAGTCGCTCCGCAACGGGGCGCATTTGATCTGCTCCTGGAAAGAGAAATTTTGGAAACGGCGGGCGTTGCATGCCGCGATCAAGGCGGCCTGCGCCGCTCTCCGCCGGCGTGCTTGCCATAGCGCCTGCGGACCACATAGTCGCCGTTCCCGAGACGCAGGCGCAACGACTCGCACAACGCCGAAGGCCCCCTCCACTGCGGAGCCTCTGGCGTAGTCGGAAAGGCGCACATTTCTTCGGCCTTTCCTGCCTTGCGCTCACGAAGGGTTGCGGAATGCGGTTGACGCAACGCGACGATTTTTCCACTAATGGTGGGAGACGCCGTTGGAACGCCATCCAGTTTTCGCATGAATGCCGTCAAACAAGACGCAGCCCTCAAGAAAGCGGTTCGCCTTCTGGCGGAGCGATGTCCGCGGTTGGTCAAGGCTTGCTATTGGGCTGGGACATCGGCGGTCTCGATCGAAGAACTGGGACACCGTCAGTCCTTTGATTTGGACTTTCATACCTGCAAAGCCTTCGCGGATGTGCGGCCGTTTCTGGCGGAAATTCAGAGGGCATTCCGCGGGCGATTCGAGTTGATCCAGAGTTCTGATGCGTTTGGTTCAGGTTTCCGTGGGGCGCTCACGTTGCCTGGAACCGGAAAAATCACCATTGAAGTCCTTTCCAACTACGAAGACGTAAGCCGTGTGGAGTTGGTAAAATCCTCCGTGGTTTCGCGAGTTCGCCGCGTTTCGCTGACGCGCTACCTGGCAGATAAGATCCAGTGTGTGGCGGAGCGCGCTGAAGCGCGAGACCTGGTGGATATCTTGGCCGTGGTGCGCCGATTCCCGAAACTCACGGGGACCGCTCGACGGCTTTTGTCCAAACAGGATGCCCTCATTTTAGCCGAACGACTGTTGAATTGGACGGATCAGGCGGTCAAGAGGGATTTGAGCGTTTATCCAGATGTCAATCCGCATGAAGGCATCCGCGCCCGAGATCTGTTGTTACAATGGCTGAAATCCAGCAAGGAATGAAAGGTCTTGGCCCATGAGACGCACATCTACCTATCTGAAGAGCATTGGCTTCGTGCGCTGCCCGTTGCCGACTGGGAAAAAGGTGCGAATCCCGGTGTTCGTTGGCGTTTTCAAGCATGCCACGGCAGATTCGCTTTTCGAATTGCTCAAATCTCCCGACGCGGCCCGCAAATACACGGTCTTGGCCTTGCAACACGCATCTTGGCCGTTGCTCCGGAAGTTTCCACATCACTGGCTTCACGAATGCATGAAGGAAACGCCCCTGCGGCCAGGGCGACGCAAGGCCCTGAAACTTTTGCTGAACAACGCCACAGCGCGTTGAGTGGTCACCGGCTATTTCAACCCTGCGGCAAAAAACAACTTTGCCCACTTGCCCTGGTCGGCGATCTGCAGCCCCTTCGAAGCGTCTGGCAGCGAGAAACGATGCGTGCCCGCGGCTCGAATTAGGGGTCAGTGGTTCTCTCTTTCTGAGCAAGCTTTTTTTTGAACTTATTCACAGGCCACATCCATCGGGTCGAGGGGTTTTTCCATGAGCTTCAAGGTCGCTTCATACAGCCATGAGCCGCGCTTTTTAAGGCTCTCCAGCCATTGCTTTTCATCGTAGGGCTTGCGCTCCGTCCAACACTTCCAGAAGATCCGTGTCCACTTCGCCGCCAGGCGGCGATAAATATCGGCGCTCCAGAGGCCGCGTTTTTTCTC
>JACQHZ010000368.1 GCA_016198745.1 Verrucomicrobiota bacterium
GATTGCTCCCCACGAGGTCTCCTGACCCCGCAGTTACCCTTGACTACTCTGATGGAGCACGCTTCATCAGAACTCAGACTTTCACTGGTTGGTTTCATGGGGTTGTACTCGCACGTAGCCGCGATCACCTGATCGCGGACGTAGAAGGCGGTCCGCGATCAGGTGATCGCGGCTACAGCCTGAAGCCCGCATACGGGAGATTGTGAAACATCCAGGTTAACTCCCCCATCCCATTGGTTGCGGCTCCGCCGCGCTATGAAGAATATCATCTCAAAACCGGAACATTGTCGCCCTTATTGATTTTCAACGGCCTGTGCTGTCATAGTAACATCTTCGATGACTGAGGACAATTCCATCACTGGTCAACTCCGGGAAGAAATCGAGCGGCTCAAACTTGATACGAAGGCGTCAGCTTCATTGCCATGGAATACATCGAGGGCGCAACCCTCGCCGAGATTCTTTCCCTGGTTCAATTCGACCCCAAAGAACCGAAAAACGGCACAATCCGGGAAGCGAACCTGACTTCCATGATCGAGCAAATCCGCAAGGAGAAATCATCGAATCAGATCAACCACGGAGATTCGGAGGGAGAAGAGGTTTCGCGCAAAGACAGGGCGGGGTGGTGACGCCACGCGCGAGGTACAGATCAAAGTCTTTCGCGCCCATCCGACCCCCGTCTGGACACGCGTAAGCGAAACCAGCCCCTGGTCGCCAAGGGACACCGCCGGTGAGTTGGTTTTCGGTGATCGAATGTGGTTGCTGGGAGGATTCACTCCGTCTCTCGCCAACGACGTCTGGTGTTCGACGGATGGCGTTTGATGGGAACGCACGGGGACCGTGCCGACATCCAAGGGAATCGACATTCCAGTGGCCTTCGTTTTCCGCAATCGCATGTGGGTGAACGACGTGGACGGGCCCTGTTCTCCTCGGCGAACGGCACAGACTGGTCGTTGGTCACCAACCAGTCCCCGTGGAAGCATTCGATGCCGCCGGGGAAACCACCCGGCAGACCTACCGATTGCAAATCCTGCCGGTGGCATAAGCCCATTCATTTCCAGCTTCATATGCCGCGCGAGCCTTGACGCGAATTTTCCGAAGGATTTTGTGGTTGCATTTTACGGTTGCATATCATAGTTTCATGATATGAATTCAGAGATGAAAACCTTGACGGTCCGCATGCCGATTGAGCTTTATCATGCCAGTGCAGAGAGCGCGAAAAGGCGGCACACCAGCCTCAATTCATTTATTCTCGAAAGCCTGGAGGCCAAGCGCAAGGAAACCGAGTTTCAGCAGCTCTACGAGGGTTTCAGCAAACTGGCCGAAGACTCGGAGGAATATGATGTTGAGCACGCCATTCATGCTCAAGCCGAGGTGATCCGCCAAAATAATGAAAAATCCTGAGCGCGGCGAAATCTGGCTGATGGATTGGTCGCCTGGCCGCGGTTCAGAACAGATCGGCAAACGGCCCTCGCTGATTATTCAGACGGACGCGGCCAACCGCAATCCGCATTATCCCAATGTCATCATTGCCGCCATGACTTCGCGCATTCGCGGGGTCCCGACCCACGTGCAAGTAGCGCCAACGAAAGAAAACGGATTGACTGAGCTTTCTGAAATCATGGCCGAACAAATCCAGACCGCCAGCAAGGAACGGCTCGTAAAAAGACTCGGAAAACTGGATGATGCCACGATGCGGAAGGTGGAACACGCAGTGAGGCTGGCTCTTGCCATGACGTAAGAGAATGACCGTATTGCAAATTTCTCATTGGCGATGTTCATCTTTATTCTTCGACGGCTTTGGGCAGGTCTTCTCACCCTGTTTGTGGTGATCAGCCTCACGTTTTTCATGATGCGGCTGATGCCGGGGGGGCCGTTCGACAATGAACGCAAACTGCCCGCGGCCATCGAGAAGAACCTGCTTGCCCGCTACAAACTTGACGGCACGCTTTGGGAGCAATACTCGGGTTATATCCGCGACGTGGCTCGCGGCGATCTGCGGCTTTCCACCAAGTACCGGAATCGTTCCGTCAACGAGATCATTGGGCAAACCCTGCCCGTCTCGCTCACGCTCGGGGCGACGGCCTTCCTGCTCGCGCTTGCCACCGGCATCACCCTCGGGTCGCTCGCGGCCGTTGGCCACAAAACGTGGGTGGATCGAACGTCCATGCTGCTGGCCGTGCTCAGCATTTCCATTCCGAACTTCGTCATCGCTCCGCTTGCCATCCTTTTCTTCGCGCTCAAATGGACAATCCTCCCCGTCGCCGGATGGGATTCTCCCGCGCATCTGGTGATGCCGTCGATCTGTCTGGCGCTGCCTTTTTCCGCCTACATTGCACGGCTTACGCGCAACAGCATGCTGGACGTGATCAACCAGGATTATATACGGACCGCTCGCGCCAAGGGGCTGGGTGAAGCGCGGGTCATCGTCAAACACGCCCTGAAAGTGGCGTTGCTGCCCGTGGTCTCGTTTTCAGGACCGCTGGCCGCAAATTTGCTGACGGGTTCGCTGGTGATCGAGGAAATCTTCAAGGTGCCGGGGGTCGGCGCCTTTTTTGTCAACGGCGTCCTGAACCGCGATCTGTTCATGGTGGGCGGGGTTGTCATCCTTTATTCCACGCTTCTCATCGTCTTCAACCTCGCGGTGGACGTGCTTTACCCGTTTCTGGACCGGCGAATCCAATTGACATGACCGACCTTCGACAACCTGTCACTGCGTGGAACCGGCTGTTTCATCAGCCAACGGCCCTGGTTTGTCTTGGCGCGCTCGTTTTCATCATCGCCGCCGCCGTGTTCGGGCCATTTCTGACGGGGTACGGTTATGAACAGACCAGCAACCTGCAATTTGCTCCGCCGGGCCGGGCGCACCTATTCGGGACGGACCTGCATGGGCGCGATCTGCTCACTCGAGTGCTTCATGGCGCGCGGATTTCGCTTGCCGTCGGTTTCATCGGCACGGTGGTGAGCCTCACGGTTGGCGTCTCTTACGGCATGATCTCCGGCTATTTTGGCGGTCGTTTGGACTCGTGGATGATGCGGCTGGTGGATGTCCTGTACTCGCTGCCGCGTCTGATTTTCGTCATCGTCCTCATCACCGTCCTGGATCGCCACACGCGCATTTTTCTGACGCAACTGCGCCTGGAGGCGCTGGCGCCGCACACGCGGATGCTGCTTTTGTTTGTGGGCCTGGGCGCCATGGAATGGCTGACCATGTCCCGGATCGTCCGGGGCCAGGTGTTGGCGCTCAAGGAACAACCGTTCATTCTCGCGGCCCGGTCGTTGGGGGCGTCTGGACACCGCATCCTTCTTCATCATCTGCTTCCCAATCTGGCGGGGATCATCATCGTCTATCTGACGCTTACCATACCGGGGATCATTCTTCTGGAATCGCTGCTGAGTTTTCTTGGGCTGGGCATTCAGGCGCCGCAATCCAGTTGGGGATCGCTGATTTCGGAGGGGGCCGCCGCCATCAATCCGGTGAGGATATACTGGTGGCTTCTTGTTTTTCCGGGCATCGCCATGGCGTCCACACTTCTTTCACTCAATTTGTTGGGAGACCATCTCCGCGACATCCTCGACCCGCGCACCGCACGCAAGTGATGGTTGTCGTATTCCACGCGCGCATGGCCGTCTCCGGCGACGGGGAGAGATGTCTTCCGTTTTCAGTTTTCTGATGCCAGTTTTTAATTCATGTTTCGCCCCAACGCGGCGTAGCCGCAACCAAAAGATGTAGCGGCGTCCCGCCGCGGCGGGACGAAACGCCGTCTGCAGACGGACCTGCGCTTCATAGAAGCGCAGCTACAACATCGGGAAAATCTTGTCGAAAATACACGCTTCTTGAACATTGTAGTTTAGGGGACGACCCGAGTGGTTACGATTCGGATCGGTTGGCGCCCTCCTGATAGGCGGCAACCAACCGATCCGCGATTCGCTCTGAGGAGGAGGTCTCCTCCGGACGCGAAGGCCGCCCGCGTGGATCGTCGTTGAAGTCAAGGACGCTTGAAGAACCGTCGGCGCCGTCGTTTTGCCGGACGGATTGGTAGGCTTTGATGGACGCCTGCTCCCAGGGAAGGGTGATGTATTCGCCCAACGCGCCGATGATCTGGCGGTGGTCTGACAAGATCGGCTCAGCCCAGGCGCTCAACATCGGGCGGTTGTGCGGCGGCGCAACCACGTCGTAAAACTCGTCGTGTTCGAAACTCTTGCCCAGGATAAAGAGGTCATGACGGGCGGGCCAGCGTCGGGAAACCGCAGCCGCGCCTCCGCCGAGGTTCGATGCCATGCAGAGAAGGATGGGCGCAGCAGCCGACAACCGGACCGGCTCCACCAGTGGGATTTTCAGAATCCTGCTCAGGGCAATCGCCACAGACGCCGAAGCGGGATGGCAGGGATAAACGCCGCCGTATCCTCGATTTTCCTCGGTGATGACGCGATGCAGTTCGAGGAGGATACGGCCGCAATCCCGGAAACTCGGATGTCCCATTACAAAATGTTCGCCATTGAACTCCGCGGCGCCCTCCTGTCCCGGAAATATGTGGAGCGAGAAACCGTTTTTGACTGAGCCGACCTTCAACAAGCGGCGGCGATACATCACGTGAATCCACTCGCGCAGACCCGGCGGCGACGCTGATTCCGGCGCGAGAGGATCGGTGATTGACGAGGACCTGTCGGCCATCAGCGCGGCCAGGCGTTCCGCGCGCGAGGCGAGTGGTTCCGGCAATCGCCCATGGACAGCTCCCCGGAAGATCGCCTTGCGAACGCCGGGCAGGTGCAGGCGCTTCAGGCAGATCATTCCCCACAACTCGTTCCGTCGTGGAAAATGCGGGGCGAACGGGTCGGGGGCGCCTTCTTCCGGCAACTCCTCGACCAAACGGGCGGCGAGGTCCAGTTTCCAAAGCCGCTCGGCGGCGACCGCCATTTCCCATTTGGCTTGCGGATTGGCGCCCTCACATTTCAGGGCGTACTGCGCCACCTGAAGCGCGCCCGTGAATTCTCCCATTTCATTAAGGATGGCGGCCGCGCGATTGAAGATGGCCGCGTTTTCTCCGTAGCGCAACGCCTCGCGGAGGAAATCATACGCCTCGCGGAACTGGCGTTTTCCGCGCGCGATCTCCGCCTTTTCCAGGAGATTGACCTGTTTGGCTTCGTTGAAAGAAATGATGTTCATCCTTGAAGGGCCATCATTGCCTTGGGAGCAGCAAACGCCAGAGGGCGATCTGGCGAAGAATGATTCGCGCTTCCAGGCTCGAACCCAGCACCAACGGCACGGGCGTTTTGTCAATTTTCGCCATCACCCGATAGGCGCCTGCGCGGTTCGCCTCGGCAGGGGAGCGGGCGTACGGTTCGAGTGCCACCTCTTCCACATGGGCTTCAATGTATCCGTAACGCATGAACTCGAAGACGTTGGACTTCATCCGGACGCGCTGGCCGGGTTTCACGCGATGCACCTGCGCTTCGCCCACCAGGAGCCTGGCGCGATTGGCCTCGCCGCCGCAAATGTGCGCCAGTTCATCTCCTTTCAGGACGTTCTCGCCCGGCCGTCGTTTGGCCAGGAAGGTCATCCTTCCCCCCATCGGCGCCCGGATTTTCCGCCGCTCCATCTGGTCCTGACACACCTGGAGATCGGCCTTGAGCCGTTCCAATCGCGCCGTGGCGGTGTTCAACTCAGCCAGCGCCTCCTTTTTGATCGTCTCTTCTAGCCCTTTGTCGAGAACAGCGACCCGATCTCGCACCTTCATCAACTCGGCCTGTTCGAGATCATAGGCCAATTTGCGGGCGTCGAAGTCGCTCTGGCTGGCGAGCTTCTCGTCGAGCAACTGCTGGTAGCGCTTGAGTTCAAGGGCTGCATGGCGAAGTTTCTGCTCGGCCTCAGACAGTTCGCTGCGGGCGTGCCAGAATTCCTTGGGGAGGGGCAGTTTCGCAATTTTTTCAAGCTGGGCCTGTTTGAGTTCGAAACTCGCGGTGGCCTCCTTGAGTTCCGCTTCAATCCTGGTTTTCAGGTTCTCCTGGTCGCGGCAATCGAGGGTCAGGATCGGGTCCCCCTCGCGCACCGTGGCGGCGTCGTAGGCATGAATCGTTTCGATCAACCCGTCTTCCGGCGCGTAAAGATAGCTTTCTCTTTCCGCAAGAACCACTCCCACCGCCGGCACTTTTTCGTCAATCTTCACCAGGGCCAGAAGTGCGGCAACCAGAAGCGCAAAGCCGGCGGTCATCGCGACGATCAGGATGCGAAGCTTTCGCAGGGTCGATTGAAGTTTTTCCACGGCCTTATCAAACAAATCGAGAATCTCAACTCGGGTTGGATGGAATCATGATCCTGCGGAATCAAGCCGCCTTTCTGGTCGTCGGCGGCTCCAGCACGCGTGGATGGTAGAGGCGGCTGTAGAGACCGTTTTTTGCCAAAAGCTCGTTGTGCGTGCCCACCTCCTCCAGGCGGCCTCTCTCAATCGCCGCGATCCGGTTGGCCTTCTTGATGGTGCTCAAGCGGTGCGCCACAATGAAGACCGTCTTGCCTTTCATCAGCGCGTCCATCGAGTTCTGAATCAGAAGCTCGCTTTCGGTGTCCAGCGAACTGGTGGCCTCGTCGAAGATCAGAATCCGCGGATTTTTCAGAATGGCGCGCGCGATGGCGACGCGCTGACGTTGGCCGCCCGAAAGCATCACCCCGCCCTGTCCCACCTTGCTTTGAAAACCGGTCGGCATTTCCTCGATGAATCCCAGGGCGTTGGCCTGCTGCGCCGCCTCCCGCACTTCCGCCATCGTGGCGTCGGGTTTGCCGTAACGAATGTTTTCCTCGATGCTGCCTGAAAAAAGGAAACTGTCCTGCAACACGATGCTGATCTGGCGGCGGTAATCGTCGTACTTGAGCTTTCGAAGGTCAACGCCGTCAATGAGAATCCGTCCCCGATCCACGTCGTGAAACCGGGTGAGCAAGCTCATCAGCGTGGACTTGCCGCTGCCGCTCGGTCCCACCAGGGCGACGACCTCGCCCGGTTGAACATCCAGGCAAAAATCATGAATCGCAGGCGATTCGCTGTACTTGAAGTTCACGTGGTCGAAAACCACGTGGCCTTTCAGCGCCGGCAAAATCACCGGACAGGGGTCCTCGGTCACCTCGGGTCGGGTGTCCAACAGCGAGAGAATCCGCTCGAACCCGGTTCGCGCGTTGATGGTGACCTGCAGCAGGGCGGAGAAATTCTGGATGGGACCGAACAACATGAAGAGATAGGAGGTGAACGCCACAAAATTCCCGATGCTCATTTCTCCGCGGATGACCGACATGCCGCCGAAAAGCAGAACCATGCCGTAAAGCAGATCGCACAATACGGAAAGCCATATCCACATCCGATGTCCCAGCATGTTCAGATCGATCTCGGGATAAAAGTTATCCTTGATCGCCAGGACAAATCGTTTCCGCTCGTGGTTTTCCTGCGCGAAGGATTTCACCACCTTGATCCCGCTCAACGTCTCGCCCAGGCTCCCCGCCAGGGCCGACTGGCGCTCCCGCACGTCGTGCGACTTTTCGTAAATCCGGCCCCGGTAAAGATGAAAAACCGCGAAATAAACCGGCAGCGACAGCATGCAGATCAGCGACAGCTTCCAATTCAGCAAAAACATGATGCCCATCGAAATCACCAGCGATACCGAGCTGTTGGCGATGGTGCTGAAGGCCAGGCTGATGAAATGCTGGATGGCGCCCACGTCGTGAATGACGCGGTTGACCAGGCTCGCCGTCTTTTCCTTTTCGTAAAACGAAAGATGCAGCAGTTGCAGGTGATGAAAGAGTGTTTTCCGAATGTCAAAAACCGTTCTCTGACCCGCATAAGCCAGCAAATAACTGTGCGCGTAGCCGACCGCCTGGCGCACCATGTTCGCCGCCAGATAAGCGATCACGATCGCCGCCAGCAACCCGACGTTTCCGGACGGGATTGCATCATCAATCAGCAACTTGATGGCCAACGGTGTTAAAACCGAAATGCCCACCGTGAGCAAATTGCCTACGCTCGCGGTATAAAGAAGACCGCGGTACGGTTTCAAGAACGCCCAAAAACGGCGGGCGACAGACCCAGAAGGAGAAAGACTCATCGGCGATTACACAAGGCACAACCTTGCACGTTTCCGTCAAGAATCAAGTGAAGAATTGCATTTTCTTTTTTTGGATCAAAACATGAGAATACAAGCATGAGACATCATGTCTCATTCATTAGCGTGCCAAACATCGAATTGGCAATCATAAAATCCTCTAAATCAACAGGTTGCATCAACGATTCAAAACAACCCTGGTCGTGTGGCTGACAATCTCCGTCTCGCCCCTGCTGTTTGCCGATGCGGCCGGCGACGCTCAGCAAGCCGCCAATGACATCAATGCCGCTCAAAACGATGCCGCCGCCAATGTTCCCACGACGATTACGGCAAAGAACGCGGAGGACAGATTGGATGCCGCGGCGCGCAATGCCGATGACGCAAGAGCCGCGAACGACGCCACCCAGGCCGATCCAAACGCCACTCAGGAACAGCGGGATGCTGCCCAACGCGCCGCGGATGACACTCAAGCGGCGCAGGATGCCGCCCAGGAACGGGCAGATGTGGCCCGTGGCACCAGCCGGGATCCGGACCGGGCGCAGCGATACCGCGAGGCTCTGGAAAGACGACGCGAGGCGCGCGCACGGCTCAGACGAGCGATAGCGGAGCTGAGACGCGCGCTTGGAAATGAGCGGCAATTTGGTCTGAATCGTGACCGCGAACGGGCCATCGAGGATGCCTTGAACCGGGCGCGAAGAGCTCTTTCCACTGCGGAAAGCGTCGTGGCCCTGTCTAATAAAGCCGGCAAAGGTGAAGCCGCCTCGGTTGCCAGAGACGTAGCGCGGGATGCGGCCAAGGGCGTCACGAGAACGTCACCGCCGCCTTCAGCCTCTGCTCCTGCCGGTGGAATCATCAGTTCCAATCCTGCGCGCCCGGCCTGCGGCGGCCGGTGAACGATTGCGCCAAAAAAGGCGATAAAGGGTCAATCCTTTGGATTATAGGAATCAAGCAATTTCCATCGGCGTCGAGTTTGATCATCCTGTCGCAAGCGTTGCCCCACATGCCAAAGACCGTAGCTCAATGTCCCCACCGACTCAAACCCCAACTGCCCTGCCAGCCAGCGCGTTCCCACCCTCGTCCGCGTTCGGACCCACCGCGCCAGCAAATACCGCTCCAATGCCGTACCCCCAGACAGCGACTTCAAACCCAAGTGTCGCGTTCCCTCCAGCAGCAATCTAGCCGCGCGATCCTGCTCCATTTCCTCCACCGCTACCCCAGCCCAACTGTCACACTCATGGGGTTTCGCCGACAATTCCTCCAACTTCGCCTTCATCCGCTCCAGGAACCCTTCCGAACCCAGGCACCATCCTCGACGGATATTCTTCCATGATTCATCATGGCCTCGCACATCCCGAATCCTCCGCTCCAGATGCTCCCGATATTCCCGCCTCGAACGCGAACCCCAATTCGCCAGCCCTAGTTCTCCATAAACCCGCTCCCATCGCAACCACCCCGGCCTCCCCCTACGGCTACCGGCCAACCAGCCCGCACTTGACCACCGATTGCCCGTGAGTTCCTTCAGAGTCCGAACGCGCCCCACCCCCTTCATCCGGGCCGGGTTCAGGTGGATGTAATCGCTCACGGTCAGAAAATACCCCGCCGCCTGCCCATCCACCAGCAACGCCTTGTAGCGCCCCTGAAACAGATGCCCGCGAGTCTTGTGCCGCGCGTTGTAACGCGCCGTGTACGTCGAATTCAGATATTGCATACCCTTGACCAAGGTTGGCCGTGCCGTCTCCACCAACAGGTGATAGTGGTTGGGCATCAATACGAAGCTATGCACCACCCAACCCGCCGACGTCACCGTCTCCCCAAGTGTCCGCAGGAACAACTCCCGATCCGCCTCATCCTCAAAGATTCTCTCCAGGTGATCACCTCGATTCATCAGATGATAAATCGCACCAGCGAACTCGATACGTGGGGCTCTTGGCATGGGCACCATCCTGCCAGACCCCCTTCGTCTTGTCAATACTATAATCCAGAGGACTGACCCCTTTTCCACCGTCTCCCCAAGTGTCCGCAGGAACAACTCCCGATCCGCCTCATCATCAAAGATTCTCTCCAGGTGATCACCTCGATTCATCAGATGATAAATCGCACCAGCGAACTCGATACGTGGGGCTCTTGGCATGGGCACATCCTGCCAGACACCCTTCGTCTTGTCAATACTATAATCCAAAGGACTGACCCCTTTTCAAAGGACCCCGCCGGTTGCAGCGGTTTCAATCGCCCGCGAAACCCGCCCGCATCCGCATTTTGTGATGGCGCCGATTCCGAAACGTTGCTGGCAAGCCGTCCCCGGTTGTCTTTTCCGTCGTCGCCGTTGGGATCAATGGTAGAGTTGCTCAAAGGATCATCCACGTCGAATGATGGGAAATCCAGCTGGCTTTGAAGCGGCCTGCAACAATCGAAACGATTCATGGAGCGTGACTTACTTGTGCTGTTTCTCAAAGGCCTCGCGCCGCTGGCGCTGTTGCTCGTCAAATTCTTCCTGCTGCTTGCGTTGCTTCGGCAGATCGGCCAGGGTTTCTTGAATCTTCCGTTTCAGATCATCGTCCTTCGCCTCCTTCAGCAGTTTCTCGAGTCCTTCCTGGTAAAGCCGGTAAAAGTCGGCCGTTGTCTTGGAAACCGCAAACGCCGTTTGTTCGATCTCTTTGATCGCGCCGTACTTGCGGCGCCATTCTTCCTCCTTGCCCTTTTTCTTCGCCTGGTTCGCTTTCGCTTCCGCATCGTACTGCGCGTACCGCCGTTTCCATTCCTCCTGCGACAACGGTTTGCTGTGCTTTTTGACGCAGGTTTTGAGCAACTCCGCCGATCGCCGGCCAAACTCATCCTCTGAAATCTTTTCCTCCCCCCGTTCATCAAACCACTGTTGCACTTGGTCCAGATACTGTTCGTTTTCTTCGGGATGTTCTTTGGGAAAGCCCTTCACGTCATACCATTGCGCTTCAAGTTCTTTGGTAGCCTCGTTCAGATAGGCGCTGGCATCTTTTGGTTCGGCCGGTTGACCAACAATCGGATTCTGGCCCTTTGTGCGCACATTTTGCAGGATTCGACCATAGGTGGTGTCTGGAAATTCCTTGATGATTTTTTCGACACGGGCAAGAATATCCTTGCTGTCTTTCCCGCCCATATAAAATTGGTCGTATCTTTTTTTGTTAGAGTATTCCACGCGCCCTATAAAACCGTCGTATTGAACGTAGCGAAATACGCCTTCATCGCGGTAAATGTTCCAGGCTTCGGCATCCATTCCTTTAGGTTCCTCAATACGTATAGTACTTATATCTTCAGCCGGATCGTTGGGATCCGCGTAACGAACCTTAACATAGAATTTTCCCGCCCTTGGGAAAATTAGCCATGCTCCGGAACCGCCGATGCGTATAACACGGCTCAAGTCAAGGAGCAGAACTTCGGAGTATGTCTGACTCTGATTTGGTAAAACACTGCTTGACACGAGTTTGGCGACAGGTTGTGGATCGGGCCGGCGAGGACGCACGATCTCCTTGAATGTCTCTCCATCCTCGGAAACCAGTATGGGCCGCATGTCTTCATAATTTTCAAATCTCTGCTCTACAGAACCAATGTTTTTGATCGAATAGTGAATCACCAGCGGTTCCCCAAGGAGTAGAACTCCTTTTTCCACCTTAACCTTCAATTGCCATTTGTTCTGTGCAACTCCACAGATTCCGTTCAATGTGATCAAGAAGCAACAACACAAGATACTGCATCGCAGGAAGATGTGCATGGTTATTCACTCCACGGTTTGATCGCTTTTCTGATAAGCCTGATATATCCAGGTGAGTATCTGCCGGCTGTTGAGGTGGGGTGTGCGCCTGAATTAGCCATCGCATGGCCAACTTCATGTACGACGGTGTCTTGCTCTTCGGCCACGGGGGTCGCTACAAATGACTCACGATGAATCGCCCTAAAAATGAAGGACCCGCCTTCAGGGTTGCATGTAAAACCAAAGGCACTCAACAGCCTTTCGCTATTGGGATCAACATCGGTATAAACGTTGTCTGCGCTGACATGGGTTCCAGGTTGAAAGGCGCTGAGAACGTAAACCACCCAAAATTCTGCTGCATTCAGACTGCGGGAATTCCATTCCTGGGCAGAAAAACAATCTGATGATTTGGTATTAAGACCAGGCGTTACGCTCGTGCTGCTGTTCCCGACATCATACGCCACCAACACATACGCTTCTTCCAAGGCGTTCCCGAGTTCAGTTGTATCGGGCGGCGTGGGCAACAGAAACGATGGGTCATCATCAATGAGCGTGAACGGAAGCGTTGCGGTCAAGGCCAGTTTGACCGAGTGCGGAAAAGTCTGGTCCACGGTGAAAGAGTGCCCTGCAATGACAATCGTTCCGCCATCGAAGCTGCCGGGTGTTAGCGTTGCCATCAGTCCAACCAACGTTTGACCGGCCAGGGGGAAAGCGCGAAAGACCTGGCCGCTTACTGCGGGGACACCGGGTTTCGTCAGGGTAAACGGAACATTAAAACTCGCCCCAGGCGGCGGTACCATTGGTGGCGCTGGTGTTCTGGCAAAATCGTCGCCGTTACCCCACAAGTTGACCGTGCTTGCGGCGCCAATTTGAATTTTGCCCTTCTCAAACCGCCCATTGCCGGCGCCGGCGCTCAAGTTTGCTGAGTTATCCACACCGGTCGGCAAGCCCGTTCTCAAATTGATATCGAAATCCGCTTTTCTGGCGCCTGTAACGAGTGTTCCGGAGAAACCAACAACGTTTCCTATCGCCCGATTGTCAGCATCCACCGATGCCATCGAGTCGCGTTCGACATGCACCTTGCGCCAGACCGTCAGCATCGGAGTAAGGCCGCCCTCGAAACCGCTGACCGTGGCGCCGTCTGCCGTCACATAACCCGCGGTGGTCGCGTTGTTCACCTGAAGCGCGGTCAAGTTGCTCTGTTTGATCGCAGCTGCCACTCGAAAATTATCGCCCGGTTGTCGCGTCACGCGGAGCGTTACCGTCGCGATTCCATTGGTGGTCACAGCGGTGGCGCTCCCTGAACTCGTCTCGGTAAAGACCGCTGACGGCGTTCCATTATTGTCATCGCCGGCCGTTCCGGTAGAATCGATAATACCCTCTGGATCAATACTCGCGGGCGTTGGATCGTCCACATCAAAGAGTTTGAAATAAATCGTAACGCCCGACACGGCAGGCGTCATGGTCGCCTTGATCTTCACCGTGTCCACGGCAGCAGTGGCCGGGTCTGGTTTGTCTGGAAAAAGCCGTTTGCCGCCGCCCGGCATCGGACTGCCGGCCGCGTCGATGTTATCCGTCAACGGCGCACCGGCCACCGGGTTCCAATCCGCTGAGACTTCCGCCACCACCACCACGTTCGTCTTTGCCGATGTTGTTCCCGCTGACGCGACAAAGGTGGTGGTGCTCGGCGTGGTCTTGCTCACCGTCCGAGTCAAGGTGCGGGCGCTGCTGGTTCCGTCGGTGAACTGCCAGCAGCTCGGTAAATCGCTTTCCGCAACCGACGGGTTCGAGGTCGCGCGAACCGTCACATCTCCACTGGTCGCCACCGACACAATATTGGTAAAACCGCCAATGGTGACCTCATCGTCCGGCGCGTCCGGTTTCACGGAAGCCACCTCGACCACCTTGATCGCATGAGCCGCGCTCGGACAGGCGGTGCCGCCGGTCGGCGTGGCGGTGATATTCGCCGTGCCGGCTGCGACACCGGTCACCGTGCCGCTGTTTGCATCCACCGTTGCCACGCTCGTGTTATCCGAACTCCAGGTGCAAGTCACCGATGAACCGCCCGCGCCCGCTGTCGCCGAAAGCGCGACGGTTGATTGAATGCACACCGCATGATCGCCGGCGATGACGACCACCGGGTTCATGGTGATGGTCAGCGGGGTGCTGGTTTGCGGACCGCCGTCGTTGTTTCTGCCGTCAGTAGCAGTGGCGGTGATGCTGATACTGCCGCTCGCGGTCGCGGGCGGCGTGTACGTGGTTTTGCCACCAGACAAAGTGGTTGGCGGATCAAAGCTCCCGCCCACGTCGGCCGACCAGGCAATCGTCACAGAATCGCCGACCGTAACCGGACCAGGCGCCGGGCCGGTGTAATTTGAGTTCGAGCAATATTGGTCCTGCGAATCGCTATCGCTCGCGATCACGCTCAGATCGGTGATGCCGACACCGGGACAGCCCGTGCTGGGACCGCTGATTGAACCCATTTCGATGGGGTCGCCAGCGGTAGGATCCCCAGAATGCGCCTCTTCGCATTCCTCCGGCGGCGGACACGGGCCGGGGCCGCCGCCGGTGCCGGCCCCACAATCATCCCCGGTTGCGCTTTCGCCGCTGAACGTGGAAATCCAGAGCAACGTCTGTTTGTCTTTGCTCTCGATCCAAACGCCCTCCAACAAGGGTTCCGCTTTCCAGAAACCGACCTTCGGCGTCTTGGCTTTGAACCCATAAACCGTGCCATTCGCCACCGCGTTGGTGGCCGCCTGGCCGGTGCGATAGTCGTAAACATTGGATGCGGACTTGCCGGCAGACGAGCCGCTTGAGCCGCCACCGCCCGTGAACGGCGGCGGCGTTGAAACACCCGATGGGACCTGAGAGGGAACTCCTTCCGTGAAAGGTTGAGGGGTGGAGACGGTGGAGGGCACTTGCGCGTTGGTTGCAGCCGGCACATCCGAATGATCGGTTGTTGCGTTACCTTGAGACACCTGGTTGGTGGAAGAGGGTGACGCCACAATGTTCATGTCACAAACCAAAATACTCGCGCCCCACACGATTGCAAGCGCCCGGCAGAGGCACTTCGCGGCCGTAGTGGATGGTGAACGGTGGTTGGTGGATGGTGGGTTCACGGGGTGGACACGACGCGGCAGGGCCGCAACCAATGGGATGCGGAAGTTAACCACAGAGGACACGGAGGCTCACGGAGGACTGAGACAGCATTCGGAACTCCCACGCGATTCATGAATCGCGTGGGAGTTCCATTGACTCTCCTCTGCGTTCCTCCCTGTCCCGCTCCGCGGTGATGCGCC
This sequence comes from Verrucomicrobiota bacterium, assembly GCA_016198745.1. Lineage (GTDB taxonomy): Bacteria > Verrucomicrobiota > Verrucomicrobiia > JABWAM01 > JABWAM01 > JACQHZ01. The sequence goes on from JACQHZ010000368.1 coordinate 15,103, forward strand.
CACGTGGTACGTGGCAAGCCTCTGTGGTTCACAAATCTTCTCATGGCCGTTTCTCTCCAAGATACAGCCGAGCTTGCTCGGCTCGCGGGTGGTCCGGGAACTCCCGGATGAGAACGCGCCAGGTCTCTTTCGCACGGCTCTTCTGGCCGCCGATCCAGTCCAGCATCC
>JACQHZ010000372.1 GCA_016198745.1 Verrucomicrobiota bacterium
ACAATTTAATTATGCAACCGTGGTGGGAGCGCCGCAAGTTGCCGGCGGAATAGTCACGTCCTAGAAAGATGCCATCGGCGTTGAAGTATCCCTGTTCACGATACGCTTGTGCGAACAACAGAGCGGCCCGACATTTGTCGCCTGAAAATATGGTGGAGACGGCCTGCTCGATCGGCGTATGGATGGAAGATGTAAGCAATGTCGTCGCGGCCTGGTCGAATGCCGCGTACCGGCATCCCGCATGGTCGTACACGAGGCTGCCAAAATGCTGCGGTATCAATGTGAATGAAGCATCATTCATGGCGTGGAATTCCCGATCTGAAACACATGACGTATCCAGACGGTCTGACCGCCGAACAGCCTGAAACGCGATGCTGCAGGAGCAATTATCTCTGCTGGAGGTAACGCTACTCGAAGGACAGGAATTTTGATTTTGGCGTGGACTTGGGGGACATCGAAAAAGACACCGATCTCTCCCCACGATCAACGACCCGTCTTCTGCCGTGTGAAGGCCTCAAACAGATCATCCAACGCCTTCGGCAGGAGCGAATCCGTGATCATGACGGCCAACCCTTCGGGACGCAATGTTTCACACACCGAAAGAACCTCGCACGAGGGACAGATCACCAGCAGCGATCGCCCTTTTTTCTGAATCTTGCGAAACATCTTCACCCAGGCCAGGGCGGAAGGGCTTCCTTCGCCCGGCGTGAACTGAATGGCCTGGATTTCGGGAACTTCGAGCAGCGCATCGATGTGCCGCGCGGCGCCGGGACCATCGAGATGAAACACCGCGCGGCCAACGGTCGCCGCCTGACGCGCGATATCCGGCAAACACAACTCTTGAAATTCCGACGGGCCGATCATGAAATTGAAGTCGCATGCGGGGATCATGTAGGGGCGGTTCGACCAGAGGTTCAACCAATGGCAGATGCCCGCGTGGTGCGCCAAGGCGATGCGGTACAATTCGGTGAACGCCTGATGCCAGGCGGGGTAGATGGCGGCGATGGCCGCGCGCACGCGCTCCGGTTGCTCGATTGCATCCATGCACAAGGTTTGGGACCCTCGAAGGTTGAGCAGGACATCCGCCGATCCGCCAAGATCGGGCGTGCACATCAGATAACGGCCGGCGGCGTCTTTAGCAACCCGTTCCGCCAACTGGCGCAGCAATTTCCACCACCGATTGTTTTCGCGCAAGACCCAGTCCGGAGCGTTCGACCAATCGTCGTTGATCATCGGATGGGTCCATGTCGTGTCCGCGCCAAACTCGATTCGCCCGCCCAACATCCCGCCCAGAAGCACGGGGCCGAAATCCAGGCGGACGAGCGGAAGGGCGTCGCCGACCCGGTGCAATTGCCGCATGTCCGCCAGTTTGGCCGCAAACCATGCGTCCGGCTGTTCGATGAGTTCGATGCGGCGTGTGATCGGCCGCGACGGATTGGGGTTGGCCGACGCAATGAAAATCGGCCGATCAAGACATTGATGTTCCCACCACGCCTCGAAACGGCGGGCGATTGCGGGGAACCCCTCGCAAAACGTCAGAGGCCGGCTTGCGATCTCCTGCAAGGCGCGACTCCATTCTGAAAGAGATGGCATCGGCACAGGGAGAGCATGGGCGGGAGTCGCGGTCGGGTTGCAGGCGCTTTTCACGGTGGTCCTCATGCGTGGTTCGTTTTTTTCATGAAGTTGGGTTGCCGTTGCTGAAAGTAGCCGATGAATCCTCAAAAGCACGCGCAAATTCGGGAGCATCGTTTGGATGGTTCGCAATGGCAAATTGACGCTCCTTCGTTTTCAGTGATGTCGCGTTCGATTCAAACGTTGGGTTTCACCCGCAGGAAATATTACTTGTCCAAGAAATAGGCGGTCAGGTTGATGATCGCCGGTCCGAGATCATGAATTCGAACGACAGCGGCGGGGAGGAATATCCTCGGTTTGTCACAAAACGTGGCCTTATGCCTTTCCCACATTTGCAAGCTCGTTGAGTTCCCTCAAAAAGTGTGTTATTTCTTGGCGTCCGCGCCCCGCTCGAAGACATCCTCTCAGGCCGTGCAAGGCCGAAACCAACCTGATCCAATCCGGCCCACGACACGCCAAGACTGTAAGCTCGCTGCCCGCGGTCATACAGTGGTACATCAACGGTTTACGGGATCCATGGGCGGATGTTTGGCAAACCATTCCCTCCACTGCGTAGCGCTCAATTCGGGTGAGGTTTCTTTCATCCGGGCGACCTTGGCGGCATCGAGATACTCGCGGAGGGCGGAGACCAGTTCTTTGGATTCGCCGGCTTGCGTGTTGTCGCCCTTCGGATCGGGTTTCGCGTTTGTCCGGTTTGGTGAACCCTTTTCGATCTGTTCCAGCTTCCCAATCGCCCGCTCAATGCATACCTCCGCGAAACTTTGCGCCGGAACGTTTTCGAGAGGACGCAGGTGCCCGGGTCCTATGATCCAGGGGCCTGATCCGTATTCTGGATTTGGCCTTGCGTCTGGGCCGCAACGTGCGGTTCCGGTTGTCGAACAACCGTCACGCCGCCGTTTCTACGGGGCCTTTCATTGCGAAGACCAGGGTTTTGACGGCGAGTTCCATGCCGTGAAACGGCTTGGCAATGAGATCGTTGCCGCCCGCCAGTTCCACCTGGGCGCGATTTTGCAGGTTCGCCGAAGCGGTGAGCAGGAGGATCGGGGTCCGGGCGTGGTTGGGCATGGCGCGCAGCTTGGCGCACAAGTCAATGCCGCCCATGCCGATCATCTCGACGTCGGCGATGACAACCTCGAAGTCATTCTCGTTGGCCAGACGCATTCCCACAAGAGCATCGTCCACGCTGACGGCCTTGAGATGAACGCGCTCAAGGGACTGTTTCACCGCGTTGCGTTGCACCCGTTCGTTGTCCACCACCAGCACGCAGGCAGAAAGCCCCGTATCCCGGTCGATCTCCTCGGATTTGCGCTGGAACAACGCGCCTAGAAAATCGATCGCCTGGTCGAGCGTGCCAACGACGGAAGCGCAAATGAGTTCGGGTTTTTCCCGGAGTTCCTGCACCAGGATCTCAATGGCGGCGGCCAGTGTGAACCCGCGGGTCAGGCCCGACAGACCCGCGTAACCGCCGAGGGCGTGAATCTTGCGGGCCAGCTCCTGCAGCACGCTTGTCAAATTTCTGGCGGTAAATCTGGGCGATGATCTTGTCGTCTTCGATGATGAGAATGCGTTTCATCGTCCGTTACGAGTTGGGTCCATACCTGTTTGACGGTGTAAAAAACCTCGACGCTCCTTACCTTGTTGGGGATTAAATGCGCACCAGGGGGTGCAAACGCAAACCGAAAACGCGGCCTGATGGCTTTGTGAGTTTCCTGCAAACATGGACTCCGCGTTTCAAAAACGTTGCAGCAGCGTCAAATCAAAACACGCGCCGGGCGTCACGGACGGATTGAAGGCCAGGTCACCGCCCATGCTGCGGCTGAGGCGGCGGCACAGGGCCAGGCCAAGGCCGACCCCCGGGGCGCTCCCCGCTGCTTCGGTCGCCGATTTGCTGAACGGACGGAAAAGGCGGCGCGCGCCTTCCGGAGGGATGCCCGGACCGTGGTCACGGACCCGGAGAAGAACGTCCATCCGATCCGGCAACGCTTCCAGGCGAATCGCCTTGTCAGGTCCAGCGGAGGCGTACTTGCAGGCGTTGTCCACCAGATTGAACAGAATCTGCTCCACCACCGACACGTCCACTTGCACAGTGACGCCGTGAACCGGATGGGCAACCTCCACGTGAAGCGGCATTTCCTCCTGCGCCGCGTGCTGGATCAGGCGGGGTTTCACGCGTTCGACCAGCGCATCCACTGTCACCGTCTCCAACTGCCGCCGCGCCCGGCCGCGTTCCAGCCGCGCATACGCCAGCACATTTTCCACCAGGTGGCTCAGGCGATTGGATTCGGATGACAGCGTGCGAAAATACTCCTTTTTCTTGATTTCATCTGTCACCATGTCTTCGGCCAGCATCTCAGAGTACATGCGGAAGGTGGTCAGCGGGGTGCGCAACTCGTGAGTGACCGCCGAGACGAAGGCCGCCCGGCGTTCACTCAGCGACACCGTTTCGTGCAGCAGGATGCCCACCGCGCTCGCCGCCAGCAGGCCGCAACCCCACGCGACCACCAGGGCAAATCGAATGGGTGAAAGGGTTTCCGGGGCGTCGAGGGACAGTTTGCCGGGCAAAAGCCGAACCGGCAGGGTGGCCAGCAGGCGTTCCTCTTGATTTGCAGACGACTCACGCAGCGGCTGCAGGTCCGCTCCCGGCAACAGGTCGCGAATATTGTTCAGGAGCATCTTGCGGATGCCCGGCCAGTCCAGCCAACATCCCTGAAAATAGTCCTGACCTTTCACCGTAACCTGACGAACCAGGAGGAGATCCCCGCTCAACCAGAGGGGGCGCATGATTCCCTCGATCACCTCATCACGCATCCCGTCCGGGGATGAGACCGGGCGATTCAATTCAACGGCCTGCTGCGACGTCTGATTGCGAGCGCGAAATTCCATGGCGTTGAGTGCGCTTTGCTGCTCCGCGGTTTGCCGCTGTTGGGAAAGGTTGGCAATCAAATTGGACTTCAGATGTTCAATCTTCTCCGGCACAGATGCACAAGCCCTGGCCAAAAGGTCGCGGCTGAGCGCCCCTCGGAGATGATCCATACGAACCGCGACCTCGGCGCTGCTGATAACCGCGCCTGATGTTTCCTTGGGTGCAGACAGCGATTCAAGAAATCCTGTTGGCGTAGAAAGGGTTCCGTTTGGGTCCGATTGGAAATGCAGAAGGATATTGGACGGTGGCCGCAGCAGCAATGGGGACATGAATAACATTTCTCCATGTTTTGGTTTTTCGAACATTTCATGGTAGGCCGCCTTGGACGAATAGCTTGCCGCATAGTGGAAATACGGCCGGGCGTTTTCCTGCACAATGAGCGGCGTCAGGAGCGAATCCATCCGCCACAGGACCAGGCGGATATTTTCCTCGAAATCCGCGCGGCGCTGCATTTCGGCCTGCGCACGGTCCATCCGGAGCGCCGTCACGCTGAGCCAGCCCATCGCGGCGAGCAGCAGCGCCAGGCACAGGCCAAAGGCGATCCAGATGGAAACAGGTCGGTTCATTTGGCCGATCATTGGCCGCAAAAATGCGCAAAATACACAGGATCAATCCTTGCGTTTTTTGCGCCTCTTTGCGGCTGGTTTCCTGTCGTCAATTTTTTGCCGCATACATGTAGCCTTTGCCGCGGACGGTGAGGATGACCTTCGGTTCCTCCTGGTCGTCCCGCAGTTTCTGCCGGAGGTTGGCGATGTGCATGTCAATCGTGCGGGTCTCGATCCGCTGGAGATCGAGGCGCCAGACCCGCGCGAAAATCTCTTCGCGTGCAACGGCCCGGCCCGCGTTGGCGGCGAGGTAACCCAACAATTCCGTCTCGCGCTCGGAAATCTCGCAGCGGGCGCCGTCATCATAACGAATCTCCCGTCGCGCCAGGTCGGCTGTGCCGCCGGGGATGGCAAGACGGTTGACCGGCTTGGGGCGCTCCGGCGTCCGCCGCAACACGGCTTCCACACGGGCCAGCAGCTCGCGGACGCTGAACGGCTTGACCACGTAGTCATCAGCGCCGAGCCGCAGGCCCTTCACCCGGTCGCCCTCCTCGCCCCGCGCCGTGAGGATGACGATCGCCAACGTGGGACGCGCCTTGCGGACAGCTTCCAGAATCTCAAACCCGCTGTGGCCCGGCAGAACGAGGTCGAGGAGGAGGAGGTCGAACGTGGCACGCAGGGCCTGTGTCATGCCGTCGTTGCCGTTGGCGGCCTGGAGGACCTCGTAGCCGGTAAACTCCAGCGCATCCACAATTCCCTTGCGGATGGATTTGTCATCTTCGACGACGAGGATCCGTTTGGGGTCCATGGGGATTCAATACATCGGTCCACGGGGCAAAACACGCGCAAAATCAGCGCCAGAAATAATGCCAGGTGTAATCCAGGTCGACCGGTTTACCGGGTTCCAGGTTGGCGGTCCACGTGATGCGCCCTACACCGTTGAAATGGTGCCACCAATACGGCCAGGACCACCAACCCCACCAATAGGGACGTGAACTATTCGCAATAAACGAGGCGTCCTCATACACGTTGACCATTTCCACCTTGCCGCCGTTGCCAATCGTGTCAACGCTGCCGAGCAATTGACGGACCACCTCCACCTCAACCGGTTTTCGCGCAAAACCGGTCAAAGTGATCTTCCCCTCCAGGTCAATCCGCCCATAGTCATCCCCCTGCCAGTGGACCGCATTGGGTGTGCGCTTGGTTTCCGTGTCGGATTTTTTCACCCGGATGTCGACCGCGGTGGTGATGTCCAGATCGCTTTCTGCGTTTGGGGATGTGTAGGTCATCATACCCTGGGCCAACACGCGATCCCCGCGGAGGATCAATGCGGGCGCGGTCGTCAACGGCGCATCGCTGGTGTTCGTCAAGCGGACCTTGTGGGTGACCTTGGGCGCAAAGTACAGGCGGGCCAGCTCCGCCTGCTGCTCGTTGTTGAACCCATGCACGACCTCAGGCGGCGGCGCATAAGGGATGTCCAGCACGTAAACATCCCGGTACTTCACCTTGAATTCGCTGATGGGAAACACCATGCGTTCGCCTTTGCGCAACGAGATCCGATTCATCGTAAAAATGAACAAGTCCTCCTTCTTGCCGGAATCCGCCATTTCCGGCCCGAGATCCATCCCTCGCACTTCGGCGTCTTCCGGTGGAGGCGCATTTCGCGGCACGCTGATTTGCTGGGTCATGATCGCATTGGAGAAACCGTAAGCGGTCCGGGCGTCCTGGCGGAAATGTTGCGACAGTTGCGCCGCGGCCTGCTGGAGGGACATCGGGTCAACCGTATCCTTGAAGGCGAACGTCGGCACTCCGATGACCAGGTGAGCCGTGACCTCTTCCAGGTCGCACAACTCATTGATTAGTGTGGCCTGGAGCCTGACGACGGCGTTGCCGTTTCCATCAATGACAATCTTGTATTCCGGAATCCAACGGATACCCCGCTGCAGGTAGAGCAGCCCCACATCGGCTTCCTTTTGCGACTTGCCGTCTTTCCAGTCCAATTTGAGCGTCAACAGGTTTCGCATTTCCTCTTCGTTGACCGCTCGCTTGTGCGTCTGTTTGAATGTGATGTCGCGGATGCGGTCCAGATGGACGGCTTTCACCCCATCGGCGGTCTTCAGCAACACGAGGTTGCCTTTCTGCGGGAGCTTCTGACCGGAATTCGGCGGGCTGGTTGCCTCCAATTCCTCGCCGCTGCGTGCAAGGAGTTCGAGGATGGTGGCCGGGTAGGACGTCGGGGCCGTCTCCTTTTCGCTGGCCGCCGCCTCCGTGACCACCACCGACGCACCCATGTTGGCCTCGATCAGTTCCCGCAGTTCCAGCGCGGTCCGTTCCACGCGCACCTTGTGCTGGCTGGCGGTCACCGCGGAAAGAACGGCTTTTTTCTCCGCACAATATGGCCAGAAGGTTCCCAGAACAGGACAAGGCAGATAATCTATCACCACGTTGCCCGCCGCATCGGTGGGCAACCGGCCATTGTGCAGGACAAAGGCGTGACCATCCTTGAAGACGGTGATTTCCTTCACCGGCATCCGGGCCAGCATTTGCAATGTCGTGGCCTTTTCAGCTCGAAGCGTAAGGGTGAGACCAAGAACCATGAGAATAATGACGAACAAGCGTGTGTGAATCATAAGTTTTTTCCTTTGCAAAAAACCTACCACGCGAAAGCCGGCCCGTGTGTAAAGAGCGCGTAAAGGGACGCCAAGCGGGACTTGTTTCCGGGAGTCATGGAAACCGGAGTCCCAGGACATACTCTTCCCACCGCTTCTGGAAGGCATCCATATCCTTTTCATCAAGGATGGTCTTGAGCGTGTCGTAACCGGATGGATCCTTTTCGCGGGCCTCGACAAATGCGCGATAGTATTTCACCAGCAGATCCTTTTCCTGGAGGTAGTAGCAGAGATAGCGCGCTTGGGCGTAGTTGGCGCCCCGGTCCTCTTCATAGAACTGATGGGGGTTCATTTTCAGAAGGTTTTCAAAAGATGGCAGCTTACCGTTCTTGATCGTCTCCTGCAGCCCTGCCAGCCGCCAGTTGGTCAACCCGATGATGTGTCCGTCCCGTTCTCCGGCCTGCTCGTAAAGCGACCCCATCCCCTCGTTGAACCACGAGGGGCAGCCCGGGAAATTCGACGCCATGAACGGGTGAACAATCTCGTGAACGAGTGTGCCGCCACCCGTCGCGATGTTCATGATGAGCGCCCGGCTCTGCCCGGTGTAAAATCCGAAGGGTGTTGTTGGCGCCTGACCGAAAAGCTTTCGCGTGTTTTTCTCGTAGCTCTCCTTGTTCCCGAAAAGCCAGATGGCGATGACGCCGGCGGGGTCTTTTTTGAAATAGTCCTGTTTCAACCGATCCACCGCCCACCGGACGGTCCCGTCGGCATAGAATCGGACCGGTTCCTCGCCCTGGTCGCCGATCACCACGAAAGGCGGTTGAATCACATAGAAAAATTTTTGCCCGTTTGCCCTCGTCCGCTCTTCCATCGCGCGCTGACAATAATCAGCGGAAGTGAATCCGTCGAACGCGGGTGCGTCCTTGACATCCCTCGGTTCGAGTCGAAAGCGAATCACCGTTTCATTTCCAAGCGGCCAGAGCTTCATGAACTTGTCCCGTTTCATGCGGCGGTACGCGCCGTTGCTTTCGGCGGGTTCATGGTAAACAACCTCGTCACTGGCGGCCTTGTAACCGAGGATGAGACGGAAGTGCCCGATGGATTCCACATTTTCATCTGGAATCATGCAGACGATTGAAGAAATCCCTTTCGCCAGATCGGCATACAGACCCCGCCAGCATCTCGCCAGATCGGCTTCAGTTTGGGCGGGATCAATCCGCAACCAGCCATCGCCGATGTTGAAGCCGAGTTGTTTCAACGTCTTGCCCAGCTCGGGCGCATAACATCCCCGTCCCAGGAGCGGGTCAACGCCGGACGCGTTGAACACGGCATCCTGCGGGATGTGCTTCTTTAACTTCCGCGCCCACATTTCCACGCACGCCTCCCCGCAGAAATCGGGTTTCTGTTTCACATGGGGCACCCCCTCAATCAAGACATCCTGAAACATTGTCTCGGCCACCGCCGTCGCGATTACCGCACAAGCAAAAAACATCGCCAGCAGACTTCTCATGTCCAATCCGTCTCTTATTCAAACCGGTAATTCTTCTTCACGGCCTGTTCGCGAATGGCGCCGATCATCGCGGTGTCGAGGGTGCGCGCGCCGGGCTGCTTCTTCGCCTGCTCGGCCACAAATTTCGAACGCTCGGCGTTCAACCGGTTGATGCGCATTTGAATCTGCTCGCGTTCCTTTGACTTGGTTTCCACGTAAACCTTGCGTTCCGCCTCGTTCATCTTGTGCATCTCATCCGGCAACTCCTCGGCTTTAACCTGGGAAACGTCGAGCTTTTTTTCCTTTATCGCGTCCACGAGGTCCCAATTGCTGTTGCGATAGTTCGCCGAAGCCTTGGACAACGCCCGTTGGACGTGGCTGCCCTGGGCGGCCAAGCCCGTGGCGTTCATGTCCTGGGCAACTTGCCGCGTCCGGCCTTCCCGTCCACGTGCGCCGAAGGCGAGGTAGGTTGCATTCAGCTTTTCACCGAGCTCCGCGATCTCCTTGTCCTGCGGTGCGTCGAAATGAACCACGGCTTGGTTGTGGTTGATGAACATGTATTTGCCATCCGCCAGAACCGCGCCCGATTGCCACTTGGTACCCGTTCCTTCCGCCTCGTTGCCGCAAAAGATGGTGTTCACCACGATGCCCTTCTCGATCGCGGCCTTGCAGGACTTGCTGTAGTCCACCGAACCCTGGGTGAACGGCTCGTTGCCGGTGATGAAGATCGCCTTGTAATCATCCGATGCCTTGCTCCACTCCAACTCCTCCACCGCTTCCTTGATCACCCAACCGCAGTATTCCTGGCCGCCATTCGTTTTGAGCGCGAAGAGTTCCTCGGAAATCTTGTCCAGGTCCGTCATCAGCGGCTGCACGCAACGAATGTGGCCCCCGGCGGCGGAAAGGCCGTCGTTGCCGTATTCGTAGAGCGCCACCTGGATTTCCGGCCGTTTCCCGTCGCGTTTTGCGCTGATGAATTCATTCACGATTTTCCAGAGCTGGCCTTTGGCCTGTTCGATCAGGCCGTCCATGCTGTTGCTGGTGTCGAGAAGAATGGCGATCTGGACCAGCGGTTGTTTATCGGCACGGGCGGACGCCGGAGTGGCCGTCGCGGACGTCTTCGCCAGGAGGACCGGTTTGTCCTGGGCGCAGGCATGGTGCAGCCACGGGCCGCATGCAAGCAGGAACAGGGTCACGGTGAGGTTCAAAGTGCAATTTGGTTTTTTCATGATGGTGTCCTTTCATTTGATTTGACGGAATGGGGCGTGGCAATGCTCCTGCTATTTCACCAGCACGGTTTCGCCGTCCACCCGCAGGAGGATCTCGCCGTTCAGGGACACGCAGCCCTGGCGGTTTTGCTCCGCAAGACGGGTCGCCAGGCGGCGAAATTCCTCGGAACCCACGGCCACGGTCCGGTGCGGCGCGGATGAAGGCTGATTCATGAGCTGGCTGTCCACCCAGCGATTGCCCTGACGGTAAAATGCCCGGTCGTTGACCTGCTGGACCGTGCTGACGGCCACGCGGTCCAAATTGCTGTCGAGGAACGCGTTGCGATGGTTGAGGTTGGCCTGAACCCTCTGGGCGCTGTTATTGAACGTCTGGTTGAGCGAAGCCGCCCCGGAACGAATTTGAACGGCACGCGCCTGGAAATTACGGAGGGCTTCCTGTCGGGCCAACACCGGCTGATTCAAATCGCTGCCTTCGCGGGCGAGAAAGGCCGTGTACTCCGTCAGAATCCCGAATTCTTTCGAGAGACGCACCACCTCGTCCACCAACTCCTTCATTTTAGGATCGGCGGAAGCGGATGGTTGAGGGGCCGGCCACCCGGCATCCATGTCGCGAACGCCGTCCACCAGCAGGGCGATCTTGCGGCTGGCCCAAAGCCGCGGAATGAAGGCGTTTTTCGTCGTGGCTTTGTCGAGATCGAAACGAAACTGAAAAGTGCGCTCGACACCGAAGTAATTGCCGGCGAGCCGAAAATGCAACGGCTTGTCGCCGTCATACCGGCCCAGGAGAACCAGTTGATCGCCTTCAAACAGGTCGGGCAGTGGCGAGGGGGTCAAATCGCGCACGCGGCCCGAAAACGCCTTGCCGTCCGCATCCACCGCCTGCAACTCCGGCCCGGCCAGGACCGGTCCTGCCAGCCGCTTGAACACCTGGCCGACTTTCAACTCCATATTCTCCTTCGGCAGAACAAAGGCGGCCGTGGCACGAGTCACGTTGGCCAGTTTGTCCAGGAGCGGCGTGTTGACATCCAACCCCACGCCGAACGTGAATATCCGGCGGGCATGCGGGTTGCCTTTGAACGCCAGTTCGCGGATTACGGCTTCGGATTTCTGGCCAACCGTGGGCAGTCCGTCGGTGAGGAAAAGCACGATGGGAAGGAATCCCCTGGTTGGTTTCTGACGGAGCGCCTCCACCAGCGCGTCGTGAATGTTCGTACCGCCGCGAACTTTAAGCGTCCGAAGATAATCCCGCGCCCGACCGATCGTTTCCGCGTTCTTGATGACGGGAGCCGGAGCAAATGAATCCACGGTCTCATTGTAGGCGATGAGATTGAATGCTTCGCCGTCTTCCAGCCCCTCGAAGACCTGCAGGGCGGCCTCGCGAACTTGTTCCAGCTTTTCGCCACGCATGCTGCCCGAACGGTCCAGCACCAGCGTCACTTCGCGTTTGATGGCGGACTTTGGGTCCGCTTGCGGGGCTTTCAATGGCGCACCGGCCAGGAGCAGGAAATAGCCGCCGCCCACTTTGGGATCCGGATAGGCCAGCAGGGAAGCGGTGATCTCGTTTTTTTGAAGCAGATACGAGAGCCGAAAAGGTCCCGGTTCGCTTCCCGCCCCGGCCGCCAGACGAGCGGTCACGCGGTCTGCGCCAGGCCGCTCAATCTCGAGTTGATGGCTGGGCGAATAAACCGTGGCGATGGGCGTCTTCGACCGAATCCGCACCGCGATCTTCCATGGCACCCCATATTCGATCGATTCACTTCGCGGCAGGACGTAATCGACGCGCCCGCCATCGGACGGCAGCACCTGCTCATAAACGAGACGAACTTTTTGCGTGCCGCGGGCCTCCACCGGAAAAACGCTCGACCGGATCAGGTTGCAGCCGATGAACTCCAGCAGGGCCGGATCGCGAATCTTGGCGACAATGGAATCGTAGATGTGGCGCGCCTCCTCGCGAAGCAACAGTTCTGCGGTGGGTTCGCTCGCTGCCCCCTGGAAAGTGAAACCGCGCAGAGCCACGTCCTCCGGCACCGGCGCCACCAGTTCCGCCTCCTGACGCAAGTTCGATGGATTGATCAGGTTGATTTGCATGGTGGTGGTGGCGACCTGCTCCACGATTTCCACGCCCGCCTCCACATCGGTGACCTGCACCAGCGCCGACGGATGCGCGGCCATGAATCGCGCTTGGGGAACCACCACGTTCATTGCCGGCGGCCGGGCCGAGGTGGCCGAAATGCGCCCGCGGGCATCCTGCGCGTTCACGAGCAACACGGGAATGATGAGAGTTGGTAACGATTGGAAAAGTATCTGACGTGAAAGATTCAAAATCATAAGTTTTCTCCTTTGCAGAAAACCTACCACGCGAAAGCCGGCGCGTGTGTAAAGAGCGCGTAAAGCCGCCGCCAGGACGTTCTCGAAGCCATGGCGGACCTCCATCGGACTCTTTCGTTACTTGACACCGAATTACTCAGACGGCGTAATGCCTGCGCACCTTCAGCAAAAAGACCAGCCTACATGAAACTCATCAACAGCCTTCGCGGGCGCAGGATCCGGCACATCGGGGAGCTTTCCAAGGAGGAGGTCACGGCAATTCTCGACCTCGCACAGTGGTTCCGGGAGAACCAGAACGACAAGTCCTTCCTCAAGCTCGCCGAAGGCAAGACGCAGGGACTCGTATTCGTCTATGAATCAACCCGGACACGCATGGGGTTTGAAACGGCAATGAACGAGTTGGGCGGCTGCAACGTTTACATGCCCACTTCCAACACGATGATCAACAAGGGCGAGACGTGGGCCGATACCGCGCGCGCGATGAACCGCATGGTGCACGTGGCAACGCTGCGGCTCTGGGATCAGTCGCATCTCGAAGAGATGGCCGAGCAAATCAGCATCCCGCTCATCAATGCCTGCACGCCCCAGGATCACACCACCCAGGTGCTGGGTCAGCTTCTCACGATGCGCCAGTCACACGGCAAGTTGAAGGGTCTCAACGTCGTCTATGTCGGCATGACGCGCGGCGTGGTGCATTCGCTGATGCGCGTCTGCCCTGTGATGGGCATGCACCTGACCACCGCCTGCCCCGAGGCGTACAAATTCGACGAGAAAGTGTTCGCCGACGGCAGGCGGCTCGCGAAGCAATACGGCACGAAGCTGAACATCACCCACCATCTCATCGAAGCCGTGAAGACCGCCGACGTGATCGAGGGCGGCGTGTTGTTGCGCAGCAAGCTTGCGGGCGAGAAACTGCCCGAGGAAGCGCAGGTCATCGTTGATAAATTCCGGGTGAACAGGAGGGTGTTGAAGGCCGCCAAGAAAGGCTGCACGTTCCAGCACAGCGGCCCGATCTTCCGCGGCTACGAGATGACAGACGACGTGCTCGACGATCCGAAATCGCTCGTCTGGGAGGAAGCCGAGAACGCCAAGTACGTGAAGAAGGCGCTGCTGGCGTTGTTGTTAAAGCCGTAGTCAATGTCAGACGGCATTCCCGGTCGCCTGCCGGACATCGTGCTGATCTGTCCGGATCAGCACCGGGCGGACGCACGATCTTCGCGTATGGCAGTCGAATCTGCAGGACTCCTCACCTCGATCGTTTCGCAGCCCAAGGGGTAGAGGGCTGCCACCGGGTGCATTACCTCCATCTTGGCGCTTTTTTTCACTCTGGTTAGCCCGCATATTTCACACTCCCGTGTGAAGTATG
>JACQHZ010000022.1 GCA_016198745.1 Verrucomicrobiota bacterium
GACCAACATGTTGGTTCTAATTTGTGAGTAGCCGGACAGAAATCCGAGGGATGCCGCGCATGAATCCGTCCATCAGGCTGCTGGCTGAAAGCCCCCGCGTTTGTTCGTTAGATGTGGCAACGATTCAGGTCATTCCCGTCCCGCCATGGCGGGATGGGAATCCAGTTTGCTCGATTTGCCTCTGCGCGAGATCTGGATGAGTCTTCGACCACATGCACCCGCTTTCGCGGGAATGACACACAGGGGCCGGGAATGACCGCGAGCAAGGGGATGACCTGAACAGTTACCAGATGCGCGTAATGATCAACTCATGCGGGATCATTCCTGGGGCGCGCCCGGCGGGAACATCCCCTTCACCGACTGGCCGAACATGCCGCTTCGGATGCGGACCGCCTCGTCGTTCACCGTGTAGTACCGCGCAAGATCGCCGGGACCGGCGGTGGCGAGAATGTCCGGATTCGCACGGAACTCTTCCAGGGTCGCCAGATCGCCGCCGTCCGAGGTCAGCATGAAATGCCCGACGTCCGCATCCATGATGGCCTTGCTGCCGCGCCGTTCGACCGCCGAGATGACGTGTCCAAAGACGCTCACGCTGCCGTGGGCGATGAGGTTTTTCCCGTTGAGCTTGAGGTGCGCCGCCATCCCGCCGAACACGCGCGAGTGATAGCCGCAGTTGCCGCCGCCGCCCGCAAAGTTGCCGCGGATGACCGAGAGCGGGTCCGCGCCCTCCAGAATGCGATGTCCCCAACTTATATGGCGCGCGACCGGCGGGGCATGGCTCAAAAAGTACATTCCAAGGATGCGATCCAGGTCGTTTTCAAACAACCCGGCAATGGATTCGCCCATCCGGTCCAACACGCCTGTTTGCATCAAATTGAACTCGACCGAGCCGTCCTCCGCGCGGAGCACAAAATCGCTTGCCGCGCCGTCGCGCGTCGTGAGCCGGCGGAATTGCGGGAGGTGTGAACAGATGTATCGGATTTTTCGGTTCAGGAAATCCGCATCGCCCCGTTGAGGATTCGGCGTCTTCACGATCGCGCTTCCGTAACGATAGTACACACTCACCGGGCCGGCGTATTCGACCGCCCATCGGGCATGAAACCATTCCGATCCATCCCGCTGCGCCCGCAGGATGATCTTCTGCGGCGCGCCCATTTTTTCTTCGGGATTGACGTAAAACGCAAAGGGCACGCGCTTCACGGCGCCCGCCGGAACGGCTGCTGTCGCGGCTGGGCACCGATGGACCCACCGTCGTTTGCCAAGATGATTTTCCGCGGCGAGAACAACCGTGATCTCGCGGTCGCTGGAATTGAAAACCGCCACCTCCCCCAGATTGTCGCCCCAGGTGGGAATGCCCAGGTCGATTTCAGTCAGGATCAACGGGGTGTCGTTCAGATACAGATCGGCGAAATGAAAGGGGTCCGCCGCGATATGCCAGCGCGGCGGGCAAAGAAAAAGCTGCTCATAAAACGGCACGCGCCCCTGAATCCACACGTTCAGGCCAATGACGGGAGGGAGTTTCCTTGACCCGGATATTTCAGGATTGCCCGTGGAGTCGCACCGGCAGGCCGCCCCTGTGTTCGACGGGTGAACCAGGCGAGCCAGGCCGAGCGATTTCCACGGCAGTTCGAAGGTGGCGAGGTAACCGTCCGAGGTCGGCGTCATCTCCCCGTTCCAAGCGGCATCGGTGATGTCGGGACTTCCGTGCGATTGTTCCGTGCTGAGATGTTTGAACAGCGTCTGGATGTTCGTCACATGATCGCGCCAAAGTTTGCGCTCGCCGGCAGCGTTGATCATGAAATGATGGAATCGGAAGTGGCCGTGCTCGGTGTCCAGCGCCAGGTGGACCTGTTCGCAATCGCGATCAATTGCTTCCCGCCATTGAACAGCCGCGTTCCTGACGTTCACGCGCACGTACAAGCCTTGTTGGTCCCAGCAGACGCGGACCGCTCCGTCCCGTCGCCCGCGTTTCTCAAAGACATCCACAAACCCCTCCAAAGGCTTCGATTCCCTGCCCTCCGGGGCGATGATCGCGCGCGGCGTTTGGCGTTCGCGCGGGTCGAACGGACGATCGGGACGGTCCTCGTCGGGACAAAGCTCGGGAAAGACGCCCTTGCTCAAGCGCCGATCTGGCTGTTCGTGATCCACCTCGTCGGGATCGATTTTCGCGAACACCGGCGCCATGCGCCCCGCGCCTTCGGCGAGTATGTTTTCATCGGCGATCATTTCCGACATCGTGGCGAGCCAGCCGTCCGACTTGACGAAAAACGCCAGCGTCGTCGGATCGAGAAGCGTCTGGCCGCGACCGTACTCCACCGCCACGACGCCGACGGGACCGGCCTTTTGCCAGAACGGATTATGACGTTCCGCCGGTTTCGGCCCGCCGTCCTGGAAAAGCGAAAGAACGCGAGTGACAAACGGCCGATCGTTTCGCGGGTCCCGGACCTGTTGAAGCAACCGCGCGAGAACCACCGCACGCGCGACAGCGGGACCGCCGCCGTATCGCAGGATGGAAAGCGGTCCCATCTTGTCGTGAAAATTGCCGTGCGCATAGGTCGGCGCCATTGTTGCGTCGAAGAATTTGGAGCTTAGCAACAAATTCGTCACCGACTTCTGTCCCACGAGCGCAAGCGCGGCGACCAAGCGTTCTTCGGTGGTCTGGAATCGTTCCTCGACAATCCCTGCGAACCGGTCCCAAGCGCCGTCGGCCATGAGGTTCACGACCACGCGGCCATCCGGACCGGTCAGGCAGAAATCGGACGGCGCACCCTGCGCCGTGGTGCGGCGCTCCAGACGCGGCAGGGCGCGTGTCGCGCGATCGAGCATTTTTTCGCGAAGGGTCGGCGCCCGGCCCGGCGCGAGCTCCGCGCTTTCGGGTTCCCCGTAAGGTTCATCCACACAGATTCCGAGGTGGCGGTCCATCGGCAGGCGGGCCTCGTACAAGACGGCGTCGGACGCAGCGTTTTTCGCCTGGATCACCAGGCGTTGCGGCGCAAACACGTCGAGGTGCGAACAAAGCGAACGATCCAACCAATACTCGAAGCTCACATCCCGGACGCCGGGCGCAATGGGGAAATCTTTTTCGGCGACGAGCTTTCCATCCGCCGATTCCGTGCGCGCGCGAAGGATACCCGCCTTTTCCGTCCACAGATTTCCCAGAATCAATCGACCGCGATTTTTTCCGAATCCTGGCGCATCCAGCGCCAGTTGTTGCGGAGCAACCGCATCGGGGCCGATCAACGCTTCTCCCAGCGTCGCTTCACAAGTGGAATCGCGCCGCGGATCGGGCCAGGTGAGATCATCCATCGGGATTCCCTTTTGGCCGGTGTGATAAACGCGGCCGCATTCCAGGCCAATCACCGCCGGACGCGCGCGGAGGCCGACGGCTTCCCATGGAATCACCATCTCAACCCACCACGCGTGACGGTTGAACCCGTGGTAAATGGTCCAATCCACGGCCACTGGAACGGATGCCTGCCATAAATCGGGAACAGCACCGAGGCTGCGCTCACCGTTGATGCGTTGGTGGCGGGTGATGGCGGTCACGCCCTTGAAATCGGCCTCGAACCGATACCATTCCACCGGATCATTGCCCGGATAAAGATGCACCCGTGCGCGTTCCAACTCCGACAACGGTTGCGACGGCGAGTTGGGCGTCAGACGCGCGGGATCATCGAGCGCGCAATCAAACCGCAGGAAAAGCGCGTCGTTCCCCGCCATCGCGCGGACCTCGGTCTTCGGCGGTTTCCAAGGGGCGAGGCTGTACTCGATCAGCGAACTCGACGACGGGATGATGATCGGCGGGATGTCGTTCCAGTTGGCGCCCGTTTCATCCGGTTCGCCGAGGGGGATTCGGCATCGCCCCCGCATGAGCGCGGTGATGATTGCAGAAGATGTCATGATGCCCCGGTAAACCATATCGCGACGGAACACAATCTGGAACACAATACCCTTCCCCCTGGTGCATATCGCGTTGCAGGCTCGGGATTTTCCCCCATAATGGCTTGCCCTTTGAAACGTCAAGGGAAAGCGCCTGACCGCATCCACATGTTGTCCTCATCCGATTCACCTGTTGCTGCAAGCACCGCTCCGAAGGAATCCACGCGCGGATTCTTCCTGGTCGTTCTGCTCCTGAATATTGGCGTGGCCGCTTCCATTTTCAGCGAGCGCCGGATTCCATGCGGGCACGATGGTTTTCAACACTATTCGGCTCAATACTATTTTCTGAACAATGCGGTCACAGCCGGCGAAATCCCCCAATGGATGCCCTTTATGATGCAAGGGATGGTGAGTAATTGGTGGTATGTGGGCCAGGCGGAATTCACCCAGGCATTTTTCCTTTTGGCGGGAAAGGTCATGTCGGGAATGAATTTCCTGCAGCTTTATTACATCGGGTTTTGCTTTGATGAACTGCTGCTCCTGGTGGGAGTCTGGCTTCTTGCGCAACGTTATTTTACAGACCCGGCCACGCGCTGTTTTGTGGCCTTGACCGTGGCGGGATCAAGCATCTGGACGGGACCGCCGGGGTTCAATTTCTTTTTTTATTATGCCATGCCGCTCGTGCTGCACTATCTGCATGAGTTTCTGGAAACCGGCAAGTGGCGGAAGGCATTTCTCTGCGGGAATTTGTATGTCATTCAGATGATGGGCAACGGCGTTTACTTCCTGCCCGTGACATCGCTGACCATTTTTGCGTATTTGCTGACCTACTGCCTGCTGCACACCGGGACGGTCAGACACCAAATCCTCGCCATCCGCCGTCCGTGGCATGGTCTGGCAACGCTCCTGTTGGTGATGGCCGGCCTTGCAGTTGTCTATCTGGCGCAAGCGGTCGGCACGGAGTCCATTCTCAACTACGGTCCTGGCCGAGGAATGGACAGCAAGGTGCCGGTGATCCACTTTTTGACTTATGGAGTGGGCAGGAATTACGAGATATGGAAGGAACTGGCCATCGGCTTTGGGCCGGCGATTGATTACACCTTGTATTTCGGCATTCTCTCCGTGGCATTCATCGTTCTGGGGCTGGCCTGTTCTTTTCGAAAAGAGAGCGCGCCTTTTTGGACGCCCGTCTTGCTCCTGTTTTTCTTCAGCCTGGGGGGGGTCGTTTCTTTCCTCTGCTACTCCTTCTGGCCCATGATGAAATACTATCGGCATCTGACTTACGTATTGCCTCTTGCCAAACTGTTTCTTTGTTTTCTGGCAGGGTTCGGATTCGAGGCGGTTGTCATCAAGCCGTTGCGCAGGAAATGCCCGCTGGCAATCGGCGTGGTCGCGCTCGGTCTTTGTTCGTTGTGGTTGTTCTCGGTTTCATGCGATCCGGACAGCGCAGACAGATTGTGGAACAGCATGTTGTCCAGCGTGCTTGGTTACAAGAAACTGAACGCCGGAATTCATGTTGCTCTGTTGCAGCTCGGCGTCGCGTCCGCGCTGTGCGCGGCCATTTTGCTGTTGCTGATCATGACATCCAGAGTGAGCCGGCCTCTCGTGGTCCTGCTGGCGCTTGCGCTGCAGGCGGCGGATTTGTACGGACACAAATTGCTCGCAGCCACCTATCACACATTTCCCGCAAAAGAGGCGCAGTACCGGATGAATGAATTCCGCGCGGCGCCCTATGCGGCGCGACGCGGCCGTCCCGAAAACCAAAACCCGCGTGCGGTTGCGTTCGATGCGGACATTTTGAAGAGGTCGTACACCGTCAACTGGTCGGTGGATTCGTTTCTTTTTCAGGACTCGCTGAATCAGCGTTTCCGGGTGGATCACTGGCTCAAGCCGCTGGATGATTTCATGCGCGCATACTGGCGGCAGCCATTGGACCGGCCCGACATCCGTCCGAGCGGTCTTACGGACTTCAAGGGGCTGACGTTTCCGTCATCTCATCCAGCGGCGCTGAAACTTGCCGGTGTTACCGAAGACAAGCTCCAGGTATTTGGCGACGCTTATGAAGTGAATTCGACAAAGGCGCTTGCCGCGCTGATCACCGACGATTCTTATCGCGGCGACATCCTGTTTGTGTCGCGACCAACAACTGTGGATGGAAGCATCCAGCCTGCGAAGCCATGGGATGGCCGCCTGCCCCTCTCGGCTTCAACGCGTCTGGCCGCCAGGTGCCATGTGGTTCGGTTTGACGCGAACAACCTGGCGCTGGAAGTTCAAACCCCGCCAACAACGATGGGGACGCACGCCTGGCTCATGTACAGCGATGTGTGGCATCCCTTCTGGCGCGCCACCGTGAACGGAAAACCGGCCGAGGTTTGGAAGGCAGCGCTGGCCTACAAGGCAGTTTGCATTCCTTATGGCCGAAGCGAGGTTCGTTTTACATTTGGCTCGACGCGCATATTATTTCTCCATTGGTTGATCGGCTTGAACGCTCTGTTCTGGATCGGCACCGTGGTTTATCTTGCGGCCAGGTGCGTTGGCCGCAACGCAGGGGTCGGATTCGGCCAAACCGTGCTGTGCGCGGGCGATGCGGAACTGAACAAGGTCGTCTCACCGTTGCCATGCGCTCCTTGGAAAGGGTTGTTGTCGCGAAAGCTCGGACCCGGCCTGGCGTTGGCATTGGCGCTGGTCTGGCTGTGGGGGGCGAGGGACCGGGTGCTCATGGTCGCAGCAGGCAATGGCCACACGCCGCTCGTTCGGCTTTTGATGGGGTTGGGCGCGGATGTGAATGCGCGTGATGGCGCCGGCATGACGTCCCTGATGTTCGCCGCCAAGAGCGGCAAGGCTGATATCGTCCGGATGCTTCTTCAGCATCAGGCGGACCCCAATTGGACGGGCGATGATTCGAAGACGGCCATCACCTACGCCGCGGCAAACGGGAATGTCCAAATCGTGAGCATGCTGTTGGCGCACGATGCGTACGTCGGCGCCAATCTGACCATCAGCTCTGCCTTCGCCAACGGCCATACGAATCTCGTCAAATACCTTTTGTACAAATTGCCTCAACGAAGCGATGACGCCGCCCTTGTGGACAAGGAGGGACGAACGCCGTTGGCTTACGGGGTCCTGGCCGGTAATCAGGCCGTGGTGAAACACCTGCTTGAGAAAGGGTTTCCGCCGGACACGCCCGATCAGGCCGGGGCCGCGCCGCTGATGTATGCGGCGCATGCGGGCAATGTGCCTGTGTTGAAACTTCTGTTGCAGTGGGGCGCCAATGTCAATGGCCGCGACAAAGCCGGCTGGTCGGCCCTCATGGTGGCAACCGCCGGCGGCCAGCTCGATGCCATGCGAACGCTGATTGCAGGAGGCGCTGACCTGACCTTGAAGGACGCCAATGGCCTCAGTGCGCTTGAAATCGCCCGGATGCAAGGACAGACGGATGCCGCCAGACTTCTTCAAGAAGCGGCGGCCCGCAAGTAGCGCGATTTCACTGGAACGCGTTTCTCAAATCGCGTTCATTTCCAGTAATAAACCTCGCGAAGGACCTGAAGGAGATAGGCGCCGCCCCACCGGATGGGCAGGAGTTTGCGGTCCCCGCCGATGCGCCTGGGTTCGGGGCCGGCCACCTCGCCGATCTTCAATTTCCGTTTTGCGGCGCGCACCGAAAGAAGCGGTTCGATTCCCATCACCGTGCACAGCAGTTTTTCGGTGACATAACTTTCCTCCTTATGGAGATCGAGTTCGCGAAAGAGGTTGGCGCGGTACGACCGATAGATGCCCATGGCATCGGTGTATCTGCCGCCATGCAGCAGGTTGATGGTCGTCGTGAACATCCAGTTCCCGAAGGCGGTCATGAGATCGTCGTCTTCGCTTTTCGCGCCTTGAAAATATCGCGAGCCGACCACCATGTCGTATCCCTCCTTCATTTTTGCGATCAGATCGGGAATGACCTCCGGCACGCAGTTGCCGTCCGGGCTGAACGTGATGACCGTGTCGCCTTTGATGAGCGGCCATGCCTCGATGTAGGCATGGCGAATGCCGGGCTTGGACTGGATGTGGAGGTCGTATCCATGTTCTTTCGCATACGCCACCGTCCCGTCCGTCGAGCCGCCGTCGGAGATCAGAATCTGGTCGCACCAGGAGGATTGGATTCGGGGCATGATGACCCGCATGCCGGTGATCTCATTGAGCGTGGGGATGAAAAGAGTGACGGTCACGGTGAGGGGAAAGCGTAGCCGTTCCTTCAAGAGAGTCCAGCCCCGTATTTCCGTCCTGATCCGGAGATAACGGAAGTTGCCGCGCTCCATCAGCGACCGGCTGAATTGATAGAAAATTACATCGCCGTCAATGACGGCGGCCATTGTTCTGGGCCCGATCTTCGTTCACTCAATTCTGGCGATTTTGTTCCTGGAATTTAACAGGACAAACTCCTTAAATTCTGTCCCCAGTATTTCGAGGTCTTCCTTGTTCCAGACAACATTTTGTTTGGGCCTGAAATCCGAGAGTCGGATGGTGGTGAACTCAACCCCCTTGAGAACCGCGCCAAGAATCTTGAGCAATTCATCAATCTCTTCGGCTTTCAGCTTCAACAAAACTTGAGAGATTTCCGCAGCGCCGTTTTTGGCCAGAACCTTCTTCACGGAAGCGGCGGTTTCGTGGGCTTTGAGCTTTTCACGGATAACGGCGTCACAAAAAAATCTGGCAACGCCTTCAAGGGCTGAACTGGGCGCTTGGGTGACTCCCGTGGCGGTGTCCTTGAGTTCACAGGCAATTTTTGCCAGGTCAGCCAAATGAAGCTCTCTGTCCTTGTTGGTTTTAATGGTTGCCTGCTGGCGCAACAGTTTCTTCAATTCATCTCCCGTGGGCAAACTTTCGAACTCGCTGGCAGTGGCCTGCGCAAGAACCTCTTGAGCCTTTTCCAGCGCAGTCCGAGCATCAGGCAAAATGTCGGTAAACTTCTTGAGCACGCTCAATTCCTTTGCGTCTGACGCCAACGCCGTCGCCTCGGTCAATTCGGACAAGGCTCCGTTGATTTCCTCAATGCCATGCTGATAGGGACTGTCATGCTCCTTCCACACTTCTTCAAGGGCGGGCCTCACCTCGGCATTGGCACGGTCGGGATCAACCACAAAATCCTTGGCCCGTTCAATCAACGGCATGAGCTTTTCGACCGTTTTCTTGAGGGAGCGATAGCTCTTGTCGTCCGGAACGGCAATCCTGGAATACGAACCTGCACAACGCACCACCCCCGCCAAATCGTCGAAATGTTCTTGCAGGGCTTGCAATTGTTTCCAGAACTCATCGAATCGCTTGAAATCGTCGGGGGTGAGATCCTCCGCGGTTTCCTTGCTCACCGCCTTCAGGAGATGCCCCTTGAAGTCCTCGAAGATTCCTTGGTCGCTCTCGCCCGTCAGGGGATGCTCAAAAAATTCCATCCAGAATGAGAGGAGATCGTCGTAAGGATCTTTCTGGCTGATGTCGCGGAACAGCACGCTAACCCGATTCAACAGGCTCCCAACTTTGTCCGCGCTGAGCCACGCATCTTTGACTCGGGAGATGGCTTCGTGAGCGACCACTTGATCGTATTTCTCCCCGTACTTGCTCGCTTCCTCTTTCACCATGGACGCGAGATAGGGCGCAACCTTGCCCCAGTCCACGAGCGGTTTTGGAAGTTCAATCGAGTCAAAGTTCCGTAGCGTCTCGGGTTTGTAGTCGGATTCCGCAACGGTGGTTCGGTCAATGGACGGGCCTTTTTTCAGGTTGATCCGAATCACGCCCTGCTGTGCCATCGCCAACAGATAAATGTCCACCATCCGGCGGGTCAGCCCCCACGCCTGTTTGCCGTCCTCGGGCGACCAGCCGGTGAACTTGTTGTAGAACACCGTCGGCGGAATTGGATGTCCGGCCTTGCCCTCGGCGTACTCCCGGATTTCCTTGTAGGCTTCCGAGTTGCTCGGATCGAGTTTGTCGGGATCGCTCGAACGCACGAGCTTCAGTGGTTTGGCGAAGTTTTCGACGGCGCTGTAGAGCTTGTCGCTGGCTGGCACGGCTTTGCCGAGTTTGACCAAGCCGTTGATCAATTTAATGGCTTCCTCGGTCTTGAAGACGCGCTTGCCCATGTCAATGGCAGCGGCCTTGTAGCAATCGTCCAGTGTCTCCCCGGCCATGCGCTCCAGTGCGCCTTCCAACCCACCGGTCCAGTCCACCGCCAGGGTCTTGCGGGTCGTCCGCGCCTTGCCCTGCTGGTAAAGCTGCTTCAACAGATCGAACGCCCGGTCACAATGCAGTTGGAAATTACTCCGCGCCTCCTTCTCATGCTTCGTGCCCCGGAAATCATCAACGACTTTGAGGTAGGCCAGCACGGAGATCAGATGCGCCTTCTGGTCGTCAGTTAAATCGGCCGGTGTCCACACGATCACCCGTGGATCGGGATTTTTATCATCCGTTTTCAGGTACGCCTTCGCTTCCTTGTCGGAAATGGCGCGCCGGCTGAGGATGATGACGAAATCGTGTTCTGACGAGGCGGTGTCGGGCACCGGGGCGTGTCCTTTAATGCTGAGATCACGGAAACCGACTTGACCGCTTCGCTGTTGGCCGTGCCAAATCGCTTCCGTATTCACCAGGGCGTTGCCCCGGTAGGCGCTAAACGGTGACGATGTGCCTTCACTGTAATCCAACAGTTTATCGAAGTAGTTCCAGAACACCGTCGAATCTTTCCGCAATGAATCGGCGGCCTGATTCAGAATGTCGTCGAACTCTCCGGTCTCCTTGGGCACAAACTCATACCGGCCATCCCGCAACCGCACTTGTGCCCCCAGGGCGCCCTTCATCTCATCCAAGATGGTTTCGTAGTGGGCGACCTGGATGTCCACGCCGTCATCGCCCTTGAGATCGCACACTGCATCGAGAATCTGCTCGACGGTCAGTCCGCCAAAGCCGGCAACGTGATAGAGAAAAATCGTGTTGAGAATCCGCTCCGCCCGCCGTTTGCCAGCTTTCTTGCCGAGGTAACCGGTTTCGATCTTACCCAGCTTCTTCTGCCCGGATTCCAAGGCGAGCACCGAGTCACGGAACACTGACTTCACAGACAAGTTCCCACTGGCGGCGTTGGACTTGCTCTCCTGATAGGTCATCAGTTCTTCAAACACGCGCCACAACGGGATCAACTCGTTCCAGTTCTGATCACGCTTGAGAGTGCTTTGCAGTGCGGAATGCAGGAACCCAATCGTGCTGCGCGTCCCAGTGAGTCTCTTTGAGATGGACTGGATGACTTCAACTGCTTCGGGCGGGAACGGGAAACAATCCTGAAACGTCTCCTCGTCCACCTTCTTCACCCACGGGATCGTTCCCTTGTAGCCCATGTAATAGTTGTGCGTGGCGCTCACAAGCGACTTGCCATTGACGACTTTGTACTGGCGGCAACGGTTGATCACGAGATGCCGGTACCGTTCGGGCTTGTGTTGAAGCGATTCTTCTCGCATCCGGTCTGCACCAACGATTTTGTTGCGCTTCTGATAGGCCGCTTGCGCCGCCACCACCGTCCAAATGGGCAGCCGTTTGCCCTTGGCCAGCACACTGGAGAGGGTCAGCAGGCAATCCTCATCCTCCGTGGCGAACCTGGTGCGGTTCATGTACTCTGACATCTCGTCAATCACCACGAGGATGCCGTCGTAGCCGGATTTGAGGATGTGGTTGAAAGCGTTCTCCAACAACTCAACAGGCTCCTGGGATGTCTCGATCTTCACCTTCTTATGTCGGAGGAATGCCCGCAGAACAGTGGCTGCATCCTCGACCGACGCAGGATTCTGCAGGGCGCTGAGAAAATCCTTGTACCCATCGAACTTCGGCAGCTTGTCCATCAACCGTTTGTTGCCGACGAACTCCTTCAACGAGTTCTCGTAATCCTTGATGCCCTCTTTCAGATACCAGTCCGCCAGATGATGCGCCGCCGTGACCGCCAACGGCTTGCCGGTGCGTTCCTCGTACACCGCTTGCGCTTCAGCAAGAACGAAGTCCACCAGGCGGTTCTCGCTGCCGGCGCCGCCTTTGCCTTCCAGCGTGAAAATGACCGGAAAAATCTTCTTCTTGGCGATCTTGTTGCGGAACCGGTCGAGCCGGGCACCGGGGCCGAGTCCCTTGGTTTCGTCCTCTTTGCGTTTGACGATATCCCAAACATTGTCGCCACCGATGGCGAGAATGGATTCGACCGCCATCATGTGTGATTTGCCGACGCCGAACTCCGCGAGCAACCAGTAGCCCTGCCCCTCGCCATCGGCCACGTCCTGAAGAAAACGCTCCAGATACGACCGGACCGGGTCGAGGAAATACTCCGCGACTGTCGCCAGGCGCGGCTGGTCCTGCCTCCTGTTCTCGCGGCGGGCTTCATCGGTGTCACCGGCCCAGATGTGCTGAACCATTGAATACACACTGGTGACCGTCGCGGGTACATCCACGATTTGAGCCAACGGCTTGCGTTGTGTGAATAGGTCTTCAGGCATGGCTAATCCTCCGTCCGAATTGATCTGGAGGGCCACGCTCCGTCGTGGCCGCGTTTCTCGATCGGACGCGACGAAGCGCGTCCCTCCAGCAAGTTTTCGATTGAGTCTCGACAGCTCACGAGTCCTCCTCGTTTCCGGTATCTACATCTTCGGCTTCGACGCCTTCGACGGTTGGGCCGAGACGGCGTTTGCACAGGGCGGCGAAACCGCTGACAGCGTCATAAGCGGTTTCTTCTTCTTCCTCGTCAACCATCACGCTCTTCAACTCGTGAACGGCAATCCCCCCCTTGTCGAACAGCGCCGCGCCGTCCTCATTGCGCCCGAACGTGGCGCAGTAACGCATCCATTCCACGAATGTCCGTACATCGGGACGGTGTTGCTCCACGTACTCGCGGTCGTTGTCACGCAACGCGTTGGCGAAAGCGCGGATGCGACGACCCAAGCCCGACTGCCGGGCCTTGCGCAACTCCTCGGCCTCCCGGCCTTCGGGGGCGCGGTACAACCATTTGTCGCCGTCCTGGAAATGAATCAGATATTCCTCTAGGAACTCGACCAGATTGCGCTTCGGCAACTGACCGGCCTTCTTGCCCTTCATGTACTTGGTGAAATAGAAGAACAAGGCATCGTAAAACTCGATCCCGGCCAGCGCGCCGCCCAGTTCGAGCCGTTTGATTTTCTTTTTGACCAGCAGTTCCCGGTCTTCCTTGGCGAGATGATCGTTGATCCAATCCTCAATCGCTTTCTCGTCCAACTCGCCTTTGCTGTTCGTCTCGCACAACTTGAGATGATTCAGCGCGATCTCAGCGGCGTACTTGGCGGGTGTGCCGACACTGCGCAGTTGGGTGAACCGCGTCAGCGCTGCGCCTGCCGTTTCCTCGTTGGCGAGGTCATTCTTGGACAGTTGTTCGAGTTCGGCTTTCAGATACCAGCGGTCGCCCTCGGCTTTGGTGGCGATCTCGCCGAGAACTTCCTCGAACCGGAACTCGACCATCTGCGCCCGTTCCAGCAATCGGCGGGTCACGATGTCGAATAGTTTGTCGCGGGTCAGGCCGGGATGTTCAATTAGGGCATTTTCCAAGATGGTGCGGACACGGTCTTTGATCGGCGCGGGAATCTCGCCGTCGCGCATTGCCATCTCAAGCTGCCCCGATTTCGGTTTGCGGCAGTTCAGGACGAGGTCGGATTTGACGACTTGTTCTGTTGTGATCTGCTTTAAGCTTTTCTGCTTGGGATCAAGTACAGTGACGGTGGCTAATTCGAAGCCTATGTCCAAAATCGCATTTTGCACCCGCACCCAAGAGTCTTGATCCGTATCGTGAAAACAGATTGCGGCCCAGTGATTTGGTTTCAAGACCCGATAGCATTCCTTGAGGACATGTCTCAGGCGAATGTCCCAATCATCCGCCGACAGATTTCGATAAGGATTGATGACCACCTCGTCCTTTACCCATCTGCGATCCAGCCCCAGCCACAGTTCCCAAAGAAAATTTAGTTCGCCATACTGAGCTTTGCCAGCGTACGGAGGATCGGTAAATATAAAATCAACGGAATTGTCCATGAAATGCTTCGCTATCGCTGATGCGCCCCTTTCCACCGTAACCACGGATGCGCCCAGTTTTCCATGCAGCGACGCTTTCGCCTCAAAGTGCCTCCTCACATCTCCATGGGCTTCGCTGAGGTATTTGCTCGGTCGCGCCTCCATGCGGATTGGCGCTATATAGTACGTCCCCTTCGTGACTCGACCGACTCCGTCACTATTACAGGCCATGAGTTGCGAAATTTTGTGTGTAAGTCCTGTGAAAAAGAGCAACGGAGAAAATCCTTCGATCCTCTGCTCACGCAGCTTCACGATGACCTTTGACAAGACGAACCGATTGCGCTGGCTGTAGAGATCCCCCGCGACAAAAATCTTCCGCGTGTCGAGGCGGTTGCTAACGTAAAGTTTTTCGCGCGGAATGTCCACGCCCCAAATCTCCTCGCCGGTTCTAGGCCGAGGTTTTGTCGCCTCGCGCAGGTCGATATCGTTGAATGCTTTTCGGGCCTTTGCCGAAGTGGAGTTCGGCCCTCGTGTAGCCCTTTTCGGTTTGCAGCCATTGAGGCACGTATAATTAGCTGCTATCGGGATGCTGCCTTTCCGTTGGCTTCGAGGCGAAATCACAAACTCGGGTCTGCCCTGACGAGTTTTTTCATAGCACACTGGACACACATTTTTGGTTTGTGATCCTCCGGTCAAGCCAGTGGCCTCCGAGGCAGACAATTTCACTTTCGGGCATAAGCCCAAAGCCACATGTTCACCACAGTTGCGGCACTGATATGTGTCCGACCAAATGACAAATTCAGTTATGGCTCGCCCACCGCATCTGTCGCATGTGGTGTTATAGCTGTCTTCAGCCTGAACCATGCATTCATGAATAAGCTCAAACGCCATATCCACATCTTCTGGAGATGAAAACAAGTTGTAATGATAAGCAAGAAATCCAGCGGCTGGTGATATGTCAATCAACACAGCGTGGCTTCCCGCCAGCGAACTTCCCAATCCTGTTGTCCCTGAACCACAGAAAGGATCGAGCACCAACCCTCCTTTCGGCACGTAGTGGTTGACATACTCCTTAATCGAGAGAGGGCTTTTTTTCGACCAGTAGGAATGCAGGTTGTAGAGATAGTCACTCTTACCAACAACGATGTCGCGGTCAAATGCCGGTACGTCGTACTTGTCGGTCTTGGGATCGTAGGGCGTGGAATGGTCGGCAATGAACTTCGGCAGGTCGGGGTTCGGTCCCGGCACGAACGGGACCGGCTGCGCTCGCTGACCTGGCTGAGCGGCGAAGAGGCTGCGGGTTCTGGTGTCGCGTTTTTCCGGTGAGGCCATGGTCAGTGAGTTTCTCTAGCAAAGGTGAAGTGGATCGGCATGATGGAGTGATGGAGGGGTGGAGTCAGCCCTGACTCCAGCCGTGAGTCTAGCCGCGACTCTGGCTTTGGAGCGGCTTGGCGGTTGGAAAGTGTCTCGACTGCTTCAGTCTTGCGCATGTCAGGGTTTCCCTTTCCGCAGCTTGTCGGCGAGGGCTTGGCCTTTCGGCGTGAGCCGGTAACGTTGTTTGCTGCTCTTGGGTTTGTCCGGCTGAGTCATTTCGGCGACGCCCGATTCGAGTGCGGGCTGAAGATACGCTTTCCTGAAATGTTCACGGTCTTTGACGCCCACCCCGGCCATCAACTCGGCGCGGGTCATCTCGTCGTGAAGCGCCACGACCAGCTTCTCAACTTGCGGGGTGACTTGCGGGGTGACTTGCGGGGTGACTTGTCCTGTGATTTCACCGGTGACTCCCCCCGCAGCTTCCGGCGGGAGCGGGATGATGGTGACGAACGGTTCCCAGTGCCCGGCCTTGGTTGGACCGACATGGCGGATTCTGCCTGCCGCCTTCATTTTTTCCAAGTGATACTTGATGCCGTCCGGGCCGATGCCAATTCTCTTTGCCAACTCCCGTCTCGTGATG
Source organism: Verrucomicrobiota bacterium (assembly GCA_016198745.1). GTDB lineage: Bacteria > Verrucomicrobiota > Verrucomicrobiia > JABWAM01 > JABWAM01 > JACQHZ01. Next base: position 15,866 of record JACQHZ010000022.1, read on the forward strand.
CCAGGTCTGGCTTTCAGCAATATGAAGATTTTTTCTTGGGTAGTTTCTTGGGTAGTTTCTTGGGTAGTCTTTTTCCTGCTTTTCTCCACAGTTGTCTCAACTGGTTTCTGGGTAGTGTCCCCGGAAGCCTCGTCGGGCAGCGGGATGATGGTGACGAAAGGGTCGCCCTCGATGAATTGAGGTTTGCCGCCCTTGGTGTAGAACGGCAGATACTTGTTGACGTTGAGGATGCCCGATCCCAGTTCTTCGCCACGGCCCATTTGCATGAGGAATTTCGAGAGGGTCGGGTTCTTCGGATACGGGGTGAAATGGTCCGGTCGGATCGGCCCGTGGCCGTGCGGGATGGCCGCGTTGTTGGTCTCGACGCGGTCGCGGTAGATGACCAGGGTGGCCGGGCGGGGATCGGTGTATTCCCGGTGCGCGAGCAGGTTGGCGACAATTTCGCGGAAGATTTTTTCGCGGAGACTGATTCGCTGCGAGCCTTCGAGATGGAACGGATCGGGCAGGTGTTTGGCGACGAACTCCATCAACAAATCGTAGGCATCAATCAGGTTGACACGGATGTTCAGCCGGTCGTCATAGCGGTCGAGGTTCACCCGGCGGACCAGGGCGTCAATCTTGTAGGCGGGCACGAGCTGTTGGATGACCTCTTCCGTGCCGAACAACAATCCGGCCGCCAGCGTGTAACCTTTTGTGCGGGCCGCAGGGTCGGCGCGCCACAGACCGGCTTTGACGAGCATCTCTTTGTCGGACAGACGCAACCAAGGGTGAGCGGGATGATACACCTTGATCCAACTGCGGGCTTTGTCGAACAGCTCCGGCTGGAAGTGGGCGAATTTCAGAAACGGATGAACCACCTGTTCGGTGTGGTAGCCGCGTTTCCGGTTTACGATCTCGGCAATTCGGACCGGCTCCTGCACGCGAAAATCGCCGTCATGTCCCCGGTCATAGATCACCCCGGAGCAACGATGCACCTGGGGGCTGGCGGGAACCTGGAGAATCAGCATTGTTTTGCCTTCGTATTCCACGCGTTCCGGCGCGAGGAGATGCGGCGGATCGAGCTTCTGGGGGTTGTTCGAGAGATTGACAATGTCAGTGGTGAGGCGATCTGCGGCGGTCGGGTCAACACCGGTCACGCGACCCCGGTCATCCACGCCGAGCAGGATGACGCCGCCCTCGCGGTTCAGAAAGGCGCAAACGGTCTCGAAAAGGCTGCGCGGCAGTTCCCGACGGGCCTCTTTGAACTCGACGGTGCTGCGCTCCTTGCGGGCCAGCCATGGTTTGATTTGTTCCGGCGTCATGCGCTCATCCCCCCATCGTTCAGCACATAGGTCCACTCGGACACGAGTCCCGTGATCTGCCGGCGGAACTCGGGCGTTTCGTCAAACGCCCAGACCTGACGGTCGCGTTCCGCACCGGGCAGGACGAGGCAGAGATGTTTGCCGTTGATCGCATACTGCCGCACGAGCGCCAGCGCGTTGGAGTCGAGGTACGAGAAGAACAACTCAAAACCTGCCAGCACGAGGCCGAAATGCTTGCCAGTCTGCTGGGAAAGCCATTCGGCCCAGGTCTCGTTCATCAGGCGGCCGAGTTCTTTGTCACGGAGTTTGTCGGCCAGTTCGGTGGCTTTGCTCAGCTTGCCCTGTGCTTCAAGGTATTCGATCAGCGCCTTGTTGAGATCGTGGAAGGCAACGACTTCGCCGTCGTTGGAGAGTGAGTTTTTCTGGCAGAGATCGCGGAGGCGCGGGGTGAATTTCTCCAGTTGGCCGTATGTGCCGAGCACGCAATACACGCGCCGGTCGCGGGCGGGTTCGCGGAAGCGTTTGGCCAGTTCGGCGATGACCTCGTCGGCCGTCTTGCGAGGGAAGTCGGCGGTCATTGGGATTTCCCTCCACCGGACCTCTTGCCGAGCAGCCGTTCCAGCCGTTCTTCGCCGGTGCCTTGGAGAGTGAATTGGTAGTAGTTGTCGAGTTGGGTCACACGGGTGATCTCGCCGGAGCGTTCCGCCTGCAAGATGAGCCGTTCCAGTCCCGCCGCCGGCCAGAGCAATGCCTGCCAGAGCGGGTCGGTCTTGAACACCTCCATCCGCACCGCCGTGGCCGTCGGGTAAAGCTGGGAGAGCGCATACGCCAGCGCATCGAGCGGTGGGTCAGCCCAGATGGCGAAGTAATGCTTGGGTTTATCGCTCTTGAGATGGCCAAATTTCTTAATTGCACCGACGGCCTCGGTGGCTATCTTCTCCGGTTTGCGGTTGCCGAGTCGGGGTTGTAAAAAAACGAGTAATTCGTCCCGTGTCGTGCCGGCTTCTGGAATCCTGGCCAGCCACGCAAAGCATAATTCTTGCAGGGGTGGCACGGCCCGAATCATCTCGAACCACAGGACTTCACGGCGTGAACGTTCCTCAGGACAGAACTTGAGGAACCGGGCCAGTGCGAGGTTGACCTTGCCCTCGTGGCTGAAGCGTTGTGCGATATACTCGGCATATCGAAAGCGTGTGTTGGCCGAATTATGATGCAGGTGTTCGCGAAGATAAGCCTTGAAATCGTCTGTGGCGGGGTGATCCACCGCCGCCGGCAAATGCTGCAAGGATTCGTTGACCAGCATGTTGTTGATGTAAGTGCGGCGCGAGACAGGATTGGCTTTCGCTTTCTCCGGTCGGGAAGGCGCCCTCACGGTGGGTGGCGCGGCAAATAGGGTTGGCTGGTGACCGGTCATTTCAGGTAGCCAATCTCCGTGAGAGCTTCTTCCAGTGTGGCGACACAAACAATCTGCATTGCGCCGACGACTTGGGGGGGGAGTTCTTTCAATTCCTTCTCGTTGTCCTTTGGGATGAGCACTTTCCTCGCGCCGGCCTTCTTTGCGGCATCGATTTTCTGGGCCAGTCCGCCAATCCCGTGGACAAACCCTTTCATCGTCAATTCGCCAGTAAAAGCGACATCGTTGGGGACGGGTTGCTTGATAATGGCGGACGTAACCCCGACCGCAAACGCGAGTCCCGCACTGGGTCCATCCTTGGGAATCGCCATCTGACATGGCAACGCCGTGACATGAAACCCATCGGCGAACTCCGTGGATACTTTTAATTTGGCGCGGATCGAGTGAACTGCGTCACAAGCCGCTGCCAGGCTGGATTTCATAATCGCCTTCACGTTGCCGCGCACACGCGGCTCGGCTTTGCCGGGATAGGCTTCGATCTCGACCAGTTGAATCTGGCCGCCAACCGTGCTGGAAACGACCAGCCCGATTACGATACCCACGGTCGGTTTGGACGGGAGGTTGATCGCTCGTTTGCGAGAGCGTTCCGGTGGACTGGCTGCTTTCCGCACGCCAGCGACTTCGTACTCGATGGTGTAGTGGGGATACTCGCCGGGGGCGATCACCGAGAGTTGGTCTTTTACGCGCTGCCGCATTTCGGCGGCGAGGCCGACGTACTCCCCCAGTTCCTGGTCGGTTACTTTACCATCGGGATGCAGCAACTTGGTCAATCCCTTGGTGACCTTGGCAATCGCTTCGCTGTCGCGGGACTTGGCATTGTAGAGCTTGTATCGGGTGGATGGATCAAGGGGCAACAGCGTGGTGCGGAGCAGGTGCAACACTTCGGCGAAATAGTCCAACGTGAACCCGTAACCCTTGGCGAAGGCGCGGTCTTCGAGCTTGGGCATCTCCCAGCCTGGAATGAACCCGTGGACACGCTCGAACAATGCCGGGTCGATCAACTCGGCTGGCAACGGCTCAAGCAGGTGCTCGTACATCTCATGCGGCATGTTGCCGAGGACGTTAAGGTTGCCGATCATCACGATGGAGGCTTCACCCTTCACCGGATACTTGCCGAGGGTGAAATTCCCGTACTCCATGTAGTCCTTGAAGATGGAGACCGTTGCGGTGGGGTCTTTGAACTCCGTGTTGGCGATTTCATCAAACACCAGCGTGTCGAATCGGGCGACCAGTCCAGGTGTGCCGTTCCCAGCATGGACAAACAGCGCTGCTGGCGTGGCGCGTCCACCGGAGAGCATGTAGGAATAGTAGGAAAGATTCTTGTAGCCGTAGGACTTGCCGGTTTCACGCGGGCCAAGCTCCATCAGGTGGACCATGCGTTCGGCGATTGAGACCAACCGAACAAGCACGAAGAGCTTCTGGCGTTGGGTGTAGAACTCGGGATTCAACCCGACGGTGTTCATCAGCAGGTCAATCCACTCCTCGCGGCTGAAGGCGTGGCGCTTGGACTCAAACTCCTTGATGTCCACCTTGCCGTACTGGAATGGCTGGAATTCCGTCAACACGATCAGGGGCACGGGATTGTCGGAGTTGGGGCGTTGGTATTGCAGCGTGGCGATACCCCACAGTCCGCCGATGAGGCGAGGGTAACGGTTGAGGAGCGTTTCGGGAACGAACAGACCTCGAAGGTTCAAGGACGGGATCGCGCCGACATAGGTGTCGGTTTTCAGGTCGAGCGATACCTCGATCCGTCCGATCAGGTCGTAAGTACCGCGTTCACGGGCTTCGTAAAGGATGCGATCCTTGTCGGCTGGGGCGGCATAGTTTTGCGCCAGTTTCTTGCGGACCTGCCCCAGTTCCTCGTCGAAGTTTTCGCCCGAGCAGAACCGGTTGATGAGGCACTCGACCACATACCGGGGAAACTCCTTCAAGTCCGGCAAGCGGGTCTTGGCTTTTTCAACGACAAGGTGACCAAATTGTTCTCTGGCTTTTGACATAAGAAAATCTCGCGGCTGTTATCCTAGCAGTTTCTTAAGTTTCTCGTCCAATGCATCCGGCGCCCGTCCCGGAGCTTCGGCCACATGGAGTGTAACCGCTGCCGAGGCGGGCACGGTATTGTACCCCCACCGGGGTTCGAGGTTGATGGTGATTGTTCCCGCCTTTTGGGGTGTGAACGGCAATTCGACCAACTGTGCTGTTGGACCAACATTTGTCACCATCGCCGGCTGCAAACCGTCGGCATCCCCCCGGATCTCAATCAAACCACTGACTGCACTGTCCGCCGAAACTTCGACGCCCAATTGTGTTGGTACGCCAACTTGAAACGCGCCGGTGATCTTCGGCGCAAGGGCGACTCGAAATTGCCGCTTCCGGGATGTGAGGTGCGCGATGGGTACAAAAATCTCAAATGCGCTCAAGCCGCTATGACGCATATTGGTGGTTGGCTTGAACCGACTGGCGGCGCCACCCTCCTTTGGTTGAAGGCGAAAACTGAATCCCGGCTTCGGGAAAATCCAATAGCCATCCTGGTCATAGCCCAGGTCGCGAGCGCGGAGGTGAAACACGTGATTGGCGTGTTGACCGATCAGCCTGTCTTTCAGTAGCGCCGAGCGGTATCCGTTTCCGTCGCCCGCAAGAAGGCCCGGTGGAATTTCGATGGGAGAAGGCCCGGAAATGACCTGTCCGTGGTCTGCGGTTATCAACAATTCACACTCGGGCGGCAACTGTTGCAGCACTTTGTCCACCTGCTTCAACCAGACTTTGACAAGGTCTGCAAGCAGGTCAATTTCCCAAGCGCTGGCGTGGCCAACCGCATCGGCAAAATCGAACACGATCCCAAACGTTTTCTCATCCGCACTGCGGAACGCGAATGGCACCTGGGCGCAGTTCACCTCCCACTGGGACAGGTCCTTAAAATTTGGGAGCAACCGCTTCAACAGGCGGTTGCATGCCGCGATTTCGCCCCCCTGCAAATTCTTCCCAAAGTAATCGGCGGGTTGCAGCCCCGAGAAAAATCCAGCCCGCGAAACCTTCGTTTCACTCGGGAGCATGGCCATGCCAACCTGTTCCTGCACCCGGTACCGCCGTTCCAGATGGGGCCGGACAATCATCTGCCACAGGTCATACCGCATTCCATCGAGAAGAATGATGGCGACAGGTTGATGGGGTTGCTTGGCTTTGCGTTCGGCAACGAACTTCTCAATGATTCGGTTCGTGGGAGTGATCTGGTGGGGCACAACTTGGGCGAATTGCGCTTCGAGAAACCGCCCCAAAACGAAGTCAAAATCCTTGAGAAGTTCCTCTACTTCAGTGATGGCATTATCCACCTCTGCCTCCATCTTCTTCCAACGCTCCTCGAAGCCGGGCGGGCGGTCCGTTGTGCGAGAAATGTCTGTCTGTCGGCTCTTCAGATCTGCGGATAGGATTGCCAGCCGGTGGAAACCTTGCTCGTTGAACGCAGAGGTAAAGTCGGCAATTTTCAATTGCGAGGGGTGCCGGGCAAGGAGCCGGTCACAGGTGGCTCGCATTGAGCGGATCAACTTGGTCGCTTCTGTAAATCGAGCACGAAACACCGGGACGAGCTGCTCCAAGTCGCCGCCACCCGCCGAAGGTTGTTCACCACGCGCCTTTTCCGGTGCCGCCAACACGACGAGTTGTCTCAGTTTCTTTGACCAGCACTCGGCTTTCGCAAATGCCTGTTCCTTATCGGTCGCATCAAGCCCCAGCGTCGTTTTCATGGTCCTTAGAAAAGCGGGTGAAACGGCGGAGTCGAACAATTCAATCTCGACATCGAACCATGCGGGCTTGGGAGTTGTCGTAAATAATGGCTCGCAGTCCTGCCAAGGATTCAGGGAAGCCGACAAGTTGGGCAGGTACTGGCCGGGATTCTCCAGATGCGGCGACAGAATAATAAGAGCCGCGCTCGCCAGTCTGGCCGACTGGGCTTGTCCGCCAAAAAGGTCGCCCAACGGTTTCGGCAACTGGCGCAGATGTTCCCGAATCGTTTGGATGCCCTCCGCACCGAAATAGTCCTCCAGATGCTTCCATTTCTCGCCGGAGTGAAACGCCAGTTCGATAACGACAAACGGGTTCTCCAACGCAAAGAGATTGCGCTGCAACACCGCGCTTGCGCCGATGAGCAACAAATCCAGACTCGAAAACCCCACCGGCTTGCCCGATCGAAAATCTTCATAAGCGCGAATGAACTCCGCCGGATGTTCCCGCGCCAATTCTCGATATGGAAAACTTTCAACATCTTGGGGCCAGCTTGGGTCTTTGGTGCGGTTGACAAGAAAGTCGCGAACGGTTTTTACAACAGGGCAGGCATTGCCCAGCAGCTTGCGTAAATCCGGCGCGAACAATATGGAGTGCCCTTCTCGGTCGTTTGTCTGGTCCACCAGCAACCATTGTCGTGGTAAAACCTGAAGCAATTTCATCCGGAGACCCAATGAATGTTGAATTAGAAAAACACTTTGGGCGACATTGAGAGCCTTTTGGATTTCCTTACCCGAGGTTGACAAGAGGCGATCCGGATCACGTAGCCAAAGGCGCTCATTGCCTTTGGAAAGCGCGACAAGTTCTTCCTGCATCCATTCTGAACAGGAATCCATGCTTTCCGTGTTCACCGATAGGAATGAACGGATGCCGACTTGTTGACCTTTCTGTTTCATTGGAGTTTGGCCATCCCAGGCAACACCCAGAAATCATTTTTGGCAAATTTGAGCGCCCACGGTCCCGCGCCTTGTGGGCGGGCATATTTCGTCGCATGAGCGATTTGAAGATCGCATCTGGTACGCCGCCTCAATGGGCGGGAATTTTGTCCACGAATAGCCACCAGTCCTTCATGTCGTTCATTTAGCCCCATCTGCAGGCGTGGGCCGACGTTGCCTTCTCTTGTCCAATGAATCAAGACAACTCGCGGAGTACAATATCTGCTGCCCCAGCCCCGACCTTTGATCGTCAGTTTGGAAGTCTTCACCCGATGGAAAGAACTCGATTTTCCACCCTGTTTCCGGCCTAATCGGGGTCCGGTGCGAAGAGCGCCACAGGAGGCGTAATAACGCGGTTTTCAGGGGGGACGTGCCGGGGCCGGTTTTCCCTCTGGCCGCCCGAGTGGTGGAATGGCAGACACAAGGGACTTAAAATCCCTTGGCCCGAAAGGGCCGTGCGGGTTCGAATCCCGCCTTGGGCACCATATTTTGTTTTCAGAGGGAAATCAGAGGGAAAGTCGGTTTTATGGTAGGTCCAAAAGCCAAAGGTCTAACAGAAAAGTCTAACAGGTTCAATAAAATTCACGCTCGTTCGAACCCGTTCGCCCCAGTGTTGGGTTCCCCTTCCGACATCATTTCGATCCCAACCGCCCTCTACGCGCGGGCGGCGCTCACATCAGGCGCGGAACATCATCGGGATCAACCCGCAGA
>JACQHZ010000396.1 GCA_016198745.1 Verrucomicrobiota bacterium
CGCCGCCAGCGCGTGCGCGGTCAACTATCATCTGACCGATACACAAACCGCGGTTGAAGAAGCGTTGCGAAAGCGCGCCGGACGTTCATCATGAGCCTGGTCTTCAACAATCCGGTCTTTCTCTGGTCCCTGCCCTGCGCGGCGTTGCCCGTTGTGTTTCATCTGTTTTTCCGCTTTCGCAAACAAGTTCGCGTTTTTCCAACGCTGATGTTTTTTGATCGCATTGACCCGCGGCTGAGTTCGCGACGGAAGATTCGCGAGTGGCTGATTTTGCTCCTGCGGTGCCTGGCCATCGCGTTGATTCTTCTGGCCTTGTCCCGGCCGATCTGGCTTGGCGTCGGCCGCGGAAACGCGGCGATGGTTTTGATGGTGGACAATTCAGGTTCAATGAGCGGCCCTGCGCCGGACGGGAGGTCCAAACTTTCCCATGCGCTCCATGCCGCACACGCCCTGCTTTCGACGCTCGATCAGCGGGATTCCGCCGCCGTGACGCTCTTGGTGGATGATCCGCTCGTTCCATTGGCAACGGAACTGAAGTCGGAGCGTCCCGCCGCCGCAGGACAGGCGACGCTTGACCGGATCACGGAAACGGAGGCAACCGGTTCTCCCGCGCGCGCATTGGAGCGCGCCTTTGTCATGCTGACAAAGAGCGCGGCCGTGCGGCGTGAGATTCATATTTTCACCGATTTGCAGGAGGCGGAATGGAAACCATCCCTGGTGGATTTCGACGCGGCCATTCCGCGGCTCACGATCGTGGTCCATCGCATTCCCTCAGCCGGAGACGATTTGCCCAACATCGGTCTCGGCGAGATTGTTTTACCCCGAAAAAGCATCCCGGTTGGACGCGCATGGGAAGCGTCCATCGAACTGTCCAATCCGACGGCGGCGGATGTCAGCGTTCAACTCAATGGCGCCGATGATTCCGGCCGACAACATGCGATCCCGGTCGTTGTCGGCGCCCGCAGCGTTCATAAGGCGCGGCTCCCGCTTCGATTCGAAACACCCGGTTTTCACTGGGCTTATGTCTGGATCGAGGGCGACGCTTTTCAAGCCGACAACAAGGCGGGCATCGGAATCTGGTGCGCCGAGGTGGAAAAAGTCCTTTTCGCCGGCAGGCCCGGTGACTTTGGCGCCTTGCCGGCGGCCCTTGCGCCCGGAGGCAACGCGCAATTGTCAGGCATCGAGTCCGTCTTTGTTGAATCGGGCGATAGCGAGGAGATCGTGCGTCAAAAACCGCGCGTCGTCGTGGCCGCGTGGGAAACCGTTTCAGCGAACGCGCCCGGTCATCTTGCTCTCAAAAGTTTCGTCGAAGCCGGCGGACGCCTGATCCTTGTCCCGTCGGCAAAACATCTCACGCCCCGCGTGGAACCGCCGGATTGGGTGGGCGCGGCGCTTGCATCGGTTGAAACCCAACCGGAAGGTTTTCAAACGTTGTTTATGGAGAAAGGCGACGCGATATGGGAGGATTTGAGGGACGAAAAAGGCGAGATTCATTTGCGCAATGTTCGCGTATTCAAATGCCGGCCCCTCCGACTTTCAACCGGTCATCTTGCCTGTTTTGCCCTTGAAGACGGGCGACCGCTTCTTGCGCAACGGGAAATCGGCAAGGGCAAACTGATCGTCAGCGGTCTTGCCTTCGATCCGGGCTGGTGCAATTTGCCGCTCAAGGCCGGTTTTCTCGCGCTGGCGCAAAACATGGCGCTTTCCGGTCCGAGCGCGTCGTCGCCGGTGCGCGCCGGAATCGCGGGCGAGCGGGCATTCGCTTCCAGCAGGCCGTCAAGCCCGCCGGTTGCGGAACGGCTGGAGTGCAAAGTGCGTTCGCTAGCCGGAAGCGCGTTGGACTGGAAAGGCGCCGCAGATGACCTGCCGGCTTTCGTCCGCGCCGGCATCTATGCGATCGAAGCCAACGGCCATGCGGAATTCGCCGCTATTCGCGCGTCGGAAAAGGAGGGACATTTTCAGTTTATCACCGGCGCCCAGGTTCCCTGCCTGTCCCGGTTCGAGCACAGCGTGCAAGATTACCGGGGAACAGAGGAATTTTTGAATTTCAACCGGCAACTTCGCGCAGGCGCGAACCTGCTCATGCCGTTGCTGGTCCTGGCCGTGCTGACGCTTGCAGGTGAAACCTGGCTTGCCAATCGCGAGCAGGTCGCGGTTGCGCGGGGAACGCGCCGCGAGGCTGAAAACATCGCGGGGATTTCCACGAACCTTACCTCATCATGAGCGTGTTGCACTGGAACCCGGTCATGGACCCGCTGGTGTTCGGCGGTTTGGCCCTGGGCGCGGCGGGGTTTGTCTATTGGACGGGAAGATCGCTTCTCGGCCATCAACCCAGGCGGAAAGTTTTTCTTTTGCTTGCGCCCAAGGCGATCCTTTTTCTGTTGCTGTTTTTTGCGTTGCTCGATCCGTCATGGAATGTCGGGAGCAGCGAAAGCCGGTCCGGCAGGATTTTGGCTTTGTTGGACGTGTCCGCTTCCATGGATACAGCGGACGACGGACATCAGACGCGGATTGCGCGGGCGCGCCGGTTGCTTGACGAACTGAAGCAACGTCTTCCGCCGGGGTTTCGTATGGACGTTCTTGAGTTCGACACGGAATTGCACAAGGCCGGCGGTCGTTCGCCGTTGCGCGGCACTGATCTGGCGGGTTGTCTGACCTCGCTTGCGGAGCAATCCGGGACGGGGGCCTACGCAGGAATCGTGGCCGTCACAGATGGCGGCGATGAACCGGTGGAACCGGCCCGGTTGCCTTCCATTCCCCTGGACATTGTCGCGGTTGGAACGCCGTCGTCTTCCTGGAACGATGTGAGCGTGTCGGCGGTGGATTGTCCCGCGACGGTCGAGCAGGGAATTGACTTCGAAATCAGGGTCGAGCTTCAGGCCTATGCGGGCGGGGCGCCCGGATTCGCCCGGAACCTTGAGCAGATCAAGACGCAGCTTGAGCGCGCGCAGGATGGCGCCTGGATCAAGGTTGCTGAAAAGCAAGTCAACCTGTCCAACCTGCGGGCGCAATTCCATTTCCGCACTTCGACACCGGTGGCCGGTCGAAATCAGTATCGGGTTCGCATGGAGGATGTCCCGGGCGAACTCTCGACGGCAAACAATGCGCGCGTCCTGAATGTGGACGCCCAGATGAAATCGTTGCGCGTGTTGTATTTCACAAAAGAACTCGGCGTTGATTACAAGGTCCTGCGGAGCGAGTTGGCGTCCGATCCCGGCATAAGCTTCACCGGTTTTTTCAAGACGACCAATGACCAGTTCACCATTCAAGGAGATCGCCCTGCCGGAGACCCCGATCTCGAAACGGGTTTTTTGAAAGAGGCGAATGCTCTGAAACGCTGCGATTGTCTGATCGTCGGGTCGTTCTCCGCGTCCGACTGGGATGAAGACCAGATGCAGTTCCTCGTCAAATATGTTGAGGAGGGCGGCGCGGCGATCTTTCTGGGCGGCGAACGTTCCTTTGGCCTTGGCGGCTATGCGGCGACAAAATTTCAAAATCTTTTTCCATGGGCAATTGCGGCGACCGAACCGCCTTTGCAGCGGGGCGGCTTCCGGGTGAACGTCCCCCCGGCGGCAGCGCAGCTTCCCGTGATGTCCGGTTTGAAGGAACTTCTTTTTCAGGCGGAGAAACCGCAGCTTGAAAGCGTCAATCTCCCCGGCGCGCTTCGCGCCAGCGCCGTGTGTCTGTTGAGCGCGAGCGTTGGCGAAAAAACCGCGCCGGTCATCGCGATGTCCCCCTTTGGCAAAGGGAAAGTGATGGGGATCGCCTCCAACACCTTGTGGAAATGGGCGAGCGGCGGCGAGCCGTTGCGCAATGCGTACGGCCGTTTCTGGCGTCAGGCAATCCGTCATCTCGCCAACAAGACGGAAGGCAACCAGGTCTTGTCGGTGCAATGGAATCAGGCCGCTTACCGCCCCGGCGAGACCGCGCAAATCCAGGTTTCAACCCCGGCCTCGATATCTTCAATCCGCCTCACGGCTTCTCTGACCGGGGACGGCCGGGTGAAACAACTGCCCGTTCAGGCGCTTACGGGTTTGCGTGACGTTTTTGCCGTCAAAACGCCCGCGTTGCGCCGCGGCGTTCATCAATTCAGGCTGGTTGCCTACCAGGCGGATTCCGTGCTTGAATCCTACGAGAAAACATTGTCGGTGGCGCCGCTGCTGGAGGAGGGCAGCCGGCCTGAAGTCAACGAGCTGTTTCTGGGGGAACTCGCCAGGAAAGGCGCCGGCATCCTGGTTCGGGAGAAAGAACTGGATCGGCTCATCGAAAACCTGTCGCGGACCGTTCAAAAGGAATCCGGTTCCGAAATTCCCATTACCCAGGCCGGCGGCATCTTTCTGTCTCTTGTTCTGGCAGTCATGATTCTGGAATGGTTCGTGCGCCGGCGGATGAACCTGATCTGATTCATTGCCGGAACGCCCCGGTTCTGGTATGTTGGCGGCGGTCATGTCGCGGGTTTTCAACATTGCGGGGCCATGCGTGCCGGGAGAGCATTACATGCTGCCGGCCGAGGCGCGGTGCGGCGATCTCCGTCGTTTGATTGACGAAAAGCTGTACTTCGTGATCCATGCGGCGCGCCAAAGCGGCAAGACCACCCTGCTGCAGGGAGTGGCGGCGTCGCTCAATGGGCAGAGGAAGTATCACGCCCTGTACTGTTCGCTGGAATCCATTCAGGGGATCCACGAACCCGCTGGGGGCATCCCTGCCGTGGTCGATGGATTACGGATGGCCATCAGCCTGCATTCCGCCCTGAAAGGGCTGGAACTTCCCACCGTGGGTGGTTTCACAATCCAATTGCGGTCGGCGCTCACCCATTTGTGTCAGAAGCTGGATCGCCCGCTGGTCCTGCTGTTCGACGAGGTGGATTGCCTGGCGGAAGGCACGCTGATTTCCTTTTTGCGCCAATTGCGGGACGGGTACGTGAACCGCGCCGCCACGCCCTTCGTGCATTCGCTGGCGCTGGTGGGCATGCGCAATATCCGGGACTACAAAGCGCGCGTCCGACCGGACCGTGAAACCCTCGGCACCGCCAGTCCCTTCAACATCGTGAGCAAGGCGTTGACCCTGCGGAATTTCACGCGCGACGAGGTCGCGGCCCTCTATGCTCAACACACGGAAGTCACAAGGCAGGAGTTCCCGGATGAAATGGTGAATCAGGTTTTCGAGTGGACGCGGGGGCAACCGTGGCTGGCCAATGCGGTTGCCAAGGAAATCGTCGAGGAAATTGGCGCACGCGATTGGCGCCGGAAGCTGGAGCCCGCGATGGTGGAAGAGGCGGCGCAACGCATCATCCTGCGACGGGATACGCATATCGACAGCCTGATGGAGCGGCTGCGGGAGGAGCGGGTGCGGCGCGTGGTTGAACCAATCCTGTTGGGCACGGAGGGAACGGTGCGGCGGTTGGACGACGATTACCTGTACGTCCGGGACCTGGGGCTGATCCGCGAGGATGACGACGCGCCCCGTCCGGCCAACCGGATCTACTCCGAGGTGATGGTCCGGACCTTGAGCTACGATTCCCAACGCGACCTGCCCGCCAGCCTCGAAGGGCGATGGATCACGGCCCAGGGAGTGGATTTGGACGGTTTGCTGCGCGAATTCCAACGATTCTGGCGCGCAAACGGCGAGGCGTGGGCGGAACGTTATGACTACCGGGAAGCCGCGCCCCACCTGATTTTGCAGGCATACCTCCAGCGGGTGGTCAACAGCGGCGCGTCGGTGGCCCGCGAGTTCGCGCTGGGGCGGGCGCGCCTGGACCTGTGCGTGAGCCATGGCGGACGCCACTACGTCGTGGAACTGAAACTCTGGCGCAGCGCCAAGACGGTCAAGGAGGGGTTGGAGCAAATTGCCGGTTACATGGACACGACCGGCGCCCGGGACGGCTGGCTGGTCATCTTCGACCGCCGGCCGCGAATCCCATGGAAGCAGAAGCTGTACTGGAGGAAGTTGACGCGTCAGGAACGGCGCATTCGCGTGGTCGGGTGCTAACCCGAATATATTTGTCGGCCCGTCTGCTGAAGCTTGAGAAGGAGGCCGGTGCATGAGCCACAACAAAAGCCGCTTGTACGTGTTCGGATTGATCCCCATGCGAATCATTGCCCTTGTGGCAGCCTGCCATTTCTGCCTTTGGGCGCGCGCTGCCCCGGAAAAGTCGCAACCACCCGATGAGAATCGCTTTAGCGATCAAGAAATCGGCATCGAAATTACCCAACCTAAAGACTGGACGTTCGTCCATCCCGCCAGCGATTCGAGCGATAGTGTTCCTGTCGTCGAAATCCACAAGGCTTCCGCTGGGAAGGAGTTTCACGCTGTTTTCAGGATTCAGCGCCTGCTGGATGTCGCCCAAGGTTCGCTGGTTGAGGCGCTGAAACAGAGGCATGCCAAGCCCGATCTTGTGGTTCCGCCGCAAGAGATGCGATTTAAGGGACGGAAAGCGGCTTATGCGGAGATCTGGTTCTACATTGTCACGAGCGTTGGTCCTGTGAGGCCCACGAACCAGATCACAACAACAACCACGGTGGAGGTGAAGGAAATGAGAACGATTGCCAAGACCTGGCTCATCCAGCATCACGATTCGTTTCTCTTGGTCTCGATGAACGATCCCGACGGAGACGGTTCCGTTGACAAGGAGTTCAAAGGCATTCTCGATTCGCTCAAGCTGGGCGCGCCCGCATCCTCCGAAAACACAAAGCCCCATGTTGTTCTGAAGCACATGAGCCCTCCTTCAACATTCGGAAATGAGGAGTCCTGGTCGTATGAGCTTGCGAATCCCAAAGGCGGAATCTTCACGCTTCAACTCTGGATGCAGACGGACAGCAACGCGGTCGCGAATCTTCCTCCCGGAAGCGAGCGAGTGGTGTTCCGAGCCTTGATGAAAGGCAAAAGACACGGAACCATTTCCATTGGCGGGCAGTATGATTCCCGCTTGGCGTCCGATCAATTCAAGGTCGGTTATGTGGTGCGCGACGGTGATGAGATCCGCAAGGACGATTTCATCCAAAAGGTGGATGCGCGGTTCAACACGCTGGAAGTTCACCGAAAACCGATCGATCAACTTCTGCTCAACCGGCCGGTGACCCTGGCCGAATTCAGATTTCATAACAAAAGAGGCTCCTGGGAGGATCCTGACCCCGCTGACAAGAAATCCACGACGTTCTTTCTGAATGCGCAGCTTGCCGACACGAAGGACCTGGTTGGCCTGCAAAAAAAGGCCGAACAAGGTAGTCGCGATGCCCGACTCGAACTGGGCCTTCTCTTTTTCCGGGGCGATGGCGTGCGTCAAGACCATCAGGTAGCCGCGAAATGGCTGCGCCCACCCGCCGAGGCGGGCAATGTCGAGGCGCAATACGCACTGGGCGTCGCTCACGAAAGCCAGGGGCGGCTGGAGGCAGCCGGAAAGTGGTACGAGCTTGCGGCCAAACAGAAGCACAAGGATGCCGAAGCCAGGTTGGCGAGAATGAAGCTGGAGGGCGCGGGGTTGAAACAGGATGTCGAGGGCGCGCTCAAGTGGTATCTCGCCGCAGCGATGGCAGGTGATTCTGGAGCGCAGCTTGAGCTTGGCACGATTTACAGCGACGGACGCTGGGTTCCGAAGAATTTGCCCGAAGCCTACGCCTGGTTTTCGATCACAAGGTCCGGTTTTGTTGGTTCCCTTGGTCCGGGTGCAATGGCAAGAGACCTCGAAGCCAAAATGACTCTCAAGGAAGTGGCCGAAGGAAAAAAACGCCTGGCTCAATTGCGAAGGGAATTGGGAGAAGTGGAGAAGCCTTCCGAGCATTGAAGGACCACATCGGCGCATCCACAGCAACCTCCGGTTTTCCTTCAGGAGCGTCTCATGGAAACAGGAACCCCGTTTCAGTTCAGGCGGTGTTCTTTCAGATGCCGGGCGGCCATGCGGCAGTATTCGGGTTCGATCTCCACGCCAATGCTGTTGCGGCCGGTTTTGAGGGCGGCAACCACCGTCGTGCCGGAACCGCAGAACGGATCGAGAACGGTGTCGCCGGTGAAGGAGAACATGCGCACGAGGCGCAACAGCGCAAAACCTCCAGCACTGCGAAGCGCAGGTGCGTGTTTTTTGTGCATTCGCAGTCGCGATTCGCTACGAATGAGAAGGAGGGCTGGAGACGGAAGTCCGCAGTAAGTCATTCCTGATGGGGCGGGGTGTGAGAAGCCGTGTCTTTCCGCTCAGAAAAATAAAGACATTGAGACTCGACTTGGAAATTGATGGAGAAGCGGGCGTTTTTTTGCACGGATAACGA
>JACQHZ010000397.1 GCA_016198745.1 Verrucomicrobiota bacterium
CCCTGGCTGCCATAGCCGAGCACGGCGATGCGGCGGTCTTTCAACACGTTGAGGTCGGCGTCTTGTTCCAGATAGAGTCGGTCTTGTTTCATTTTAGTTTTCTCCTTTAGCATTTTGTAACTACTCAGGTTATCAGGTTCACATTTCACGGTTCACGGTTACCTTATTCACGGGCATTTCGTATTTCGTGAGGTAGTTGATGAATCCAGTCCATAATCCTTCTCAAAGCCTGGTTTCTTGGTCAGGTGATGGACCCTGCGGGTCAATTCGCGTGCCAGTTGCCATGCCTCAATATCTTCAAAGCGCTCGATCTTCATGCTTTTTCAACCGTTGAACCGCTGAACCGCTGAACCGTGAACCTGAGTAGTTATTAGATCTCATGCGATCTCTCCGTTCGGGTAGCGCGTCCCCAACTCGGGGTCGTGCGCGGGGAGGATCAAGTCGTAGTTCTCGCCGCGAATCCGATCCAGGGCGCGATACCATTCGACGAGGCTGGTGAAATAGCCCACGGGAATGTTTTCTTCCAGGTTCGCCCAGTAGAAAAGGATGTCGCCGGCGATCAGCGTTTTGCCCTTCCCCGTCCTGACTGCCACGCACTGCGAACACGGACTGTGTCCGCCGACCCAGAAGCAACGAATCCCCGGCAACACATCCTCGTCGTCGCCGATGAGCCGCACCCGGTTGCGGTGGCGTTTCAGGTGCGCAAAGATTTTTCGCGGATAAAGCGACGGCGGGATCAGGGCGGGGTGCGGCGGCGAACACATCGTTTCCCACGCCCGATGCGAGAGAATGATTTCCGCCCGCGGAAACAAGGGAAGATTGAGGCAATGATCCAGGTGCAGGTGGGTCAGGATCACCTGATCAATGTCGTCCGCGTGGAGACCCTGTTTTTCCAGGTGGCTGAGCGTGTCTTCGCCGCGCTCGATGCGGAAGGCATCCACGGTCTGGTAATCCTCCTTGAATCGCGGCGCGCCCAGGCCGGTATCCACGAGCACGTTCCGACCCTGGCCCGTCAGCAGCCAGAAATAGTTGGCGACATTCACCTTCTGATCGAGTTTCGCCTGCCAGAACAACAACGGCGCGGGAACCGGAAAAGGGATAAGCCCAGAGCGAAACGCCTTCAGGCGGTATGTGACAGGCAGTGATTTGCGTGAGTTCGTTGGCATATCAGTGGCGTTTTGCGCAGCCAAGTAGGACAGGCATCCTGCCTGTCGCCCTGCCCGCCTGCGTGGCTGTAGGGGCTTGCCGTCGGCAAGCCCCTCCTCCGTCGTGACGAAGATCCGGGGAAGACAGGCAAGATGCCTGTCCTACTTTTGCGGCAACATTCGAGTTCATAAGAAATGGCAAGGCGTTGCAGACACTACATGCCCGGATAAAGGGTTTCATTGTAAAGCGTGGGAAGGGCCAGGGGCCGGGCATTGGCGTGAATCCAGGCGCCGCGCGATCCGAAGAGAATCGCCTCTTCGCGGCTGTCGCCCCAGACATCCGCACTCAACGCGTGAACGAAATCCGCGCGGCACCCCTTTGGCGGCAAGGCGTCCACGAGGTTGCCACCTCCGTCAAAAATGCTCACAGGCTTTCCGGCCCCGCGTCCATAGACGAGCAGGCATTGGGGCGCGCCCGCTCCAAACCAATCAATGGGAATGACACACGCCGCCCAGCTTCCCGGCCCTTGTTCCCGTCGCCAGATTTCCCGTCCATTCAGGTCAAAGAGATGAAGCGCACCGGGCGCGCGCGCCCGGCCGCGCATCTGCCCGCGGTTGATCACCGCAATTTGCAGTTCGGAATCGAAACGGAATCGTCCGACCACCACATGCTGGGCTTCCGCCAAAGGATGATGCCACCGTTCGCGACCGTCCACGGACAGGCAATGGAACCCCCCGTTCCCGAAAAACAAACGCCACGCCCCGTTTTTCAGCCGGACCATATACGCCGCATCCTGATGAACGTTCCGCGCGTTTTTCTGAAATAACACTTTCCCATCGTGATCAATCAAGGCGAAACCGACAAACACTTCATCCCGTCCATCGCCATCCACGTCGCCGATGGCGGGGAAATGCCCGGTGGAACCCTTCCAATGCCAGAGCGTCTTGCCCTGATGCGAAACACCCCATAAGTTCCAGTAACGGTCCTTGACAATGAAATCACGCCGCCGCCCCTGTCCGGTCAGATCGGCAAAAAGAAAACAATCATCCGCCGGCGCGGGCAGGGTCAATTCGCCCTTCTGTTTCCCGGTCCGGGCATCGAGGATGATCATGGCCACATGGCCTTCGTAACGCATCGCGCGCTCCCGCACGTAATCGTCCGTCGGATGCAGTTCCGCATAAGTTGCCTGGCGAACATACAGGACTTCGTTGCGCCCATCGCCATCCCAGTCGCAAATCTGCGCCGGCAGGTCGGAATAAATCCGTCCGTTCTTTCGGGAAGGCGTTCCCTTTTGCCACAAGACCCGGCCGTGAATCGTCACGGCCGTGAGACAGGTGATTTCACGCGTAGCAAAGACGGATTGGATGAACAACAGGTCCGGCGCGCCGTCGCCGTTGAGGTCCCCGATGCGCAGCGTTTCCGATTCAAAATTTTTCCCGACGATTTGGCTGACCAGATGCGTGGTGAGGTGTCGGTTTACTTTCATGATCATGTTCAAGGGTTGTTGGGCGCGTCGTCGCTTGCATATTGGTACGCAGGAGCATTCGCCGGCCAGCCCCAGAATGGCTTGTGCGTCCAGGGAAAGATTGGATTGGTCATGTAGTCCCCGGTCCCTTGAGGTCCTGTATTATTATCCCCAAGATTCCTTTTGGACCAAAACTCGGCATGGCCATCCAGATATGCAAACGGGATACCTTTGCCCTTATGAGATGGGCCATAGTTGGGCAGTTCGGCATTGAAAAATGAATAATAGAACCAACTGCGATCACGAACATCCGTCCAAATACTGCATTCCGTGAATGCAAACGTCTTGGCGGCGTCAAACTCGCCAAGTTTCATCCTGATAACTGCGGGATCTTGGCCTGCGCCGACCCAGCCGCGCTGGCGCAAATCGTGGTTCATGGCATAAGGATAATGACCACCGTTGGCGCCAACCAGGATTCCGCTCACCGGAACGGGACAATAAAAAACGGAATCGAGGCGGATGTCGTAATAAGAGTCCGAACTGTCTCCGCCCAGATAAGGAGGGTAATGGAGGGTGCTATCCTTCTTTATCCCGGCATAAGGGGCGATTTGCTTGCTCCATCCTCCGGTGTCAAAAGAACCGACCACCGTGACCGGCAGATAGTCCTCGTTGTCATTCACATAAAGAAGCGTCATGGTCGTGAGTTGGCGAACGTTGTTGACGCACCGGATATTATAAGCTGATTCACGCGCTTTTCTGAGAGCAGGCATGAGAAGCGCGGCGAGAATGCTGATGATGGCGACCACAACCAACAGCTCAATGAGGGTGAAGGCTGAATGCCGAATGCCGAGTGCCGAATGCCGAATGCCGAGTGCCGAATGCCGATTGAATGACGACCCGTGCATCATGAATTGTGACTCACAGCAAAACGGCCTCGTTCGTGATTCGTTCATGGTGAAATCCTGGTTAAGGGAAAAATCACCCTGGGAAGGGTGGTCACTGATTACTGATCACCGATGACTGATTCGATTGGCGCATCACGATCTGGCCAGGCGGGGCGAGCGAGGCCCGCGGCACCCAAGTGAACGGTACGACCTGGTGTTGGGCTTCTGCAAACTCGACTCCGCCGTTCCTCCGGTCCATCCGATCGAGCAACATCTGCATGGCGGCGCGGCCGACCGTGTCCCACGGTTGTCGCACGCACGCCACCGGCGGGTCCATCAATTCGCAAACCGGAGAGTCCTCGAACGTGACAAAGCTGACGTCGTGGGGAATGCGCAACCCCAGTTCCCGCAACGCCCGACAGGCGTAGGGAATGGCATCGCCACTGCCGTCGAATAGAACGGTGGGGCGGTCCGGCCGGGAAAGAAGCGTTTGCACCAACGGCAGGCTGTAGGTGGCCGAGGCGTTGATGGAACCGAAGATTCCTTCGGCCGGCACATCGCCGACCAGAGTGCGGTCAAAGAGCACTCCGGCATCGAGCATGGCGTCGCGCAGTCCGTCGAGACGACGGGCGACGGCCGCCACCCGGAGCGCTCCCAAAAAGGCGATCCGGCGATGGCCCATCCCCGCCAGTTCCCGGCCCACCGCATAGCCGCCGCCGTAGTTGTCAATCTCCACAGACGGCACTTCCAGGTTCTCGATGCGCTGGTCAACGAGCACCCAGGGATAGTCCGCCGCCTTGAGTGAGAACAGGGCCTCGGTAAAACGCGGGTCGTGGAGCGAAATCACCAGCGCCCCGTCGGTATCGCTGGCGGGCAATGCCTTGAGCATCGCCAGTTCCAAATCAGGACTTTCATGCGCATCGCTGATTTGAACCCGGATCCCCTTGCTCGCGGCAACCGACTGGGCGCCAACCGCGATCTGCGCGCAGTGGTGCCAAAGTAAATTCGGAACCACGATCTGAACGGTTTGTACCACCTGGTGCGGGGCGCGCACGAAAACCCCTTTGCCGCGGCCGGGCCGGCGCTGCACCAGCCCTTCCCGAACCAGTTGATCCACGGCCCGGCGAACGGAATTGCGGCTGATGTCGGCCTCAACCGCCAGACTCTTTTCTGTTCCGATGGGTTGACCGGGCTTGAACTGGCCGCCCAGGATTTCCTCGCGAATATGCCTGAGCAACGGTTCATGCACAAAAGAATTGTTTGTAGAATCTATTCCTTTCACCTTGCCAATATGATTTTTTTGGGGGGCATTGTCAAGATCGAAGTGCATTTTTTGTTGATTTGTTTTCATTTTCATATTTAATCTGACCTATGAAAAATTGGCTCCTTTTAGGTAACGGCTCAGGTAGGCACATAAAAGAAGGCAAAAGCTCCATGAAAATCCGTCGCGCTCACGTAAGAATTGGAGGGCGCTGCTCCGTCAGCGCCGAGGGGAGGCGACGAAGGAGGGTCGCCCTCCATTTGGCCGCTGGGAAGAATGGTAATCAACCCCGTCCCGCCTTGGCGGGATGTCTCTGTGCCTTGGTGCCTTTGCACCTGAGTAGTTACCTTTTTAAAGTCGTTATCGCCCTTGCAATCATCGCCGGTTCTCCCCCAAACGATTTAAAAGGCATCACGCTCACCCAGGATGGAACGCCCAAGGCGACCATCGTCATTGCCAAAGCGGCGCTCGGCGCCCCGACCGAACCTCCAACGGCAAATCTTTCCGCAGATGTTTCGGCGGTGACGACCAACAAGGTTGCGGCGGCTGCCCATGATCTGCAGATTTACGTCGAAAAAATCTCAGGCGCAAAACTTCCGATTGTCTCGGATGAAGCGGTAGCACAGGCGTCCCTGCCTGTGGATGGGCAGAACGACAGGCACGGAGGCCTGTCCCACCAAGTCCTCATCCTTGTCGGTCGCAGCGCACTGACAAAAGAGTTCGATTCCAAAATTCCTTCCGGCCTCACCCCGTCAAGACGCGAAGAGAGCTTTCTCGTCCTTTGCAAGGACGAACGTCTCCTCCTTGCGGGCAACGACGAAGGCCCCTATCACGGCACTGAATACGCCGTGGCCGAATTCCTTGAGCGCCTCGGCGTTCGCTGGTTCATGCCGGGCGAATATGGCGAGGTGATTCCCAAACAGCCCACCATCCAGGTGGACGACCTGGAAGTACGCCAGAAACCCGATTTCCTCCTGCGCAAATGGGGGTCGGGTTGCCAGACTCCGGAAAGCCGCGCGATCGAATACCGCTGGAAAGTCCGGAACCGGATGAATCCGGGGTATGACCTTCTTGAATCCCCCTGCGATGGCACGTTGGTCAACCTTATGCCCGAGGCAAAATTCAAGGAGGATCCCGCGTTGTTCGGGAAAAAAGAGGATGGATCGCCCTACCGCACCATGGCCAACCTGACCAATCCCAAAAGTGTTGAGATGGTTGCTGCAAGCATCAAGGAGCGTTTCCGAAAAAATCCGAACGACCTTTCGTGCGGGTTTGCTCCCGACGACGGCATGCCGCGGGATTGGACCCCCGAAACCGTCAAACGCAGCAAGGGATTTCCCGACGTGGGCGGACGGGCGGGCGTTCCGTCCGGACTCAGCGTGACGGAGGAGTGGCTGGATTTCGTCAAACAGGTGGCGCGCGAGGTGAAGAAGGAGTTTCCCGACCGCCTCATCGGAACCAACGGCTACGCCAACCGGAACACGCCGCCCTGGGGAATCGAACTCGATCCCAACATCTACATCATGTTCGCCGCCATCTGGTCGGACACCATGCACGCCTATGATAACCCCAAGAGCTGGCAAACGATCCGCCAAGCGCAGATGATCCAACGCTGGTGCGAGGTTTGCCGCAACGTTTATATGTACGATTACACCTACGGAATGCTGGCCTCGGCAAGCACGCCGCTGCCGCTCAGCCGCAAAGTCGCCCGCGATTTTCCATTGTTCAAGAAATGGGGCGTGATCGGTTTTGCGGACGAGGGACGCTGCGTGCTGATGGAATCGGGGATTTTTCCGCGCTGGCTGCGCGCGCGCATGATGTGGAACGCGGACCTCGACGTGAAAGCCGCGAGCGAGGATTTTTACGCCAAATGGTATGGAGCCGCCGCCCAACCCGCGCGCGCCTTCTGGGACGCGCTCGAAACCACCTTCGAAAATACGCCCGTGCTGGGTCATGAAGACCGCATCCTGCCCTATGTCTATACGCCGGAACTGATGGCGGAATTGAAGAAGCACTTCGCCGAAGCCGCCCGACGCGCCGATACCGAGACCGTAAAAAAACACGTGGAAGCCGACCGTCTGACCCTCGAACATCTCAAGGGTTACCTGGCCATGACGGAAGCCGAATGGGCGGGCGATTTTGCCGAGGCGGTGAAGCAGGCGGACTACATGCTGGCGCAACGCGCGAAACTCAACGCATTGAGCATGTTTTATTCCGAGCCGAATGATGCTGATCCCACTTCGGGGTTTTATTATTGGGGCGTTGTCAACCGCAAAGCGTATTACCAGAAACTTGCGGATCGGATTTCCGGCAAGACGGGGGATATCATCGCCCGATTGCCGGACAAGGCGCAGTTCCGAACCGATCCGCGCGACGAAGGCCGATTTTCAGACTGGCATGCCCCCGAACTGAAAAATGGCAAGGACTGGCAAACGGTGCTGACGACCAAACCCTTCTACCTGCAGGTCAAGGGCGGCCTGGACGAAGCCGGTTATCCCTGGCTCGGCAACATCTGGTACCGTCTGAAAGTGGATGTCCCTTCCTTCGCAAAGGGAAAGAAGGTGATGCTCTACGCGCCCACGGTGGAAACGGAGGCCTGGGTGTGGGTCAACGGAAAATTTGCCGGTTACCGTTCCTATGTTGATGCTTATATCCGGCCTGAGAGCGAACTGGATGTGGACGTCACCGACGCCCTGCAACCGGGGAAATCCAACACCATCGCCGTCCGGGTGAACACCGGCTTGAATGCCGCCGAGGCGCCCGGTGGATTTTATTCGCGCCTCCTCCTGTATTCGCCCAAGTAGTCCAACCGTAACTGCTCAGGTTCTTCATGCTTTCCCAACCGCTGAACCGTGAACCCTTGAACCGTGAACCTGAGCAG
>JACQHZ010000350.1 GCA_016198745.1 Verrucomicrobiota bacterium
ATCGTAGCGTTCAATCACCTGTTCCGCGGTGCAAAACTGAACCACGAAGGGTATGGGCTTTCGATAGGCATGAGCATGAATGTCGATAAACATTTTTTCCTCCGTTGTTTGATCATTTTTGAAAGTGTGTTTTGAAATCAGTTCCGGTCCCACCAGTTGTCATTGGGGCTGGCAACCGCATCCGTCAAACCGGAAAAGGCATTGCTTCGGTCTGGACAGAAAACGGAACTGACATGGCCATCCACCCAACCGACGTTGACGTTCGCCCGATGCCTTACCTCGGGCCGCCCGCCGCTCAGTCCAGGGTCATAGTCGGTGTAGGTCAGGTAATAGCCGCGTTCCGGCGCGCCGGGCGGATAACAGTCCACCAACAGGATGGTTTGGGACGGATTTTTAATATCGCTCAAAGTTGCGGGCGTGTTCCAATCGCCATTGACGCGAAAGCTCGATCCAATGAAAAATTGATTGTATCCATAGTGAATATAAGGCCACCAGGGGCGATTGATGATCTTTTTTGCAGGACACCAAAAGACGTCATCTGTTCCATTAAAGTAGAGCTGGGAAAGTTCCCAGTCCCAACCACTCGCGCCGCCATCCCAAGCCAGGTCCCACGTCATGAACCTCCCATTGTTGTCATCGAGATACATGGTGAACGCGATGCCTATTTGTTTCAGATTGTTCATGCACTGAACGGCCCTCGCCTGGTCGCGCGCGGCTTTCAGCGCCGGCGACAGCAACGCCGCCAGAATGCTGATGATGGCAATAACGACCAGAAGCTCGATCAAGGTGAAGCCTCCCCTGCCGCACTGCGGCGGTCGCGGCTTCACATCATAGACCTGCCTGCGCCGCGGACGGTGCCGCAGGCAGGCCCAACCGGACTTTATTATTTTCATTTTCAAACCTTATAGTAATTTTATTCCGATCAATCTTTTTTCGGCCTAATTTTAATGAAATTCACTCCCACCCAGGGGTGCGATCCGCGCGCGCCCGGTTCGAGATTTTGGATCCGGACCGTATTGGTTCCCTGCTTCAGCCACCCGTCTTCAACTGCAAGTTTGCGGACCCCCCAGTCGTTGTCCGGATAGGCGCTAGGGCCTTTACAAACCGTCCGATCATTAACCAGAATTTGGATCAATGCCTTGGTGGGATAATTATCGTCCATGGCCCCGATTTCCAGAACGGCATTCTCCATTTTCTTATCCATGACAATTGTGGCCGTAAGATTCGAACAACCGCTCTGGGCGCCATATACAAACTGTCCCGGAAAATTCTTATACGGATTAATGAGCCAACCGCCCTGCATCCGCGGCGAATCGGAAAACACCACATGGTCATTGGCATCATATTTGCCGGCCAGCGGTTCGATTTCTCTCGTTACCAATTGTTTTGCCTTGGGAATGGCGTTCGCGATTTTCCCGCCGGTGAGTTCAAGAAGCCCGGCGGGGTCGCCCTCGTTGACATAGAGAATGAAATAGCGGTAGAACACGGGCAAACTAACATCGACATATTTGCCATTCCTGGCATGCGGCAGTTCAACCGTTTCGTCAAAATCCGGCGAAAGCAGAAATACTTTCTTCGCATCCGGGGCGAACACCGAAAGTTCGACCGGCTTGTCTGGCGCCGGCAATTGTCTCTGCGCTTCCGGAAAGCTGATCAGCGGCTCGGCGGGTATCGGGCCGCTTTTGATTTCACCGCCCAAAAAATTTCCGAGATGCACCTCGACTCCATTGAAACGATCCGTCTGGTGCCGGTAGACCTCGGCCAGAATGCCGCGGGGAAGATTCTTGACCAAAAGCGGAATTTCACGATTGTTATACGCGGCGATGTTGCAAATCAGTTCCTGATAGGCCGGGATTCGTTTGTCCGTCCAGTTCGTGCCGAGAGCGATTTCATTAAACCCTGGCATGGAATAAAAATACTTGTCCTCCAGATGACCGGCCGAATAAATCACGCATCCTGTCCCAACTTTTCGAAGAAGGATGCCGGGAAACTCCCGGCCGCTTAGGTCCTTGTAATACGCCATGATTTTGACATCGGATGCGATATTCTTAAGAAGCACAAAACTTTCATTGTGCTCAAATTCTCCGGTGATTTTTCCGCATATTTCATTGGCGGTTTTGATGGCCAATCGGTTTTTGCGCTGAAACTCTCCGGCGTAATCGCAGCCCAAAAGGTCGGCCAGGGCAAAATTGTCTCTTTTATCGCCTCGCTCGGTGCAGAGCGATGTTTTGGCGGTCGCGATCACATTTCCTCCGCCTTTCACAAAGGCGCGAATCGCCTCCAATTCGCCAGATGAGAGCGCGCGCGCGTTGGGCAGCCAGAGGGTTTTTATTTTTTTAAGCAGCGCTTCGCCGTTCAGATCATCTTCGAGAATGATCCGGTACGGAACATGCCCGTCGCTCAGGGCCTGGCACACTGAGAGAAAACCATGCTGAAAACGTTTTTCCTGCTCCATGTAGGTGATATAGGCGCTGTCTTTTATGGAGAAAAACACCCCGATATTGGCGCTGGTTTTCAACCCGGCCAGGATGTTCTGGCATTTCGCTTCCCAGGCCACCAGCGGGCCCCATTGATTCTCGGCGGTACGGTCGGCGTTCCACCAGACCCGGGAACCCTGGCTGAGGGCCATCAGCCAGTTCCAGGTATAATCACCGGGTCTTCTTTCGTAAAAGTAGGTCCACATTCCCGAACCCATTCTCTCCGCCACCGCCCGCATATATTTCATCTCGGCAACCACCAGTTGGCGGTAATAGATGTAAAGGTGATTGCGATAAAGGGGCGGTTCGCATTCATAGCCGATCTGATCGGCGAAACCGGGATAATCATTGATGACCAAGCCCGTGCTGGGAAGGATCGAACCATGCGTATTGTTGCACAAATAATGCGTGATGATGATGTCCGGGTTGACTTTCTTAACCGTTTTCCTGAGATGCTGCATTTTTTGGACGACGCACCGGCGGCGCCAATCGATCCATTTCTGGTACGGTTCCTCATGCACATGATGGTGCCAGGCCCAGTCCCTGACGATGCACGCCGGGATTCCCGCCCCCGTCTCCTTGCGGTATTTCTCGCGGCAGGAACGGCAGCCGCAGAGATTGAAATCCAGGAATTGAATCTCGTCCTGCATGATGCCGTCCACCCCGGTTTCCCGCACAAAACGCTCCAGCCGTTTGAGATATTCCGCCATGAAAGCGTCACTATTGATGCAGGTCATATAAGAGCCGTAGCTGTTGACCGGCGACTGCCCGGTGGTGATATCAATGGCCGCCCAGTCGGGATGAGCGTCAATGACGTCTTTTTCCACGGTCGTGGCGGTGAGATGGATGAAGAATTTGAGTCCGTATTTATGGGCGGCCTGGACCAGGGTCCTGGTGTCTTTGATAAAAACGTCGTAATTCGGGTGATTGGGGAAATAGGTCCTTTTTTGAGCGTCCCGGTCGAAAAAAAGATACCGATTCTTGTATTGGGACAGGAGAACATTAAAACCCTGACTCTTAAATTCCAAAGCGCGTTTATCCGCCTCCTCCTGGGTCAGGCCGTCGCTGCCTTTGAACTCGGTCATGCGAAGCGAGTGGCGCACATCCGCCGGTTTCGGCGGTCCGGATAATTCCGACCGGGGCGGAGGGACCGGAGGGTATCCGATCAAGACGGATTGGGTCTTATAGTGGGACATGATATCTTCGGCTGGCATCGCGCCGGCTGAGGATGCGTGACCGTCATCAATCTCCAGCTTCTCGATGGTGAAACAGGATTCGCCCGGTGATTTATTATCCCAGCTCCCTACTATCAGACGGATATCATCCGGATTGACCTCATGGGCATTGAAGAGGCCCTGCCAGTTTTCGCCGGCTGTTTCTCCATCGCAGGTTAGCTCCATTCTTTTTCCCCATGTGACGGAAATATCATGCGGGTCATAGGGCTCCCACAAAACCGGGAGCACTTTCATGAGAACTTCGGCGCCCTCCTCATTTCTGACCAGGACTCTGATTTCTTTATGATAGACCGAATAACATGTTACGGAGCTTTTGCCTGGGCCGAAGATTGTGAAAAAAACAGTGTTTCTCAGGTTGGGCCGGTCATTTTTTTCCGGATCAAAGTTGATATAAACGCGGGTGGCAATTCCACCGGAAGAAAGAATCGGCAGGCCGTCGGTCGGGTAAATAATCCGCGCGATGCCATCCAATAAAACCCCCTTTTTCCTGCCAGCATTGACCGTTTTTACGTCGCCCTCCAAAATCACCCCGCTGTAATTGGCAGGGGCAATCTCCGGGCAGGTTGTGGATTCTGCAACGGAATTGAACGTGTCTTTCAATATTATCTTCGCGAAGACAGGAGAAATACCGTCCAATAACAGGACGATTGGCAGTAGATTTCGCGCCGCAATGATGGTGGCATTCATTTGTGCTTGAGCAATTTGCTTTGGCCCGAACGGGACCTGGGGAGGTCACTTTGCTTTTCGGGTCCAGATCCTGAGATTGGCCAGTTCGGCCGAGTAGCTTCCCGGCGTCGCATGCCGCTGAATCTCAATCAGGATATTGCCCTCCTCCAGATGGGCTTGGTCCTCCGCGTTAATGTTCCACTCGTTGGGTTCCGGTTCGCTGGCCAGCCAGATTTTCATGGCCACGCGGCTGCCGCTCCCGCAGACCTTCACTTTGTAGGGTTCATCCTTCGTCAAGGCGAAGTTGACGGTGGCCAGGTCGTCGTATTTTTCTACCGGCTCCGTCTTGATGGAAGACGTGATGCGGAGCAATCCCTGCGGATAGATATAGAAAAGGCAGGCGCCGTTAGTGTTGGCGCGGGTCGCGATGCAGACGCTGCCTTTCTGCGCCTCGTGCAGGACCAACTCAAATTCAACCAGGAAATCCCGGAATGCGCCAAGCGTCTTCAGGCTGGCATTGTTCTTGACCTCAGCCGCTTCGGCGCGCAATTGGTGATTGACGACCTTGAGTTCGCCGTCGAATTTGAAGTCGCGCCCGAGATTGTCCAGGTTATCAAGCTTGTTTTCCAGAGCCAGGTCCATGCCTTCCTGAGCGGCACTCGTGATGGCCGGCGCGATCAGGGCGACCAGGACCATCGCGGCATGCTTTTGCAGAAGGAGGGATAGGGTTCTCATAAGGGGGATGGAGGTTGGGCGGAGGCCGTCGGGGTGGTTAAGCAACGTGGCCAAGGTGCGGGTTGCCTAACATCAAGCAGTTCGTTTTCCTCGGACCGGGTGGTGGCCCCGCCGATGAAGGGCGTGGGCAGAACGCGGGCGGACATGTCGGCACCTTGTCGCTGGATGCGCTCCAGGAGCATGACGACCAGGCACGCCCCCATCTGCTCAAGCGGATGTTGGGTGCGAGTTAATTGCGGGCACCAGGTTTCCGTGACGTTCAGGCCGCTGCCGGCCACGACGCTGACCTCCGACGGGACGCAGATCCCGGCCTCCCGCAACGCCCGCAGCGCGCCCACCGCCAGAAAATCGCCTTCGCAATAGATGGCATCGGGAGGTTCGGCCTCTTCTTGCAAAGCCCGGCGCATGGCCTCGTGGCCGCTCGCCTCGTAGCGCCTGGGTTCAAGGTCCCCGCCGGTTTCAATGACCTGCAAGGAAACCGCCCGCCCCAACGCCGCATCCAACCCGCCGGCGACGCCCGCGATCCGGAGGCGCCTGGAAACGGAATCGCGCTCGTTGGTCAGCAAGAGCAGTATGCGCCGGCGCCCCGTCCGCCGCCAGACCTCGGCCAGTTGCCGGCTGGCGCCCAGGTAATCGGGGGAAACGAAATTCGCGGTGGCGGTTTCCGATGGCGGGTTGACATCCACGACGAACCGTCCCTCGGTTTCGTAGGCCGCACGGACTTTCTCGCCATGGGGATTGGGAAAGAGGATCAAGCCGTCCACCTGGCCGCGTTCCTGCAGCAGCCGCCGAGACACGGCCTCGGTGTCCGCTTCCGTCTGCGGAAGCGGATGAAGAGTGACGGGCTGACTGCCCTGCGCGGCGGCCGCCAGCATGCCGCCGTACATGCGGTAATGCCACTCCAGTTCGGGCGCCATGCCTGGCGTGGGAATGCCGACCGCAATGGTCAGGCAGTTTCGCCCGGACCGCGACGCCGAAACCAGAAACGTGCCGTTGCCGACCTCCGTGCGAATGCGTCCCTCGCGGGCCAGTTTGTTGAACACCTGTTGCACGGTGAAAATGCTGACGTTCAACTGGGCGGCGAATTCCCGGATCGACGGCAACCGGCTGCCCTCCTTGAGATCCGGACGTTCAAATTCGGCGGACAGGCAGCGCATCACGCGCTCGCCGGGACGCATCCGCGCAACCATCTTCTTGGCGCAGTTCCGCACAGGTTGATTCGGCATAGGTGAAAGCGTATCAGCACACTTACATTCTTAAACTAACATGACATTTCACTTTTACAACATCAAATTTTTCGCCCAAACTGGAATCTGCTTGATTGACGCAAGATTTGAACCATGTTCTTGTCAATTCTGCCCGAAGTCCTCGGATGGCTCCCCAACAACAGTAACGCGCCCAAGCGGCATTTTGCGCCGTTACATTTCTCCGTCGGTTTGGGTTTGGCATCCCTTTGCGCGGCAGCGCCGCCTTGTCCGGTTGCTGGTCGTCGAAAGAGATTTATTTCTGGTGGCAATCCACCTGGGCGCCCTTGAGATAGTCCAGAGCGCAAGCCAAGGTCGCGACCGTGTGAGGCGGCGGCGCGGTGCGCAGGGTGCAACTGTCGTCGTTGTAGATGATGCGGGGAATGCGGCGATGGTTTGAGAATCCTGACGAACCGGCTTTTGTTCTTTTTTTCAATTTGAGCCTTTCTATTTGATGCTCCTACTTTATCTGAAGTGTTTGGACGGCTTCCAATCCGCTGATGATGTCCTTGGCAACCAATTTGTATGGACCGGGTTTTTCATTCAGACTTAATTGGATAGAACCCTTGAATGCGCCGTCTTTCGAAACAATCTTTCGCGTATAATGGGGAATGGTTTTTCCGTCCGGGCCGGCCAGTTCTGTGCGAATACATAATCCGCAATCTTTTAACGTGGCCGGCAAAACATTCGCCTGGAATTTGATCGTCTCGCCCGGCTGATAATTTTTCTTGTCCACCGTCAGTTCGAATTTTGCCACCTGGCTTGGAAGCAGCGCGAAGACTTTGGCTTGGGCTGGCGCCAACTGGATGGTGAACTGGTCAACATGCCCCATCAATTGGTTTTCTCTTAATTCATAAACGTAGTAACGTTCGGGCAATTGAATGTTCACGACCGGCGAGTTTTCTCCCGTGACAGCGCCGGAAACGGCGCCGCCCTCGGCTCCGGCGGCCTTGACTGCATTGACCACCGACTCGCCCCGCACCATTCCCAGGTACAGGGCCTTGCCGTTTTTGAACAAGGAGCTTTCGATATCTTGGCGAAGTTCGTCTTGGTCGTTGGTGATGCAGAAGAAGGGTTTGACCTTCCCGCCAGTGAGTTCGGGGATCAACCGGCCGAACCCGGCGGCGACGCCTTTGCCTTCGCTTTGGCTGCGCTTGCGATGGTAGCCCTTGATGTAATCGGCCAGGCAAACCGCATGGCCTTTCCCAACAGGGCGCACCTTCAGTCGGGCAAACTCACCGAAAACGTCCTGCAGTGCGCTCTGTTCCAGTTCCTTGCCGTGCTCGTCCATGATTGCCGGCAGAAAGTCGGCGATCAACAGACCGCCGGCCTGCACGAAAGCCTTGATCTGCTCCACCTCGCCCGGCGAGATGGCCAGCGCATAGGGCAGGATCAATACTTTCAGGTCTTTGAGTTTTCCGCTGCCCATGTCCGGCGGCGAGATGTACCGGTAGTCATAGCGCCCGTCTGCCAGAACGTAATGAAAATCCTTCAGCGAGTTTTCCCAACTGGACAACTTGGGTTTCAAGTTCGAGGCGTGCAGGCAGTGGTTGGAGTAATAGACGCCAATCGGTTGGCTCTGGCGATCGCAGGACAAGAGAAGCGTGCCGATGCCCGATCGGATAGCGCGAATCTCTTCCATCGCCTGGCGGAAATGCAGCAACGGTGTCCCGTCGGGCGCAACCGTGGACGGGCCGCCCAAGCCGCTGCCGATGGCGGGCCACCAGCCAATGGAGTTGCACCCATCCAGAAGCGTCGCCCAGGGGAAATACCGCATATGCTGTTCGTGGGTTTCGCCTCGGTAACTACCAAACCACGCCGCCATCAGCCCGTCCTTGGGAAACCAGGACAGCCCGGCGCGCAGTTCGATCGGACTGCGGTACGGACCGAAGAACTTCAAGTGCGGCAGCAATTCGTACCAGTTCCAGCCGGACCCCGACCCGGACGGATGCATCGCCCCTTCCGAACCCACCTTGGCCTGGGGAACGATCTTGAGGATTTCGCCAGCACAGAGGATGTGGTAGCGCGTGAATTGCCGGTCCATGAACAGGCGGTGATCCATCCACTGCGGATAGCGATTCTGTTTCTGGGCTTCCAACAGCGTGATCGGTTTGACTTCCGCCCACGTCGGGTGCGAGACGCCCCATTCTTTATTCAGCGCCTCGATGTTCGGATAAACCTCCTGGAGATATTCCCGGAAAGCCCCTTGGCAGTTCGCACAGAAACACACGTCCGAGTACGGAAACGACAACACGTCTTCGTCGCCCAGACTGTAAAAGGCGGGGGCGAAGTGGCGGTACGCCTCGACGATGTCCCGCAGGTGCTTCAACTGACTGTTCTTCTCGTGTTCTGCCGGTGATTGGGACAGAACGCAATTGCGGATTTCCGGACCGTCCGGTCCTTGCACGGGCCGCACATGTTCGTGCTGCTCCATGGCAAAGGCAATATGCGTGGCGTAGGGACTGGCATTCAGATTGAACTTCGTCAGGAACTTCGCGATTGCCCGCGACTGCTCGAAGTTTTGCCAATACGCACCGGTGGCGTAACAAACGTCGATACCCTCTTTTCTAAATTGCTCATTCCGGAGCCGAATCGTGCGGCTGTTGCCCGTGGACGTCCCGAAAACGAAGAGCGGAAATTCCCGTTCATCATCCAAAACGCCGTCGGTGTTCACGTAAAACACCGTTTCACCAGTCACCGTCACACCGCTGCTGCTGATGGCGGTGACCCGCAGCTGGTGCAACACGGTCAATGAAGGCGGCGCCCGGAAACTGATCTCTGCCCGCTTCTCCCGGACCGCGGGCGTGTCGGCAAGAATCTTTCGCCCGAGGTTATCAAAAACCTCGAAAGTCAAGCGAGTGTCCGCGGGAGGTTCGCCGGAGAAGTGAACCGCGCCCGTGATCATGTCACCGGCGTTGTAAAACTCGCGGTCCAAGGCGATGGCCGCGATCCCGAAGGTCGCGCGCACGGTCACCGGCACGGATGCCCAGTTGATCATGTTGCCCTGGGCGTCCTTCAGCCAGAGGTCGAGCAGTTTATCTCCGGCCGTGTGGACCGGAACAGCAAGCGCAACGTCGTTGCCCGCGCGCGCCACGGTCTGTTCGCATTCCACCTCGCCCTTGCGGTTCCGAAGCGTGCAGGAGAGCGATCCCTTGGCGTCCCCGGCCAGGCGGAAACTCAGTGTCAGCGTCGCCGGCGTTTCGCCGAGGGCAACCTCTGCGGATGTCGGCAAGTCCTCGAACCACGCGGACGACGTTTTGCCGGCTGCCCACAGGCATGCCTTGGCCAGCAGAGCGTGGTGGTAGTCGTAGTAAAGCGGGTCGTCGCCGTTGAAGGGCGTCAGGCTGTCCACCCAGCAGGTGAGAAATTCCTTTTCGTCATACTTCTGCCCGTAGTGGATCACCACGGTTCGCCCTTGGCCCAGCGAGCCGGTGCGGACGAGTTTCTCGTCGGGCACGTCCTTGCTGACGGGCAAGACTTTGACGGGCACGCCATCGAGGATGGCCGGGCGACCGGCTGCGGACGAGTCAACGGTCGCGGCGAGTTCCGGAGGCAAATCCTCGGTGGTGACGTAAATCACGCCCGCTCCTTTTTTGACGCTGTTCAGAATCCACGCTTGCACCTCGGGATAAATCACGGACCAACGCATCTTTCCGATGATGATCAGGTCGTATGTCCGGCTCGTTTTCTCTCGCACAACCTGCTGAAATTCCTCCGCCGAGATGCGGAGGTAGTCCTTGCGCTCCCCGGTCGGATACACGCCGAAGCACTCGTAGCTTTCCGTCATCAGCGGCGTGGAGTTCAAGCTGAGCCGCTGGGCCAGTTCGATCGTCTCGCGTTGCGTCCAGCACGGAGCGATCACCAGGGCGGTGAGCTTCCCGCCGGCATAGGGATTGGCGAAGGGGATGTGGGGCGACACCAGGGCGGGCGAGAGTTTGTCGTACGGCTGCCAGCCCGGAAATTCCACTGCCGCCGCTAGCCGGGACAGAGTCATCCAGATTAGAAACTCGAAAAGAATTCGCTTGCCAATCTTCACTGAGATGCCTCCGTTTTGCCTGCATTGGTTTGGCAAATGGCCAGCAGAACCTCCAGTTCTTCAGTCACCGACCGGTATTTCTCCCGCAGGGTCTGCAACCGTTGAAACATGGGCAGGAACTCCGACACCGGCCCGTTGGCGGTCACTTGCTTCGCGGTCAACACCAATTCCCGACGCAACCGATCGGCAGCAGCCAACCGCTGACCGACTCCCCCCGAACCAGTTTGTCGGCCCAGCCGCTCCAGTTCCCCGCGCAACCGAACGTTCGTCGCGTCGAACTCTGTCAGGCACACTTCCAAGAAAGCCGCGGGCATTCCCAGGATCAAGGTATGGAACTTGCCCGGCTGATGGGCGTCTCCGGCAATTGGCGACCAGGTGCTGGCAGCGATCGTCCCGCCCTCGCGATTGCGAACAACATTCAAGCCCCACACCTCCCCAATCCGAGGGGCCGGCGCGCCCAGGTCCGCCCATGGAATGGCGATCTCCATCGTCCAACCGTCTGATCCCCTTTTTGTCGCCACCTGAAAATTGCTGTTCCACTTCGAGTCGGTCTGGCGCCCGTCGTACCGCCAGCCGGTCAGGTCTGCCGCCAACTGGTAATACTCCGACAGCCTGGCGCCGGGATCGAGAAAAACCTCCACGGACGATGGATTGGGCGCCCACGTGTCCTGCGGCCGGTTTTCTTTGAGAACCAGCCCGCTCATGTTCGGTTCGTCCGCGCGAATCCCGAAATAGATCTGTTGCGGGTCATAAGCGACCAGGAAGGACGTCTGCGGATCGGCGAGCTTGTCGTTCGCGTGGAGTTGCACCATTCCGCTCGACCGGTGGTGCCAGTTCGTCGTCCAGACGGCTTCATTCAACGCGCCGTCAATCACAGGCGGTTGATCGGCCGGAACCGCAAAGGCCAGCGCCGCGCGCGAATCGTTTCCGAGAGTTGGCAGTCCCAGCGCCGAAACCACCATGACTTGCACGAACCCCATAACCTTGCTCGTCGTCATAGCGAATCGGCGGCAATTCGCGTGACGCTCAGATCATCCAGGTAAACCGGGCCGGTTGTCTGTATGTAGAAAGCAGCGCGTTTGACCGCCGCATGTTCACGTTTGATCTCCAAGGTATGCTCCACGCGCACCCATTCGTCCTCTTGGATATTTGCCTCGTTCCCCGCGCATCCGGCGATGCACGCGCCCTCTGCGGGATACAAACTTGCGGCCAGCCGAACCGTTCCTTCACCTTTCGCCCAGATCACGACCCGGAACGCGTCGCCCGGCGCGGCCTTGACGTTCGGCCGGACATAAAAGCCGCCATGCATTAAGATTGCGCGTTTGCCCGAATGGACCTCCCGATCTGGCGCGCCTTCCACCACCCGCAATTTTCTGAGGACATCGCACACCTGATCAAAATTCGACGGCAGCGTTACAATCGGTCCGTCGGTCAGGTCGCAACCGTTTTGCACCTGCTCGGCAATGTAAGGGTCCGTGCTAACGGGAAACGATCGCACCTCCTCAAACCCGCCGTCCGCAATCAGGTTGTCCTTGGGGAGCAGCTCATCGGTCGGAGCGATCCCAGCCAATAAAGCGGCGAAACACACCAGGAGAATCAACATCATGGAAAACCCTCTTTTCATCGGTCGCTGGCCCAATGCCACCAATCGCCATCATTCGGCGGATAACCGCCATAATAGTTGAGCCATGGATATGGACAGCGGCTTTTGGACCGTCCATCCACGGATCCGTCGTTGTGCAACACATTTGCGTATTCACCCCCATGGAGATAGCCGGGCGCCGTTAGCCAAACAAGAGGCGTCCAGTCTGTCAGAATGGCCTGCCGTGGTTGAAGTTGGTCCTTGCGCGGATAGTATTGATCTCCGGTCTGGGCGGAAATCTGCCAGCCTGGATAAATGTAATGCATCGAAACGTTGAAGCCGGCCACACCCCATCGATTTTGAAACCACTCATAGCTGTTTTCCGCCCCTTCGTAGCTTTTGTCCACGGATGGGCAAAAATAAAGCTGTCCCTTCTTGAAATATGGATAAAGGTTGCCCGCGCCGATGTGTAACTGCGGCAAGTCCCACTGCTGAATTCCAAACGCTATGAAGGAAGGGGCAATATAAACCTCGGGCAGCAAATTATTATTGTCGCCGGCGTACATCTCGAACGCGACTCCCAACTGCCGCAGGTTATTCATGCAGGCGATTTTCTTTGCCTGGTTCCTGCTCTGTTTCAAGGCCGGCATCAGCAGCGCCGCCAGAATCGCAATGATGGCGACCACGACCAAGAGTTCTATGAGCGTAAAAGACGCCGCGCAGAAATGAGCAAACGCCCTGCCAACGAGGCCGAGCGCGAGGCGCCCCTTGGTTGCGAATCCTGACGGCATGGTTTTGGTCCTGGAGGGCATCGGAATCCTTTGCGCTTTACTGAAGCATTCCTGAAACCAGCGCGCGCCTGTTAACGCATTGCGTCGGGCATCGTCCGTTACTCGGTGAATGGATTGCGCGATCATAGCTTCTCCGGATTTTTTTCAAGGACTACCACGGCGTACGTATCCAGCAGGTCGAAAATGACCTGCGCGCCGGCCTTTCCCCGTTGGAACCGCCATCTCGGCGAGATATCGGTGGGCGGACTCAGGATGCGGATATTCGGTTTCTCCACCGCAAACCTGAATTTCACCCGACATCCGCGTTGCGATCTGGGCCGCAGGTTGACGAGGTGCACCAGCCTGCGGTTTGACGCCTCCTGCGCCAGAAACTCCGCCAACATCCCGCGTTGCGCCGAAACCCGAATCGGTTCGCGTTCCTTCATCAGCCAATCAATTGCCCGCTTAAACTGCTCCGCGCGTCGGGGAACCACCCAGTTGGTGTAATCCAATGACAAATTGGGTTCGCCCAGCGACGTCACCATGGAAGGCTGCGAGGTTGGGTCAACCACCATCGGGGCGTACACGGCGCGGCCTTTTCCATGCGTGGCGCGAGTCAATTCGGAACGCGCGTTTTTCGCATCCGCCGCCACGAATATCCCGGCAAAACCGTCGGCCACGGCGTCGGCAACCACATTCCTGGCGGAAGCCGTCCCGAACAACGCCGCCCAAGGATTCTCGATCCGCCGCCGATGCCACAAGTCGAACAGGGCCGAGTCCTGTCCCACGAAGAGACTGCCGCCGTTTTTCACATAAGCGATCAATCCCTCGATCTGCGTCAAGCTCATGCACTCGACATTCGGGGTGATCACCAGATCATACCGGGACAGCGCGGCGGGCGTTTCCTCCAGGACAATGTCAAATCCGCGGCAGGTCTCGATCAGCAGTTGTTCCATGCGCATGGCAGCCGCATACGTGAGCTTGCCGGACATGGCCATGTTCTCCCGGGGGCGCCACAGCGCAATTCGGGCGGCGCTCCGTGTTTGCCGGTAATAATCCCGATGCGCATTGAACCAGCGCATAAACTTGCACTTCACCTGGAAGTGGACGGTGTAACGATTGCTGAAATTCATGTGCGGCGGAAAACCAATGCAACCGATTGCTCCGTCGTTAAAGGCGGCGACATGCGCCAGGTTTTGCCGCAACGGTCGTTCTTCCTGTTCGTGCATGTAGGTTAAGGCCACCGTGCGGGACGCCCGACAGAGTTTGCACTGCCGCACGCGCTGGATCAGCAAACCGTTTTTCAAGAGCGCGGGACCATAGGCATCTTCGCACCACTGAGCGTCGGCGTAATCCGCGCCAATCACGTCGGCACCCATCAACAATGCCGCATTTTCCCGCACCGCCGGCACGGCGGTATTAGTATTGATGGCTGCTTCCGGGTTGAGTTCCTGCGCAAAGGCCGCAATCTCAGCCAGAACCCGCGTCGTCCAAGAACACCGAAAGGCTACCCACTCGCACCAGTGAGATTGGATGGGGCCGCTGTCATAAGGCGGCGCATCCGTTGGATAATTCGCCGGCGGCACGATCCTCTCCAGGAAGGGGTGTCCAAACCGACGTTTGGCTAGTTCGCGGTTCTGCCCATATCGCTCCAACAGAAACCTTCGAAAATCTGCGACGCACAATAAACATCGGCATGCCCCAGCCCCCTCGTAGCCGCCGATGATCAAACCATCCAGGTGCAGCATGTCGGTTTTCAACTCGACAATTGCGCGCCTAATGTATCGTTTGAAACGCGCCAAGCCGCCGGGATGGTGGTAACAGACATTCCGCGCCGAAGAACCGAACGGCTGGATGAAACGACCCGCGCTGTCGCGTTGAAATCCCCCTTCCAGCTCTGCCAGTTCTTCGTCGCTCAGCGTCTCGATCCATACGATGTCTGGCCGGAAATAGGTTCCGACTTTCAACCCGTTCTGATGGGCCAGTTCGATGAACGCCTTCGACATCTGGACATCGTCTTCGATGAACGCCTCGCCGTGGCCGCAATCATACGGAACGACGACCAAATTGCAGCCCAGTTTCTTGATGTCATCGAGAAATGTCTGGCTGTGTTCAAAGGCGTAATCCTCTTCCGCCCAGGTGGTGGCGCCTCCACTGTGCCGTCGCCAGGGCAATCTCTCCCAGCAACCCACCAAACACAGACCCTCTTCGCGTATCCACCGCGGCCGCTGTCGTTCGCCCGGCTTCAGCGCCAGCCGGCCATAATCAACAAAATAAATTTGCGCTTCATCAGCCGCCGACGGTTTGATTGCGCCGGTGTTTTGGGCGGTTTTCATCGGTTACAGGTTGTCGTGGAAAAACGCGGACAGAAATTCAAGATGGCCGGGAACCCATCGCATTCTGCCTCTTGGTTTCTGAGCGCCAATCGCCTCATGCGCCTCCTGGCGTTGGCGCCTGTCCAATCCGCGCCAACTTGTCCAGAGTTTCCTCAAGTCCCTGCAACCCCAGGAAAAACTTCGCGGTCTCCGTATTAGCCATGCCGACAAATTCGTGGTACATCCTCCGGCTCACCTGTGTGTAGTGACTGCGCGGGTCAAACTCATAGACCACTGCGCCGGGTGGAAACGGCGAAACGGCCTTCTGTTTTTCGAGAACCTGCCGGTCAACCGACAACCATTCCGGGTTCTGTTCAACCAGCAGGGACTGTCCCCGTTCGGAGGCCAGGAAGCTGATGAGCAGCATCGTTTCTTCCGCATGCTTCGCTCCTTGCGGAATGGCGCCTACGCAGATGGACTCGCTGACGAATCCCCGCGGTTCCAGCGGCAATTTCAGGAAACCCACCGCCGGCCCCATCCGTTCAACCAGCCACGGCTGCAAATAGAGGTACGTGCAACAGATTCCGAGACCATTTTCAGCCAACTGTTTCATCGTCTCAATCTGAACGATCTGGACGGTCTCCAGATGTTTATGACGTATGTGCGGCTTCAATTCAGCCAGAAAACGCGCCATCCGGGCGCGATCAAACCGGTAACGCTCTCCCTCCGCGCGAACCTCGATGCCATAAAAGGTGCAAAAGTGCTGACATCCGAGATAGTTGAACCCGGCCACCCGTCCCCGGCTCTTTTCTTCCATCGCGCTTCCCGCCCGGAAGAAATCCAGAGGGGTTTGAATCTCGTCCTCGTTCAGCCGGTGTCTCCTGAAAAGATGGTGATTGAAAACCAGGATCGCTGTGGTTCGAAGAAGAGGAATCCCCTTGAGTTCCGGCGAGCCGTCGGCTCGCCCCAAATCGAGCAGACCGTCGCACAAACGCTCCGGCTGCATCCCGCCCTTGGCTAACGCATCCGCGCTCAGGAGGGTGAACGATTTGGCCGCGTCGCGCAAGAACATGATCGATTGGATCCGAAGCTCGCAGGTCTCGTCCGGCGCGCTGAATTGGGAGCATGGTTCCAGCGTGACAAATGGCGTTTCTCGATGAAAAGCATCCAACGCGCGTTGCCACATGCGGGACTGGCGTGGATCCTCCCATCCGCCAATCTCGATGCGCAACCTCTTGAAGATCGGCACGTGCGGGAAGAATGAGATCGGCAGGACCGGCGCTGGAGCGGCGGCAGACGCGGAAGCCCTGGCCGGCGCCATCGCGCGCGCGCCATTCGCGTCCCAGACCTTGTCGGTAACATAGACGCCGCTCCCCCGTCGCGCGCGCAAATAACCCTTCTTTTCCAGCCGCGCGATAGCCTGTTGAACCCGCGATTCTCTGGTCCGCAACCACCGGGCCAGATTGCGCCGCGAGAGAATCCGCTGCTGAGGCGCGCAACCGCCCGCGCGCATGCTCTCCCGAATGGCCTGCTCAATTTCCCCGACCGGGTCCGCTGCCGCCAACGCGGGCGCGCGCCGCCCTGCGGACGGGTTGCGGGCCGGCTTCGATTCCATCCTGGGTTTTTTCATCTGATTTTCACCACTATTCACTACTTTTATCCAATTGTCAAACGGCATTTGCAACTCAAAATAGCAGCGGATCGTCTGAGGGTTCGCAACGGGTTCTGACGGAATCATCCCTCAGTGTGCGGATTCCGCTTGGCGATGCGCCTGGCCTTGGGGCGTTCGAACCTCCATGTGAAACACATGCGGCATGACGACATCGGGCCGAACTTGAGCGCGCAACTTGCACTCGGCCTTTTCGCCGCAACGATGGCTTTTTTTCAAACCCTCAATCCGCACTTCGCCGACTTCCGCCGGCAAGAGCGCGTAGAGTTGTGCCACAGCCGGTTCAATGGCGGCGGCAATCGCGTCGGTGTATCCGAGGTAGGCGCCATCGCGAACCGAGTAAACCCGGTCTGTCTTCGCCGCACAATGGCATTTTCCCGCCATGAATGCCTTCATGCTCGAAACACCTTGGCGGTCAGACATCGCGGACTGACAATGGCGGTCGGGTCGCTGCC
This sequence comes from Verrucomicrobiota bacterium, assembly GCA_016198745.1. Lineage (GTDB taxonomy): Bacteria > Verrucomicrobiota > Verrucomicrobiia > JABWAM01 > JABWAM01 > JACQHZ01. The sequence continues at coordinate 17,185 of JACQHZ010000350.1, forward strand.
TGCGTTCCAGCAAGGATGTCGGCGGATTTTTCAACAACCACGCGACCGTCATTTGTTCACCAGGATGGCCTTGACGTAATGCAGGATGGCGAGCAAGGACTGGTAGTATTCATAATAGAGCGGCTTGGCCCGGTAGTCGTAGGTCACATCGGGAGTGAACGGACAACCCTGTCCACGGCGAAAAGATCGCTCGCTTTCCCAGAAACCGAACTTCTCGTTCTGATAGTCCACGATGGCTACCCGTCCTTTGCCGCACGTGTAGCTTGGCGGGAGATTCTCCAGCATCAGCTTCACAATGTTGATGCTGGGCTTGAGCGGAAGTCTTGTCAATCATGCGGTGCCAAAGACCACGTCCACTTCCAGTTCATGGATGTACACGTAGGGATCGCTCGCTTTGGGAAACCGCGGGATGTGGAAGGCCAGGCGGTTCTCACCCAACGCGAGCTCCCGCGCGGGAAGCGCGATCTCAACCAGTTCGTGGCGTCGCAGCAAGAAACCGGACGGTATCCGTTCCCTGGGCCGCCTGGTCTTCCTGACAATTTTTTCCGGTATCTCCCGCCCGTTCAAATAGTACTTCATGACACCGGCCGGCAGAAACGGATTCGGCCGGCAAGCGCGGATCGCGTGCGGATTTCGTTCGGCAATCTGCCGGAACCTCAGAATCGCTTTCGCGTCGGCCTTCTTTATGTCGGGATCGAGGATATTGAACGTAATCGTCTGGTGGAATTCCGGCGGACGGCTCGATTCCACCGAGATGGGCAGTCCCGGCCAGAACGTGAATTGCTTGGCGGCGCCTTTCAGGGTCCTTTGGCTACCGGCTTCGCGGAGGACCGTGTTCAAGGTCCGGAAGTTGGCCGGGTGCTTGAAGCGCCGGTTCTTGGGGTTCTCCAGGTGGCAGGGGTGGTTGAAAAAATACACGCCATCGACGCCCTGAGAGAGGAAATTTTGCGCCACGGCCCGGATCCGCTTGGCACTGATGTCGGCGGTCTCCGCCACCACATAGTTTCCACCAGCAGGGGTTGGATCCCGTAGCGAGCGTGCCAATCATCGGGCAAGCGGGTCAGAGCCAGGCTCAAGACTTTGGAGGCGAGGTTGCGGCAGCGAACCTCGGTGCGAATGAGAAAACGAGCCAGGCCGACGAGGCGGTTGAG
>JACQHZ010000363.1 GCA_016198745.1 Verrucomicrobiota bacterium
AGACAGTCTTGTGGCACAAAGTGCTGGCTGGCATCTTGGCCAGGTGCATTTTTCTCTATGTGAAAAATGCAGGCTAGGGGTTGCTGGTGTCTTTCAACGATTCCTGGCATCGTTCGGCTTGTTTTCCAATGGCAAAGAGGCGGGTTTCTCCGCCGGAAAGATCCAGATCGATACGGTCGGTTTTTTCAGAAATCAGCTTCTTCCTGAACACATCAAAAACTTCCGTTGCGCCCGGCAAAAGAATGGTCCTCTTGCCTTGTATCTTTCAATTGGAATGCGCTCGAAATCCTCAATCACATAGGCGTCGAACGGCGTTCCGATCCGGTTGAGTTCCGCGAGGAATCCCACGATTGTGAACGGGTTCGGGCGCGGCGGTGAGAAGGGTGCTGTAATTCCAGAGGTCAACGTCCTCGATGCCCCATGCGGAAGACAAGGAATCATAGAGAGTTTCCAATTCCCGCAGAGTTTTCGGAGGGGTGTTGAGGGAGAAATCTCCAAACAACGGGAGGTTCTGGCGATAGGCGCCCCGCTCCCATACGCTCGGAGTCTGTTTGGCCCATCGATTCGCGGGACATAGGAACACTTTTTCGAAACAGTTTGTCGGGACGGCATAGCCCAGGTGTGCTGCCAGGAAAAATGCGAGCGTGTTGTTGTCTCCTGCAGGCGCGGGAGAGATTTGGAGTCCCCATACAGGTCCCGGCAGCGAGTTGTTGTTGTCCGGCGCGTACATCGAAACCGCCACGCCGATCTGTCGCAGATTGTTGAGGCACTGCATCCCCTGCGCGGTCCGTTTCGCGTTGCTCAAAGCAGGTGAAAGCAGCGCCGCCAGGATCGAGATGATGGCCACCACAACCAAAAGTTCAATGAGGGTGAAGGCGAAGCGATGGAAGGATGGAGGTGTGGAAGCATGGAAAGATGGGAACTGTATCGTATCGCTCCGTCTTGACAGTCTCATTCAAATAGGGCGTAATCAAAAGGCATGAACCGCTTCGGCTCGCTTTGGTTGTGCCTGTCGCTCCTTGGGCTGGCCGGGTGCAGCGGGTCCTCGGAACGGGTGTGTCGCTTCGGCGAAGAGGCGTCCCTGCCGCCTTTCGTTCTCAAGGTGGTCAAGGCGGAATACGGGGATGACGGCGACAAGATCGCGCTCAAGATTTCGCTGGAAGCGGCCAACCGGTCTTCCGATAAAAACAGCCTCTCGCGGAATCGTTTTGCGCTTCGCGTGGGCAAGACCCGCGAGGTAGAGCGCGACCGGACCTTTCGCGAGTCCATTGGTCTCGAGACCATCTCCTTCGATCCCAACGAAACCGCGACGGTCACCGTCTCCTTTGTGCTCTCCAAGGACGCGCTCGACCAGCGGCTCGCCCTGATCGTCGATCGTCAGGAAAAGAACGGCAAAGAACGCCTGACGCTGATCGAAGTCAAGGACGGTTCTCCGCCGAAGAATCTGCCTGCCAAAGGAGAATGGCGCGTCGTCCGGTCCGCACGATGGGAATGACGGGCCAGCCCGGATACTTCATTCGCCGCGGCGGGCTACGGGTTTTGTGCAGCCTGCAATTTGGACTGAAGCAGCAGGCGATTTCTTTCGCAATTGGAGAGCGCGAGTTCGAGTTTCTTCGCCTTGCTTTGCAGGTCTGCGACCTTGGCGGAGGTTTCCTCGTGTTTTGCCGTGATCTCGCTCAGCCGCCGGGTCAGTGTGATCATGAGCTTGTGCGCGATGGTCGGGAACTTGACGAAGAAAATGTTGTAATCGTACGGCACCACCAAAACGCTGCTCTCCATCAGCGCCTTGACGGTTGCGGTTCGCGATGTATTGAGCAGCACGCTCATCTCGCCGAAGAAAATGCCCTCTTGCTTGATTTCCGCCACGCGGACGTCGTCCTTATAGACACCCAGCATCCCCTGGCTGAGGATGTAGATCATGTTGTCATTCGCCTCACCCTGTTGGATGATGACATCGTCGGTCTTGTAGCTGCGGAGGTAATCGCTGGGAATGGTCAACATGGCGCGCTCCCGAAAGGGACATCATGGATACCACGCCTGCGTCAGAAAACCCAGTCAAATCGCATGCTCTGGACGTCGCTGCGCGGAAGCTGTTAGAATGACGGCATCATGCCGCATCATGCTGTATTTTCAGTTGCAGAGGACGTGACCCATGCGCGCGCGCGTTCTGCCGGCGAGATGTTCCGGCGCATCGCCGCGTATCTCAAGAGGTACCCGTGGTTCGCGCTCGGCACGATGTCGTGCGCGATGCTCACCACGCTGCTTGGTCTGGCTTATCCCAAACTAACGCAGTTGATCATTGATCGGGTGATCGTGCAGCATCAGGAACATCTCCTGGGGTGGTATGTCGCGGCGCTTGTCTGCGCATTTGTCTTTCGCGATTTCTTCAACGGTTTGCGGATTCAACTCAACAACACCTTTGAACAACGCGTCATCTTCGATATGCGCCGCGATCTTTACGACAAACTCCAGCATCTCCCCGTCGGATACTTCGACCAACGCGCCACAGGCGACATCATGACGCGCGTGATGGACGATGTGACCGCGCTGGAGCGGATTCTCATCGATGGCGCGGAGCAGGGGACGGTTGCCGTCCTGTCCGTCTTCGGGGTGATGACGATGCTTTTCTGGTTCAACGCGGAACTGGCCTGGCTTGCAATGACGCCCCTGCCGTTTCTCGCGTTGGGCGCGCTGATCTATACCCGGACCGCGCATGCGCGTTATCGGATTCAGCGCCGCGCGATGTCGGCCATGAACGCGCTCCTGCACGACAACCTCCAGGGCATCCGGCAGATCAAACTCTTTGCGCGCGAATTGCACGAGTTGACGCGCTTTGAGCGGCACGCGGGCGATGTGCGCGCGAGCACGCTTTCGGTGATGCGCGTGTGGTCGGTCTATTCGCCGAGCATGTCCTGCGTCGCGGCGTTGGGCGCCGCCCTGATCCTGTATTTCGGCGGGATCAAGGTCTTGCAAGGCGAAATGACACTCGGACAACTGGTCGGATTTCTCGGTTATCTGGTGATGTTCTATGATCCAGTGGGACGGTTGCATCATCTGAACCAAATGTTTCAGGCCGCGCGGGCGGCCGGGGAACGCATCTTCGACATCCTCGATGCGCCGTCTGAAGCCACCGAACGCATCCACACCCGTTTGTTCGGCGGCCGGGTCGCCGGCGATGTCCGCTTCGAGGACGTCCATTTCGAATATGTCCGGCACAGGCCGGTGTTGCGGGAGATCTCTTTTCACGCCGCGCCGGGCCAAACAGTCGCGTTGGTCGGTCCGACTGGCGCCGGCAAATCAACCATCATCCATCTGCTTTCCCGCTTCCATGATGTCGGCCAGGGACGGGTGTTGGTGGACGAACGGGATGTGCGCGATGCCACGCTGGGATCGTTGCGCGCGCAAATGGGCGTGGTGAGTCAGGAACCCTTTCTCTTCAACGGCACGATTCGGGAAAACATCCTTTACGGACGACTCGACGCGAGTGAATCCGATCTGATGTCCGCCGCCACGGCGGCCAACGCGCACGAATTTGTCGCGCGTTTGCCGAAAGGATACGACAGCCGGGTGGGCGAGCGCGGCGTGAAATTGAGTGTGGGCGAGAAGCAACGCATCAGCATCGCGCGCGCGCTGTTGAAGAACCCGCCGATTCTGCTGCTGGACGAAGCCACGGCGAGCGTGGATACAGCAACCGAAGGCCTGATCCAGGAGGCGTTGGCGCGATTGATGCGCGGGCGCACCTGTCTGATGATTGCGCACCGGCTTTCGACGGTGCGCCACGCCGGCCTGATCCTCGTGTTGGAGCAAGGCCGGATCATTGAACGCGGGTCGCACGCGGAATTGCTGAAGCAGGGCGGTCTTTACGCGCGGCTTTGTCAAATCCAGGCCCCCGGCACGATTGAAGAAAAAATTGCCGAACTTCAACAGGCGGCGCCCCGGCCTGGGCCAACGAAAAATCCGGCATGAAACCGGCAAGCCCCCATCCCATCCATGAAGCGTGGCTCGCGGAAGCGCGCGCACTGATGCGCGAACGGGAGGAGGAACCGCTTCACGTGACGCAGGTGACGCGGCTGGCGCTGCAGCTTTTTGACGCGCTCGCGCCGCTTCACGGTCTGGGAACGAAAGATCGCCGGCTGCTCCATGCAGCCGCCTTGCTGCACGACATCGGCTGGAGCAAGGAACCGTCCGGACGAAAGCATCACAAAATTGCCGCGCACATCATCCGCGAGCATGACTGGCGGCGCGCGCCATCGAAATGGGTCGAAATGGCGGCATGCATCGTTCGATATCACCGTGGCGCTCCACCCAGCTCCCGTCACCGCCGCTACATGTCCCTGACCGCCGACTGTCGGCAGCTTGTCTCAAAACTTGCAGCGCTCCTGCGGATCGCCGACGGCCTGGATCGTCTCCATCTGGGGCGGGTGGAACGCCTGCAGGCGGACATCGAGACGGAAGAAGTCGCGCTCATGGTTCAGGGGACGGAGGATTTGAGCGCGGAAATCCAGGGCGCATTGCGCAAGGCGGATCTTTTCGAGAAGATTTTTCGTCGTCATTTGCGGATCACGCAAACGCCGGCCGACGGCAAGTTGGGCCGCAATTTTTCATCCAAATGATTTGACATCCATGCTTGAAATTGGGGGGCGAAGTTTCTAGGGTAGGCGTTGCGCATCGCCTCATAAGGGAATGAGCCGGCCTGCTCATCCCGCAACAAAACAGCGAGGGAAAAGGTTTCCTTTGGAAATCTCAACCGTCTCGCCTCCATCGCCATGAATACGAAGGAAATTCAATCGCTTCTCGGAACTGAATTCGAACGGCTCGTTTCCGTCAAACCCAAGGTCCCCAAGACATCGCTGCATCTGCCCGGTCCCGACGTGGTGGACCGTCTTTTTGGCTGTTCCAATCGTTCCATCCCGACGCTTCGCAACCTGCAGCAGCTTTACGGACACGGCCGGCTGGCCAACACGGGATATTTGAGCATTCTCCCTGTGGACCAGGGAATCGAGCACAGCGGCGGCGCGTCGTTTGCGCCCAATCCCGTGTATTTCGACGGCGAAAACATCGTGAACCTCGCCCTCGAAGGCGGTTGCAACGCGGTGGCGTCCACGTTCGGCGTGCTGGCCTCCGTGGCGCGCAAGTTCGCGCACAAGATCCCGTTTGTCGTGAAATTCAATCACAACGAACTGATGACCTGCCCCAACAAATACGATCAGATCCCATTTGGGACCATTCGGTCGGCTTATGAACTGGGCGCGGCGGCGGTGGGGGCGACGATTTATTTCGGTTCGGCGGAGAGCGGGCGTCAGATCGTCGAGGTGGCGCGGATGTTCGAGGAGGCGCATTCGCTCGGCTTGGCGACGATCCTCTGGTGTTACACCCGCAACAACGAATTCAAACGGGACAAGGATTATCATGTCTCCGCCGATCTCACCGGCCAGGCCAACCATCTGGGCGTGACCATCCAGGCCGACATCATCAAGCAGAAACTCCCGGAAAACAACGGCGGCTACAACGCTCTCGGCAAGGGATACGGCAAGACCGACAAACGCGTTTATTCGGACCTCACCAGCGAGCATCCTGTGGACCTGTGCCGCTATCAGGTGCTCAACTGTTACTCGGGCCGGATCGGCCTGATCAATTCCGGCGGCGCTTCGGGCGAGAACGACCTGCAGGACGCGGTGCGAACGGCGCTGATCAATAAACTGGCGGGCGGTTGCGGCCTGATCTCGGGGCGCAAGGCGTTCCAAAGACCGATGGCCGACGGAGTCAAGTTGCTTCACGCCATTCAGGACATTTACCTCGCGAAAGATATTGCCGTGCCATGAGAAAAAGGGGATTGGGCGCAGCAAGAATTATTTGGAATTATCAAGGGTGTTCGGAAGGTGGAAGGTTCCCGGTTTTCTCAATCCTCACCATGGGATGAATCAACCATCCCCATTCAACCCGTCGCATCACCCCTTTCTCATCGTGCACCAAATCGTATTCAGCGCCAGCGCCACCGCCGCCCTTTCCCAGATTGACAAGCTGGAGCAATTGGAAATTGTCGCCGAGTTTTCGCGCCTCCGGAAAGCGGAACTGGCGCCCGGCAAGGACGGCATCGGCGAGGTCCGCAAAGGCGGCCGCACCTTGTATCGCCGCCGCTACAAGGATTACCGCGTCTATTTTGAGAAGCAGGGCGAACAGCTTGTGATCCACCATGTGCTGCCCGGCAACACCCTGCGTGATTTCTTTGTGCGCTCCAATCTTGACGTGCAGAACGACGAGGAGTTCGAAAAGAGCGCCAAGTTCTGGAAATTCATCGAACAACGCCAGGTGAAAGTTTCCACCGGGGACTGAGCGAAGCGCAACGGGCTTTTCGCTTGGACAAGCGCGCGGTTTTCCTGATGTCATCCTTTTGCATGGGTTTTACCCTTCAAACTGCCGCCAGCCGGGTGTTCCTCTGGCAACGCGCCAACCAGGCGATCTTTCTCTCGCGCAACATCCTGCTGGCGTGGTTCATCTCGCCCGCGGGTTACGGGGATTTCATTCCGCAACTGCTGCCCCGGATTTTGGGGATGGAAATGGATCGGCCCTTCCCGGACATCGGCACACCGGAAGCCTACCGCCAGGCTGCGGAACTGGATTTGAACGGCTTGGTTTAGCGGGAACACTTCTGAAATTCATCTCTCATCGCGCGTGCTCGGTTAGTCGTTCCTGCGCGACTTCCATCACTTCGCGATGGGCCCTGGACGCTTTTGTTTCGCGCTTGCCATATCTGGAGGACTGGCAAGATGAACGCCGGATGAACGGTAACAACGAACCCAATCCGTTGGCCACTGGATTCCCCTTGATAAAGAACTGGTTTCTTGGCAAATCTTTGGCACAGGTAAAAAATACCGATGACTACGTTTCCCACGCAAGAGACGGAAACAGCCGTGGCTGCTCCGGTCACGAGCCCAAGCGAGGTTTACGCCGCCAAGCTCAAGGCCGTCCGGCGCGAGTTGCGCGATGAGTATCTGCAACCTCACGCGAAGCCGTGGATTGTCGGGTTTTCTGGGGGCAAGGATTCAACGCTCCTCGCCCACCTGGTTGTTGAGTGTCTTCTATCCATCGCCCCGGACGATCGTCGTCGCTGTGTGCTCATCGTGAGCAACGACACGAAGGTTGAGTCGCCTGTTTTTCAGGACTTTGTTGACGGGGTGCTGGAAAACCTTGAGGAGAGCCTGACCGCACTGCGTCTGCCAATGGAGGTGGTGAAGACCCAACCGTTGGTCGAGGAATCGTTTTGGGTGAATCTCCTCGGGCGGGGCTATCCCGCGCCGAACCGCATGTTCCGCTGGTGTACAGACCGCATGAAAATCCGCCCGACTTCCCGGTTCATCCGCGAGCAAGTCAGTCAAAACGGCGAAGCCATTCTGCTGTTGGGTGTCCGGCGTTCCGAATCGGCGGCACGAGCCAACAACTTGGCGAAGCACGACCGGGCATCGAACGGCAGACTCACACTCCACACCGATTTCAAGGGGTGTCAGGTCTTCACTCCCATCAAAGACTTGACGACTCAGGAAGTGTGGGTGGCACTGCTCAACAGTCGCCCGCCTTGGGGTGGCAGCTATCGAGAGGTGGTGGCGCTTTACAAGGACGCTCTCGGCGGTGAGTGTCCGTTCGTGATGAATGCGGACGACGCGCCGTCCTGCGGCACCAGTTCGGCGCGGTTCGGCTGCTGGACCTGTACGGTGGTTGAGAAGGACAACTCCTTGGAATCTATGATTGGGGCCGGCCACGACCACTTGGAGCCGCTGGCCCAGTTCCGCAAGCGACTGAGGGAAGTGTCAGACACCCCAGACTATCGCAGTAAAGTCCGTCGCAATGGACAGCCCGGCTTGGGGCAATGCCTTTGTGGATAAGTGGACTGGATGGATGTGCGTGCATGCACAACCTGTTGCAAACAAAAGACTTCCGGTTTTGCTTGAAATCTGATTTAAGCTTGGGATGCCACACCCAT
>JACQHZ010000364.1 GCA_016198745.1 Verrucomicrobiota bacterium
GAGGACACGGAGGACACGGAGGAGAGCAGGCGGCCATTTTGATATGTGCTGGTGGTGGTTGTGCCGTCCGGAGCGGTCACGACCACGGTGCGACCGCCTGCGCCGTCAAATGCCGTCTGTGTGTGGGTGGTCAGACCGAAGGCGGTGTTCCACGATTGCAACCCATCGGCACTCGTTTCGTTGAGGGCGGCGGTGATGCTTGCGCCGGTGTTGTCGGTCGTCCAGACATCCGTGGTGGACCGTCGAACGGTGGTTCCATGGGCGGTGGTCACGTTGTTGACGGTGCGCGTGATCCGGTCGGCGCCGCTGAGGTTGATCACGCCGTCCTGGTTCACGTCGAGAACGGTGTATTCCTGTTCGCCTTTGGCATTGTAGAAAAAGAGCGTGGCCACGCCGTCGGGATCAACCTGCCGAATCAGTTGACCTTTGTTGTTGAAGAACGATTGGCTGGTTGCGCCACCACCACTAAAGGGTGGCAAGTCCGCCTGGACGGTTTTGTAGGGGCGCCCGGCCATGTCCGTGTAGGTTTTCGACCACTCGGTTTCCGCGCCGTTGTCTCCCACCCGGATTTCCTTGGTGAAACGGCCGTTTGCGTCCACGCCGTACTCGTACCGCAGGGGATGCGTTCCGCTGCCGGTCACGCTCAAGAGCGAGCCGTCCTTGGCGAACGTCTCGATGCGCGTGGCGCCGTTCGCCAAGTTCGTTGTCTTGACGGTGTGACCGTTGCCGTCAATGGTTTCGGAGAAGGTCGTCGTATTGTTCAGCGCGTTCTTCGATGAGGTGCGGCGTCCCGCAACATCAAACGTGGAAGTGTTGGTCGTGATTTCCGAAGCATCGCCTCCCTTCCGCGTTGTCGTCAATACCCTTCCCTCCGCATCGTAGGTCGTCAGCGTGGTGATGCCCACACGCGTGCTGGCGATGACGCGTTTGAGATCGTCGTGGATGAAAGTGGTGGTGATGCCTTCGCGGTCAGTTTCGGATTCCACGCCGCAGCAGCCGTAGTTGCGGGCGATGTGGGTTCCATCGTTGTAATCCACGCGCGTCGGCCGCCCGAACTCGTCTTGTTGGGTGGTTGTGGCGGAAGTCAGGAGCAGGCCGCTGGCGATGTCGGTGGTGGTTTCCGTGAGGGCGTTGCCGGCTTGATCCACCACGGTGACGATGCGTGTGCCATCCACGATGTCGGTTTCACCGGCATTGGGCTGGCCGGTTTTGACGGTGGTGGTCTTTTGATTGCCGCTCATCAAATAGGTGTACAAACTCATGGTCCCGTCCGGACTTTTAACACTCTGGACTTCGTTTGAAAAAGCGCCGCTGGTATATTTCTTGGTGACGGTGACGAGGTTGCTGGGATCAGTCTGCGAAGCGCCCGGTGTGGTTGCGACAATCGCTTGCATTTCACCGGGGTGCAACACCGTGTAGCGGCGGGCGACCTCTTGCCCCAGGAGGGTTTCCACCTTCGTGATTGTCATGTTGTCACCGGCATACGTGGTGGCGGCGACACGGCTGGCGCTCTCGCCGGCGCTCACCGGGGCGTCACCCACTGCCGCGATCACCTTGACGGTTCTTCCCACCGAATCGTATTCGTAGCGTTCCCAGGCCCCGCTTGGGTCAACCCTCTGGATCACACGTCCATAGCTGTTGGGAAAAGCCGGGTTGGTTTCATAGGTCCACGTGGTTGTCTGCGCGCTGCCCGCTGCGCCTACGACCCGCTGCACCAACTCTTCTCTCCAGGGAAAGGTTTGGTAGGTGTTCACCACCCGATACACCTCCGTGGTTCCCTCCGCATTCTTCACCGAGGTTGTCTCCACCCGATTCGTCGTCGTTCCGTAATTCCACGCCGTGCTTTTGGATTCCCGTCGGGCGTTCCCGGTGATCAATTCCCATTGTTTGAATGCTTCCGTCCACACAAATTCATGAGTCCGACTGTTTCCGCCGCTCTCAATCACCTGCAGCCGATTGAAAGTATTGGTGGAAGCGTCGGGATTGCGGATGGTAACGGCCTGAAAGGGAGTGGCACCCGGCGGATAATAGCTCCCCACCTTTTCGCCGATGCCTGCGGCGTGGTAGAAGGAAATCGTGTAACTGAACGGATTGGCCGCCACAACATCCGCCAACACCTGGGACGTTTTCACCTGACGCAGAATGCCCGACCCATCCTTGATGACCTCCACTCCATTGGTGGAAACGGAGGCGTGGAGGATCGCCGGACTGGCAAGCTTGGCGCTGGCGCGGACCTCGTTCAGGGAAAGAAAGCCAGCCGACTCATTGGGTGTTTGAGGGCCCAATCCGATGGTCACCTTCACCGATCCGGTGCTGCTGCTCGTCCCGCCTGCTACAACACAGGTGCCTGAGTCACAGGTAATGCAGTCATTATTGTCCGCTGGATGGTTGAAGTCGGGTTCCACCACCGCAATAGCACCGTTAAGTTGCCAACCAGTTCCGGCATTCGTAGAGGAACAATCTCCAGCAGACATTGCATCTAAATTTCCGAGATAACTCGTTTTTTGATTCCCACTGCCAGACAAAGAGCTGAAGTAGTGCCAGTTACCATCGGCAGTGGCTGGGGGAGATTGTCCTTCTGAAAGACCTGAAGGCACTCCAGTTTGGATATAAACCTTTGCTGTTCCACCAGAATCATTTGTTAGACTAACTTGGATTTTTCCACGGATATTCCTGGCTGCAGCAGCAAATCCCCCTGCAGAGGAGCGGGAGACAAAGTAAACTTGGATCTTATCAAGATTACCACCGGGGGATTGTCCCCAATGAGTGCAGAATTCTTTTGGGGAATACATTATGTAATTATCAAACGTCACCTGATGATTATTAGTCGTAGCGACATTACCAGGCCAAATCCATACAACAGGACCATAAGGCGATGACGGGTGTTGACCAGCAACACAGGATTTTGCTTGGTCACAAGAAGTGGGAATGCCGTAATAAGGATCATAAGTGCCCGCTGTGGTTTTTCCCGTGATATCAACCGGCGTTGCCTCAACTTTGACACCCGACAACTGGTTGAGGCACCCCTTCAAGGCATTGAGAACCGAAGGATAATTGGTCGTATTGACACTGGTGGTGATATTAGTAAAATCTACAAGGTTGTAGTAGATAGGCTGCGGTTTTCCCTCAACTTCCTTTACAAAATGTTCCAAGAAGGCATTATCGGCCACCTTATTCGCTAGGTCTTTGACCAACACAGCCCCCAATTCAGGATTGTTCACAATGTCCTTGTAAAAACTGGGATTGCCGCCCTCGGCGGACTTGGGATAAGCCGGTGCCGGGATGCCGCCACCGCATCCGTTGCAACCCGGCCAAGTGACCTGTCCGCCGGTCAGCAGTTCGTAGCGCGCCTGGAAATCGCGCTGGGCTTGTTCGATGCCAAGCGTGTCCCCTCCGGAATTGCCAGCCGCCCAGGCGTGCGGCGCGTTGCAGAGACAACCAAAACCGAGGATGACAAAAACCATCCATGACCCGGCCATACGGTTTACAATGTCACCTGGGACAGAGGCCGTTCGGCGGGCCGCCGAATGGGACACCACCCGCAAAGGGTGGCAGGCGCGGGCCGCGTATACTCCCCTCTGAGAAATCGTGCGATGAATGATTTGCGATGGATGGCTCATATTCATTCCAGCAACGTGTAAACTTGAAGGCTGACCGCCCCGGTTGTATCCGCCACCGCGCCTTTCTGCGGATTGCGGCCTTGCAGGAACTCGATGGAATTGGGCACGCCGTCGTGATCGGGATCGGCGGTCGCGTCGTTGGCGAGCGGATTGGTCCCGTTGTTCACTTCCCATGCGTCCGGAAGTCCGTCCCCGTCGGTGTCCGTTTTGGTCGGGTCGGTGTCCGCCGCGAATTCCTCCAGGTTCGTCAGCCCGTCGTGATCGGTGTCATCTTGTGCGTCCTGGCTCAGGTCGCCGAAATACTTTTTCTCCCAATCGTCCGGAATGCCGTCACCGTCGGAGTCGAGTTGGCCTTTCACAAACGCCACCGAGACGGCGTTGGTGTTGCCGAACCGATCTTGCGCAACCACGTCCACCGTGTTGGTGCCGTCCAGCAAATTCAACGGGATGTTCAATGTCATGCTGTTGGTCGCAAGCCCGACCAGATTGGTCAGCGCCAGGGTGTTGAATGTTACCCCTACCGACGCCAACCGGTCGTTGTCAGTGACGTTCCCCTCCAGGTTGATCACCAGGTTGGTGGTCATCAGCCCGTTGGTTGGCGACAGGATGGAAATCTCCGGCGGGATCGGGTCCTCCGCCACAGCCGTCAACTGCACCGACCGGGTGAGTGTTCCCGATACCGCGCTGACCGTGATGACGTTGGTCCCGAATACCGCCGGCAGATAGAACCGGGCGGATGCTTCGCCGTTGGCCGAGGATCGAATGGCCAACGAGGAAGCGCGCACCATGAGGTTGGTCATCGGCGCCAGTTGACCGCCGCCCTGGCTGATCGCGAAGGTGACGGGCGCACTCACCAGAGGTTGATTGGCGGTGTCGGCGACACGCACGGTGAGCGGCTCGGTCAACAACGTTTCGGGCAGGCCGCTCTGGTTGTTGCCGCCGACAATCGCCAGGTTGGGCAACACCCCGTTGTAGTAATCGAGCGGCAAGGCATCCGCGCCGTCGAGGACGCCGTCGCCATCGGTGTCTGGACGGGTTGGGTCCGCGCCCTGCCGGTACTCGTCAAGGTTGGAAAGGCCGTCGTTGTCCGGGTCCGCGAACGTGTTCGGCAAATCCAGGATTTCGTTGGAAGAAAGCGCGATGTTGTAGAGCCGGGCTTCGTCGAGGAGAAATGAAGAATGAAGAATGGAGAATGGAGAATTTCGATCCGCTGCAGCGGGGATGGTGGATGGTGAGGCGATCGCGCGATCTTCATCGTCCGAATCCGATTCGTCGTCATCCTCATCGTCATCGTTGTGTGGGAAAGTGGATGGTGGATGGTGGATGGTGTCACCGCCAGGGCGGGACAGGGATGGTGAAAAACCAAAGACGAACGACTTGACGGTTGCGGTTGGGTGCGGCGCGGTGCGGTTCCAGTTGGTGATGACGCCCGTGGCTTCGGCAATGCCGTCCACATAGAGCACGGCGTTAGACGTCGCCGCGTCATAAGTTGCCGC
>JACQHZ010000352.1 GCA_016198745.1 Verrucomicrobiota bacterium
CCAACCGCTGATTTGACGGCGGAATCGTTCGAAGGCCGCGCCTGCGGCCATGGCGACCGCGTAAACAATCAGCAGCACGATTGCTCCGGGACCTGGTTTGTGACTCATTTGATTTTCCTTTCGTTGGATGTGGAAACGCGAGATGCGCGCTTCCAGGGTGATGATCGGGAAGACCGCGCCCCTTCCTTTCGGTCAGAGCGCGGTTTCCCATGGTTCTTCCTCCCCTTCCCAAGCGTGGTATTTGGGGGAGGCAAGTTGGTTTCATGCCGCCAGTTTCCTGGTGGAACCGTTGGACGGTTCCGATGGAGTGGCAGGCCGCGCTCGTCCCTTCGACCACGTTCGCAGGGCGGCAATTTGTTCGCGCATCAGACTCGACAAAGGCGCCAACTCCGTCAGCGCCTTTGCCAACGTGATGTCGGTGGGTTCCTTGTCCTCCGCGAACGCCTGATGGAGCGCATCAATGAAGGCTTGCTCGATCTCGCTGCCCGTGCAGCCCTCGGTGATTCGCGCCAATTGCGGGACATCGAACCCGTCAGGGTTGCGACGGTACTTGCGGATTTGGATTTTCCAAATCGCTTCTCGTTCCGTTGGGTTGGGCAGATCGACGAAAAACATTTCGTCGAAGCGTCCTTTCCTCAGCAGTTCGGGCGGCAGTTGCGAAACGTCGTTGGCTGTTGCCACCATGAAGACCGGAGCTTTTCTCTCCTGCATCCAGGAGATGAGACTCCCGAAGACGCGGGCAGACGTTCCGCCATCGGTCGAGCCTGAACTGCGACTCCCCGCCAGACCTTTCTCAATTTCGTCAATCCAGACCACGCAGGGCGACATGGCTTCAGCGGTGCCGATGGCGGAACGAAGGTTGCCTTCGCTTTGTCCCACCAAGCCGCCGAAGAGTTTCCCAGCATCCAAGCGGAGCAACGGCAAGCCAAAGACCGAGGCCGTGGCCTTGGCAGTCAGCGATTTGCCCGTGCCCGCGATTCCAACGATCAGAAGACCTTTGCAGGCTGGCAAACCGTACTCGCGCGCCTTTCGACCGAAGGCATTGCGGCGGCAGAGCAACCAGTTTTTCAGGCCATTCAATCCGCCGATTGAATCCAATGACTCCTGGTTGTCCACGATCTCCAGAAGACCATTCTTGCGAAGCGCCTGGGCCTTCTCCCGCGCAACGATGGACGGCTCCACGGTCTTACGTTCGATGACCGACAAGGCGAATGCGTTTTCGGCTTCCACCGTGGTCAATCCTCGCGCGGCATCCAGAACGGCATCGCGTTGAACATCCTTGAGGGATTTCAGTTTCGCGGATTCCAGAATGCCGTCCAGGACGGGTTCCAATTCATTTTTACCGGGAAGCGGCACATCCAGGATGGTGATCTCCCGTTCCAGTTCAGGCGGAAGGTTCAAGCGGCAGCCCAAGAGGATGACAGCCTTGGCTTGCGTCCTGGCGATCTGGAGCACGTCCTTGAGCTTGCGAATGAGCACAGGATGCGGGTCGTCCAGCAGCAGGTGAAAGTCCCTCAGAAGAACAAGAGATTTTTCCTTGAGTCCCGCAATGGCGTCCAGGGTTTCAACGGGATCGTTGGAAGCGATCACGCCGCCTGTGCCCGTATCCAGCAATCCGTTGGCGGCGTTCCAAGCGTAGAGCGAATACTTCATCTCGGCGGCGAGCGTTTTCAATTCGCCTTCGATTCGTTTTTCCTCGGGCGAGATCAGGTACAGACCCGAATAGCCCGCCCGCAGGTAATTTTTGATTTTGGTTTTCATGGGTTCCTTTCCGTGGGTTGAAGATGTTCAACTTCCCAATCGAGACAGGTCTTGCGGGAGGGCGAGACACAGAGGATTTGGTCCTCGCGATCCCTGACCTCCCACATCTGTCGGGAATGGTTGAACTCGATGGTGGTGGCTCGCTCCACGCGGAGAGTTCCGAGGGCGCGCAGGTCAATCATCTCGGTGTAGAGGCAATGCCCTTTGCCCGCTGGATCGAACGTGATGGCGAAGGCGCTCATGATCCGACCTCCTGACGTTGAACGGTGCGGCGGCAGAGATCGTATTCGGGTTTCTTCACCCGTTTGCCGATCTGCCCCAGGGCTTCTTCCAAGAACCGCGTGGCCTTCTCGCAATCAGCGCCCTTGAAGTTCATGGCTTCGATGCGGATTTCACCCGATGGGAGAACGCTGACTTCAATGCTCGGTTTCATGCGACACCTCCCGTCAGAACGACTTTGATGATTCCGTCGGCGCCCTGGCTCCGTCGCGCCCAAAAACCTTTCCTGCGGGCCTCTTGGAGCGTCTTGTGCACCCCGTAGAGTTGGAGCAGCTTCCCGTAATCCTTGCCGACTTCCCGCTCCACGTGGCCGTCCCACCAATCCGTGGTGAGACCGTAGGTGCCGTTGGGCTGGCAATTGATGGCGATGTCGTATGGTCCCTTGAGGCGGATGACGAATTCGCCGTGGGTTTGGTTGGTCAAAAACCCTCGCGCTTCCGCGTTCTGGAGCAGGGACAATCCCATTTCCGAACATGCGGCGCGGAGAGCTTCGATGTCCTTGATTTGCGTGTTGATCGTTGCGAAATGGCTCATCGAAATTTCCTTTCCGTTGAAAATGGAAAGGGGCAGGACCGATGAACGATCCCGCCCCCTTCCAAGGTTGTGTTTGTGTTCACTACGCCGCGATGTCGAGCCGTCGGCGACCCAGTTCACCGAAACGTTGAACAATCTGGCTGGCGTCGGCCTGGAGCATTTCCCGCGCCGTATCGCG
>JACQHZ010000357.1 GCA_016198745.1 Verrucomicrobiota bacterium
CGCGGCACGCTCGACAAGTACATCGGCGACGCGATCATGGCCTTTTGGGGCGCGCCCACCGTTGGAAAGATTGACCACCCCAAATCGGCCGCCCTGGCGGCGCTTGACATGCGCGAATCCCTTGCCAACCTCCGCAAGGAATGGGAACGGCGCGGTCTGCCGCCCCTCCCCTTGGGCATCGGCATCAACACGGGCGAAATGCTGGTCGGCAACGTGGGGTCGTCACGTTTGCGGAATTACACGGTGATCGGCGATCAGGTCAACATCGGCGCGCGTTTGGAATCGGAAACCCGCAAGTTTGACACGGACATCATTGTGAGCCAGGCGACCGCCGACCGTCTTGGCCCTGAATTTCGCACGCGCCATCTCGGAGAGGTGTTGGTCAAGGGCAAGCTTGAGCCGATCAACATCTATGCCCTGGAAGGTCTCGCACCGTCAGGCGGCGGCAAGGAACCGCCGTTCAAAGCGGTGCAATCCTGATCGCAGGCCGCCGCCGCGCAAGTGACGCAACGCGGATGGGCGTGGCTCAAAAGCCAAAAAAGCCGTGTCAGGAGGGCGATGCGGTGAGCCGGCGCACCTGTTCTTCAAGCTTGCGGATTCGCTCGATGAGACGCGGCAGACGGCGGATATGGGCGTGCGTCTTGAGCGCGGCCTTGTGTTCCTGCGCAGGATAACCAAACACGGACTGTCCCGGGGGGACATCCTGATGAACGCCGCTTTGCGCGTAGAGGATCGCCCCATCGCCGATCTCGATGTGTCCCACCGTGCCGACCTGGCCGGCGATGCGCACGTGTTTGCCGATGATCGTGCTGCCGGAAATGCCTGCCTGCGCGGCGATGGCGGTGTGTTCATCAATGATCACGTTGTGCGCGATCTGGACGAGGTTGTCGATTTTGACGCCGCGCTTGATCCAGGTGCGGCCAAATCGGCCGCGATCCACGGTGGTGTTGGCGCCGATTTCCACGTCGTCCTCGATCTGCACAATGCCAACCTGCGGCACCTTTTCGTAATGTCCGCCGACGAACTCATAGCCGAAACCGTCGGAGCCGATCACCACGCCCGGATGAAGGATCACCCGATTGCCCAGCAGACAGCGCTCGCGCACCACGACGCCGGCGTAGAGCATGCACTCTTCGCCCACGCACGCCTCATGTCCGATATAAACGCCGGCGCCCACCACGGTGTTTGCCCCGATCCGAACGCCTGCTTCGATCACGGCAAACGGCTGAATGGCCGCACTGGGATGCACCGAGGCCGAAGAATCCACGTGCGCCCGGGGATGCACGCCGGGCGGAAAACGAACCGGCGCGGGCGCAAACAAAGCGACCATTTTGCTGAACGCCGCGCCTGGCTGTGAGACGCGAATGACAGTGCGTCCCTTGGGCGTCTCGACATCCGCAGCCACCAGCACCACGGAGGCGCGCGTAGCGGCCAGCAGCCCGGCATAGCGCGGGTGCTCCAGGAAACTGACCTGCCCATCCCGGGCCTCGCGCAATCCGGCGACGCCGGTGATGAGCAGCGACGGGTCACCCTCCAATTTTCCAGCCGCAAAATCGGCAAGTTCTGCTGAGGTCCGATGCAAGTCCGATTTCACCCGCGAGGATTTTCGCCGCGCCCCGCAAAAACGCGCGTCATGGCTTCTTGGCGTCCTTATCCTTGGCGTCCTTGGACGGCGTTGTGGCGGGAGACGTTGTTGCTGTTCCGGGAGGCGCGCCGGCGTTGAGCGTCTTCATGATGTCCGTTGTAATATCCAGGGAATCCTGCACGTAAAGAAAAGGCGGAACCATGTTCACCGTAAGCCCGCTCTTGTCAATGACCAGGCTGTACCCCTCCTTTTTCGCCTTTTGCTGGATGATCTGGGTGATTTCCTCAACAATGGTGGTCCGCATCCGGTTTTTTTGCTGCAACAGTTCGCGCTCGCGGGTTTGTTTGAGTTCCTGATACGTGGTAGCCAGTTGCGTGAACTCATTTTTCTTGGCTTCAAAGAGCTTGCGTTTTTCCGCCTTTTTCTCGTCGGTATAGGCGGGGTTTTCCGCGTCCTCCTTGAGCTGCCGGCCGTTATCCTCGATCTTTTGCAGTTCGGTTGCCCGGTCCTTGAGCTCTTTCTCATATCCCTGCGCGCGATCTTTAAGTTCGGCTTCAGCCTTTTTGGTTTTGTAGTAGTCGGCAAACAGTTTTGCCATATCCACAGCGGCGATTTTGAACTGCTGCTGGCCAAAAACGGCGGCGGGCGAGAGCAGCGCAAGAATGGCAACAAATCGAATGAGGAAATGAAGGTCGTGTTTCATGGAATCAGCAAAGATAGATGTTAAAAATTCGCGGCGCCATTGTCGCGAACGATCGGCAAACGCGCAAACGAATTAAAACTTGGTGCCTACGTTGAAGCTGAACTGGCCATCATCTCCGGTGAAGGAATCGTGACGGATGGGCCAGCCATAGTCCAGATTGATGGGACCAATCGGCAGGTTCAGGCGCAAGCCAATGCCCGCCCCGATGTTCGGACTGGTGGCGCCCCAGTCGTAAGACCGTTCCCACACCTGGCCGGCATCGATGAACGTGGCAAAACGCACCCGGTCGATGACGGGGATCGAGTATTCCGTCTGAAGGTACGCCATGGTCTTGCCGCCCAACGGTTCGCCGCCTTGCGGGTCCTTGGGACCGACGTCGCGGAAACGGAAACCGCGCACCGAGTTCGGCCCGCCAAGGAAAAACTTGTCGAAGATCGGCACGCGCGTTCCATCATCCCATTCCTCCACCACCGCGGTGGCGCCATTGAAGGCAAGGATGTTCTTTTCCCACCAGGGCATGGTGAAGTAAATCTGGCCGTTGAATCCGATCTTGTAAATGTCGGTCTGGCCGCCCAGGGCCGGACCGCCCGCCACTTCACCCCAAAGCTCGGTCTTGTAACCTTTGCTCGGAAGGATGAGGGAATCGCGTGTGTCGCGGGCAAGGTTGCCGGTCACGGAGCTCTTGGTGCGTGTGCCTTTCTCCATCAGGATGGACTGGTGCGCGGTCGAGGAGACATCAAAAAGTTCGATCTGCTCCAGTTTGTACATCAACTCCGCCTTGTTGAATTCGCCAAGCGCCTTGCCAAGACGCAGATCAAACCCGTAACGCCGCTCGTTGTAGAGCGAGCTCAGGTAACTCGCTTCGTTGTAGAAGAGATCGAAGCCCGCCGACAGACGCTTGTTCAAAAACCACGGCTCGGTGAAGGAAACGATGTAGTCCTGGCGGCGCGCGCCGAACTGGGCGCGAATCCTGGCCTTCTGCCCTGCGCCGGTGAAATACGGCGGCTTGGCAATATCAAAGTTCCCCTGGGTGACTTCGACAAACCCGAGAATCGAATCAACGGAACTGAAGCCCGCCCCGAAACTGATGGACCCGGTCCGTTGTTCCTCCACGGAAATGACCAGGTTCTTGCGATTCGACACCTCGGTGTTCTCCGGCTGGGCGGTCACGCTGGAGAAATATCCCAGATTCTCCAGCCGCTTCTTGGACGCATCAATCTTCACGGTGTTGTAGATTTCGCCCGGCGCCACCGCCAGTTCGCGACGGATAACCTTGTCCTTTGTCTTGATGTTCCCGCGAACCTCGATCAGATCAATGTACGCCAGGTCGCCCTCGCGAATATCAAGCGAGACATCCATCGTGCCCGTCCTGACGTTCGGCACCCGCGTCGGTTTGACCGACGTGTCAACATAGCCGCGCGCACCGTACAGGTCCTGAATCGCCTTGATATCCTTCTGCAACCCGCCCGGCGTGAAAAGATCATCCGCCTTCATGGTCAGCTTCTTCTCGATTTCCTCCGTGGTGAACAACTGATTGCCGCCAACCTTGAACTGGCCCACCTTGTACTGGTTGCCTTCATAAAGGAAAAAGGTCACCACGATTTCCTCCGGTTGGGGATAATCGAATTTCACATCCTTGACCTCGGCATCGATGTAGCCCTCGGAACGATAAAAATCGACCAGCTTCCCCTTGTCCTCATCAATATCCGTCTCCTTGAGGAATCCTTTTTTCGTCAACCAGGACAGCCAGTTGTGATTGCGCGTGGTGGTTTTCTTCCGGAGAATCCGCGTCTCAAAAGCCTTGTTGCCCTCAAAATCCACCCGGGCGATCTTGGCATGCTGGCCTTCGGCGATGATGAACTTGACCACGCTCTGGCCGGTCAATTCATCCGGCGTGACGTCGAAGGAGATTTTAACATTCGGATAGCCCCCCTTCTGATAAAATTCGATCAACGAATTGGCCGCTTCCGCCACCTGACGCTCGCTCAGGGTGTCCCCTGGTTTCAGTTGAACCGTCTCCTCCTCCTCCTGGTCGCCCACCAGGGATTTCTTTTTGTGGCCGGTCTTGTACTTGGCTTCCTTGCGGAGCCGATCGTCCTTGTAACGCACATTTCCTTCGAAAACCACCTCCTTGAGTTTGGCCTTGCCCTGCACGTGCACCACCACTTTCAAGCCGTCAGCCGCGCGTTCCTGAAGGATTCGGACATTGGAGAAGAGGCCGGAGGAATAAAGCGACCGGACATCGTCGTCCGACTGCGTTTGGGTGAACGGCTCTCCGACCTTGGTGCGGAGCTTGGCCAGGATGACGCTGTCGCTGACAGTCCTGGGACCGGCAAACTGGATTTCGATTTCGCGAACAATCAATCCGAGTTCCTTGGGCTTGGCCTCCTCCTCCGGCGTGGTGACCACCTTCTTTGAACTCTCGTCAGCAGGGCTGGCGCTTTCGGGTGCGGGAGTGGGGTTTGTCGTCGTCTCTTTGTCGGCGGCAATGCCTCCGCCATGGAACGCCAAGGCCATTGCTGTGAAAAACCACAACCAGGATCGTTTGCTTGTCATAAATGGATTAACCGCCCTCCAACGGTGTAAAGTCCTCAAATCGAGTATATTCCGGAAAGAAAGTCAACTTTATTTCGCCGACCGGGCCATTTCGGTTTTTGGCGATGATCACATCCGCCTCGATCGCCTCCTTGGGGGCGCCCCCTTCCTCATCGTAGGCGTCCTTGCGCGCCAGGAGACACACGATGTCCGCATCCTGCTCGATGGCGCCGGACTCGCGAAGATTCGACAGCCTGGGTTTGCCATCATCGCGTTGTTCCACCTGCCGGTTCAACTGGCTGAGCACGATCACCGGGATTTTCAGTTCCTTGGCCAGTGCCTTGAGCCCGCCGGAGATCATGGACACCTCGCGTTCACGGCTGTCATTCCGACCCAGTCCGGTCGCCACCATGAGCTGCAGATAATCCACAATCAGAATCTCAATGTGAAAACGATTCTTCAGTCGCCGGGACGCCGCCCTGAGCTGGGCGATGCTGATCTGCGGCGTGTCCATGATGTAAAGCTGCGAATCGCCGATCAACCGGGCGGCCCGACCGAATTCTTGCAGGCTCTTCTCCGAAATCCCGCCATGATAGAGATGCCACATGTTGACGCGGGACCTGGAGCACGCCATGCGCAAGGCCAGTTGGTCGGCGGTCATCTCCAGGCTGAAAATGCCGACGGGGATTTTCTTGTCGAGCACCAGTTTCTCGGCGACGTTCAACGCAAGCGATGTCTTGCCGATGCCCGGCCGCGCCGCGACCACCACCATTTCCGCCTCCCGCAACCCGAAAGTCAGCCTGTCCAGATCGCGAAATCCCCACGACAAACCGGCCACCTTGCCCCGGTTCTCCTGAATCTCGCTCACTTTGGAAACCACCCGATCGGTGATCTCCTTGATGGACTCCATCTCCTTGTGCGTTTTGTCGTCGCTGATTTTGAGGATTTCCGTCTCCACTTCATCAATGACCTTTTCCGCCTCATCCTGCCACTCGTAAGCCCTTTGAATGGCGGCGGTGGCCGTCTCGATCAAACGCCGCAACCGGTATTTCTCACGGAGTATCCGGACGTAAAAATCCACATGCGCTGCCGTCGGAAACGCCACGGAAAGCCTGCTCAAATAATAGGCGCCGCCCACCTCCTCCAGTTTTCCGGCGTCCTTGAGCCGCGTGGTAACAGTCACCGCATCAACCGGCTCGCCCTTTCCCCGCATGCCGGCGATGGCGGCAAAGATGATCTGATGGCTGCGCTGATAGAAATGTTCCGGTGTCAGTTGCTGAAGACACAAATCCAACGCTTCATTCGGACTGAGCAGAATGGAGCCGAGGACGGCGATCTCCGCCTCCGCGCTCTGCGGCATCATTCGAGGAGAACCTTCCGATGTGGCCATAAAATAATTGGGCGCCGTTCAATCCGCCGCGGTGCGTTCCGACGAATGGCGGAACCCGTGAATCCGTCTGAGCGGAAACCAAGGCAAAAAACCGGGCTATGTCTTCTCCTTGAACGGCCTGGCTTTTCCGGTCTTGGCTCGGGCCTGCGGTTTTGTCTCCGCGGCAGCCGGAGCGACGGGCGTCGCCGGCATGTTCGGGGCGATCACGGTCAACTTGAACGTCGCATTCACCTGCGGATGAATCCGCACCGGAATCTCGAACACGCCGAGCTTTTTGATCGGCTCCTCAAGCAACACCGCCTTGCGGTCAACCTCGAAACCGCGCGAGGCCAGCGCGCGGGCAATATCCGCGCTGGTCACCGACCCGAAGACCTTGCCGCTTTCGCCGGCCTGGAGTTCCACGGTGCTGTTCAGCTTTGAGATTTTGCCGGCAAGTTCCTGGGCCTGCTCCAGCTCCTTGCGCTCGCGTTCCATGCGCAACATCTTGAGCGACTCGATGCGCCGTACGGCAGCCGCCGTCGCGATCATCGCCATGCTTTTGGGCAGAAGGAAGTTTCGGGCGTAACCATCCGCAACGGAAACCTGGTCGCCTTCGGCGCCCAGTCCGGGGATGTTCGATGTCAGAATGAGTTGTGTCGGCATAAGCGGGTTGTGTGGTGCGAATTTGAGTTTATGATTGATCAAAGGTTGTGGCGATTAAAATGAAGGATCAGTCCGCTTTTTATTAGTGGGCATGCGTTGGGCGCCTCGGATTTTCGCAAGGGCGATAGGCATGGTGAATCGCGGAAATCAATTGGGCGGATCAGAGAATGGAATCTGCTCATAAAATTAAAAACCCTGTTGTATGATGAAAAGCGGCCTGATCCCCACTCTCTACTGATAGCGTCAAAAGAGTTGTGGCAAACAGATGGCTTTGAATTGAAAGATGGCTCAACATGAGCGTTTGAAATTCTATGATAATAATTGAACTGACACCTTTACTAGACACCTTTACGGCGGCGCCCAGTTTCTTCGCCAAGCCCTTGCAGCGTCAGGTGCAAGCGAACGATGTCATTGGTCCAGCCATCGCGACAACCGTTGTCCACGCGCACGGTGATTTCCACCCGGCTCGATGTCACGTGGGCCCACTCGTCGCGTTCACGACGCGGCAAACATGGATTGGAGCGATGCATCATATGAACATGGATCGTATTGGAATACGCAGACTGGCCCTTCGGACATTTCGCCTGTGGTTATCGTGTGTTCTATTGCTTTTTTGTCTCTTCCTCGGTCTGCTTGAGTTTCTCCTTCCACTCTTTCTCCATTTGCCGATAGCGTTGCCGTTGCTTCTTCCATTTCGTGCGCATTTCCTCCGGATAGCCCTTTTCCTCTTCCTCCTTGCGTTTTTCCCATGCGTCCAATTCCGCTTCTTCTTTTGCCTTGCGTTCGCGTTGCAGCCGTTCCCAGGCATCGGGAGGGAGCGGCTTTCCATGCTCCCGGACGAATTTTTCTTCGGCGGCTGCATATGCCTCGTACAGGGGATCATCAATAGGAACTTCCTCACCCTTCAGTTGCCTAGCGCCAATTGCCATTAGGGGACCGTCTATCGCCGCGTTATACGCCTTCCGATTAGCCTTGGTAATACCCTCCACATCATATCGCTCGTCGAATAAACGTCTATCTGCCTTCTCCATGGGCGAGAGAATCTCTTTTTCTGGTGCATACAGTTCGCTCTCCTGATGAAACTCTAGAAACCGCATATCATATATCGGCACGATCTGTTTGGTATAGACACTATCGGGATATTTCGTCCGCAGCTCGTGAACAGCATTCGAGACAGCAGCGGGAATTTCCAACGCTTTCAACCTTTCCGGTATGCTGACACCCTCCCACGTTTGCGGACGATTCCGACCGAAGACCCAATCATCCACCTCCCGTCGTCGGAAGATGTTGTACGCTTGCTGTTCCTCGGGCGGCACCGGTTGAACCCTAATGCGAATTTCGGATGATGGGACCCACATTATCATATTGGTTTCGTGGAGTAATTGGGGTTTTACCATCAAGCGATAATTACCAGGTTTTTCTGGCAACGGGGTTCGGGTCAAAGGGTAGGTCACACTCGGAAACAGGAGCGTCGTTACATTCGTGATCGAAGCCCCTGGTTGAGACCATTGCATCGGATACCACGGACAAACCACAATGTGCCCTATCGCGTTTGTCACGGCCGTGTCATCCTCGTAAAGCAGTCCGTCAAGCGCAATCGCGCTCGCCTGGTCCTTTGCTGAGATATTCTTGATTACGCAAAAAAGTATCGCCTGTTGTCCTACGAGAACAGAACTATTTGAAAGCCAAAGCTCGATAAGTGATGCCTTACCCTGTGGCACGGAGTTTTCTGTGGATGCCGACAGGAGGAGCATCGACACGCTCAGCATAAGGGTTGTGCCGCACCTGACGAATGATCCGGAGAAATTCATCGCAAAACTGAATGCTTTACAGTTGAATAAGCCCACGCGCATAGGATCAATGGGGCGGCTCAGGTTGGTTTCGAATCATTTTGAGGAAGTCAAGTTGGTATCGTGCCGGAGTGCTTTGGTCGCTATCGTATTTTGTGATCGTTTCGATCTTGGACCGGCTTAGAACATGACCCAGTTCGTGGAGGACAACATTTGCCTCAGGTATAAAAGGTTGATTCAATGTTCTATTGGCGTTATAATCGGCGATGGTTTCAAAGAAAATAAACGAGCCGCCTACTGTCAAACCTGAAATTCCCAAGGTACTCACTGTTTCGCGATTCGGATCGTTATCGGACCGAGGGAACAAGGTTGATTGTTCAACGAGCAGCTTAAAGCGATCTCCCTGAAAGGCGCCAACAAGATAAGCAACCCAGTAATTCGACTTGCACTTGCCTCGACTGTCCCAATCTCCTAATGGTAAGGCTTCGAGTGAGAGCACGTTGACCTTGGGTAAAACGGTATGGCTTCCTGGCAAGTCCGGCTCGGGCAATATGTAGGCATCGGCAAGAGCAGGGGCCAGCCAGGATGTATCCGGATCCTTTGGCAGTGCATCGTCATTGTCGTCGTCGTGCAATTCGATCGGGATCGCCGTTGGATTGTACAGAGTAATTGTGAAGGGGCCATTGGCGTGGATCGGTTTCGGAGATCCGCCTGCAATTTTGATCGTACCGTCAGCGAACTGATGAGGAACCAAAAAATCATTAACCTCAAGCACATTCTGGACCATGGAAACAAGTTTGGTATGCACGATGGTGCCCCCTGGCGAGGTGAGAATAACCGGTATGTCGAACCTTTGGCCCGTTGATTCCCATTTCGATTCGATATAATCCTTGCCATTGCCGAGAAAGCCGAACGTTGTTGTCACGCCATCACCTGATCCAATTGTTGCGTTACCATTTTCAAACCGTCCGCTGGCGGGCGGAATAACAACCAGGACAAGATGACCTTCGGCATTGATGTATGAAAGGATTCTGCCAGCAGGCGGGAATGACAAATTCGGAGATTCATCATCCAGGTCAATAATGAAATCCACTGCCGTATGAAGTTTCCTGGCACCCTGCGACGGACTGCCATCAATCTTCTTGATCAGCGTGTTTTCCTTGTTCAGACTCGTCGGTGATGCCATCGAATCCACCTCAAGATGCAATTTCCGCCATACCGTGAGCATGGGACTCAGCATGCCTTTGAATGATGTGATTTGCTCGTCGTTGGCCGGCACATACTCCGGTAAGCTCGGATCATCCACCCGAAGCGATTCCACTTCGGGTTGAAGGTGCGACACCGCTACACGAAAATTGTCGCCGGGCTGCATCGTCACTTCAAACTCGACCGTAGCAACGCCGTTGGCACCGGTCACTGCATCCGTGGCGATCAACTTGCCGCGTTTCTCGGCAGCAGGAACATTGTTGTCATCACCCCCGGTCCCATTCGTGTCGATCACACCATCCGGGTCCACACTATCGGGAGTTGCGTCATCCACGTCGTAAGACTGGAAGAAAAGTTGCGCGCGGGGAACCGCCGGGGTCACTTTCGCTTCCACGATCACCTTGCGCCGATCCGACTCGTTGGCGTCGTCCGGCGTCTTTTTGTCCGGAAAAATCCGCCGCCCGTTATCGCTCAATTCCTCATTGTCGCCGTATTTTTTGAACTTTACCGATTCCAGTTTGACCGCCGTCGTGTTCCGTTCATCCCGTTGCGCCGCTTCGCCGCCGGGTTCAGTCTTGTCCTGCAAAATCCCATGATCCGGATCTGGCTTCTCCATCTTTCCTTGTTCAAAAACACCGAGCTTGTCTTCGCCAAGGGTTACTGCGCGAACCCTTAACACTTGTTCTACCGCGTCACCCGCAGGGGGCCAGGTGAAGGTTTGTTCCTGATTCAGCACATCCTGCCCGCCTTGTTCGGTCACAAATTTCACGTTTCCATTCTTGAATCTGGCGACAAACGTTGTGTTGACAACCGCGCCTGTGATGACCAGCCCAATATCATGCGTGTCCCCCAGAAAAAGCAACTCCCGCAACCCGCGCACATCGCATAAGACCGAACACGTATGGAAATCCTCGCCGAAAATGTGCAATTCCACGGATTGCTCGAGGTTGGTGCCGCCGCAACCCGCACCCACCCGATAGGTGCCGGCCACGTTTCGTGGGAAACTGGTGTGCAACGTGTTGTTCGTGAAAAACGGCACCGGAGCGTTGGAATCCAAACGGACGGCGTTCCACACAAAACCCGGTGGCGCGGAGGTCACGGCCGGCTGGAAGATGGCGTCCAAGGCGATGTGATTGGTTGGGTCGGTGGTGGAAACCAGGAAGTTGTCGGGCCACGCCGCCGTTGAATCTGCCGAATCGCCTTCGCCCGTGGCGATGATCTTGGCGATTCCGACAGCCGTGGCATACGCCCGGTCTTCGATGCTCTCGGCTTCGTCGGTGTCCGGGTTCTTGGTGAACGTCAGCTTGAACTTGATGTCTTGATCCGTCTCGCTGGACGCCACGGCTTGCACGTAGAAATTCGTCACGAAGGGGTCGTTTTCCGTCACCGTAAACGTCCAGGCCTGCGACCCGGTCAGGTTCGTTGAGACGAGGTTCGAGGTCATGTTCGTCGCCGTCTCATCGTTCCACAGCCATACCTTTGCAGCGCCCGTTTCCGCTTCCAGCTTGAGTTGCCCAGGCACAATCACCGCGTTCTGCGCGAACACGTCCGGAGTCAGCGGGTTCAACAAAACTTTCAACCGCACGCGCGGCGAGTTCAGGGTCGTGTTGACGTTCAGAAACGCACCGGGATTCTCCTCGTTCGGCGCCGGCGCGTTTTCCTCATCCAGATTGTCCAGAACCACATCCAACTCGACCACGTCGTTGGTCAGTTTCCCCCGACATCCATTTTGGTCCTCCGCCGTGATCGTCTCGCGCCCGGGCCACTTCCCGATCACCTGCACGGTGTTGCCCGCCGCGTTGGTCAGCGTCACAATGCTTGAAGCGGCGGGCTGCCAGGTGTAGGGTTGCTCTCCGCCGGTGGCCGTCAACTCGTTGGTCTTTCCCACGCGCAACAGCGTGTTGGTTTCCACTTCCACCAGCGTGCCCTTCACCGGAAACGTCGCCGACACGGGCGCCAGCGGCACGCCGTCCAATTGCAAGTTGCTGGCCGTGGCCGTGATTATGCCGTTGCCGCCCTTGGTGATCACAAACGCCGTGGCGGCTTTCCCCTGCGCGTTCAGGTTGACGTTGTTATTGGTGAAGTGTCCGATGCCCGACGCCCCGCTCCAACTCACCATGCCGGTGGTGATCACGATGTTGGTGTTCCCCAGCAGCGTCACCAGGTTCTCGATTGCATGAAAATTGGTTCCCGCGCAATCCTCCAAGAGCGCCCCGCTCGCCGGCTGGGTGAAGATGATCTGCGCCGGCGGCACGCAACCGGTGCAACTTCCCGTGATGTTGTTGGTGAAAATAAGAACATCCCGGCTTTTCCCGCCCCTGAAAAAACGCCGATATGCGGTTTTTCGGTCCCCCTCCGTCCCGCTCAGCGGGACTACGGGGGACAGGGCGGCAAAGACTCCGTCTTGCCGCATTTCAGCAACGGCTGGAGGAGAAAAATTCGACCGCTCACCGCCA
>JACQHZ010000358.1 GCA_016198745.1 Verrucomicrobiota bacterium
CATCTACCCCAACGAGATCGAGATCCACTGGTCGATCCTGATCGTCGTCTACCCGTACGTCACCGGGCTGGTGGCCGGGGCCTTCATCCTCGCCTCGCTGGTCAAGGTCTTCAACGTCAAGGCCGTGCAGCCGACCTACCGCCTGTCGCTGCTGACGGCCCTCGCGTTCCTGCTCGTCGCGCCCCTGCCCCTGCTCCTGCACCTGGGCCGGCCCGAGCGGTTCTACGAGATCCTCCTCACCCCCAACCCCACTTCCGCGATGGCCATGTTCGGCTTCGTGTACGCCTGGTATCTGATGGGGGTGCTCCTGCTGGAGCTCTGGTTCGAGTACCGGCGCGACCTCGTCCTGCTGGCCCGGCGGGGGTCAGCCCCGATGCGCTGGGTCTACCAGGCCCTCTCGCTCTTCTCCACCGACATCAGCGAGGGCGCGCTGGCGTTCGATCAGAAGGCCGTGCGGGCCATCACGATCGTCGGCATCCCGTCGGCCTTCCTGCTCCACGGCTACGTCGGCTTCATCTTCGGCTCGGTGAAGGCCAACCCGTGGTGGGGCACGGTTTTGATGCCGATCATCTTCATCTTTTCCGCCATTGTTTCAGGAATCGCGCTGGTGATGTTTCTCTACATTCAAGTCTCCGCCATTCGAAGGATGCCTCTGGATCGGTCGTGCCTGGAAACGATCGGCAAGTTTCTTTTTTATGCCCTGGTGGTGGATGCGGCGATTGAATCGCTCGATTGGATTCATCGTCTCTATGAGGCGGAGGAATCCATCGGCGTGTTGGTGCTGCTGGCTTCGGGAAAACTCTTCTACACCTTTGTGCTCATCCAAGTCTTCCTGGGCACCGTGATCCCCCTGCTTCTGTTGGGCGCGATGCAAATCTGGACAGATCGGCCGAATGATCATGTTCGCCGGGATTTGTATTTCCTTTGCAGCCAGCTGGTCCTGATCGGTGTGCTCGCGATGCGCTGGAACGTGGTGATTGGCGGCCAGCTCTTTTCCAAGAGTTTCCACGGATTCACGACGTACAAGTTGGAGCTGATCGGCCATGAGGGACTGTTCACCTCCGTCGTTCTCTTGATCCTGCCGTTCATCATCCTCGGCGCGCTCATCAAGCTGTTCATGCCGGTTAGCCGCCCGCTTTTGAACGAAACCGCCGCAGCCGCAAGCCCGCCTGCCAAACCATCCGGCGCAACGTGAGCCGCCTTTTGCCATCCTTGCGTTGTCCGGCCGGTTTTGCCAATATGTTTTCGCGGCAAGACATGGCTCAACGGTTTTCGACGGAGAAACTTCCCCGGCAGACAAGCGGATGGTCTTCAATTGGAGAACATTCAACTGCGAATCCCCCTGGGACTGGAACCTTTCAACTCTGAACATGCTGGCAACACAAACCAACAACCGAATCACACCCTATGGAAACTCTAATCAACCTCTTGAACGTGGCCACCTGGCTCATTGCCCTTGTGGTGATCGGCGCCATCATTCTACCGCAGACCATCCGCATCCTTCGCGAATACCAACGCGGCGTCGTCTTCCGACTCGGCAGATTGATCGGCGGCAAAGGGCCGGGATTGATCTTCCTCTGGCCCTATGTGGATCGCATGGTGAGAATGGACTTGCGCGTCATCACCATTGACGTGCCCAAACAAGAGGCCATGACGCGCGATAACGTGCCGGTCACTGTCGATGCAGTGGTCTATCTTCGCGTGGTGGACCCCGTGACGGCCGTGGTGAAAGTGGAGGATTTTCTCAAAGCATCCTCGTTGATCGCCCAAACCACCCTGCGAAGCGTCCTGGGACAAACCGAATTGGATGAACTGCTCGCTCACCGGGACAAGATCAACCAAATCCTTCAGGAAATCATCGATCGCCAGACCGATCCGTGGGGGGTGAAGGTCACCGCTGTCGAAGTCAAGGACGTGGCCTTGCCGGAAACCATGAAACGCGCGATGGCCAAACAGGCCGAAAGCGAGCGGGAACGGCGCGCCAAGATCATCAATGCCGAAGGCGAATTCCAGGCGGCCGAAAAACTGGTGCAGGCCGCCGGCATGATCAACACCCAGCCCATCGCGCTGCAACTGCGCTTCCTGCAAACGATGCGGGAAATTTCCAGCGAGCATAACACGACCACATTCCTTCCGGTGCCCATTGATCTGTTCACACCGTTCATGAAGAGAATCGTTGAGGAACCGCTGAAAAAGTAAACGCCCTGGCGCATTTCGCATGTGAAGAGGGCGTTTCAAAACCGTTTCGGAAGCGGTGCTGCTCGCTGTTTTCCTTGGCGGAACGGGTTCACCGTTTTCGCTTATGAAAAAGCGACCGCAACGCTCCTGAGGAATGCCACGGTACCCGTAGAGAATGAATGTTGATGCCAAAACAACCCTGGTGCTGGCCGGGCTCACCGCATTGTTTCTTGCGCTGAGTTCGTCCTTTCGCGCCAGCTTGTGGGGCAACCCGGAACCTTTGCCCGTCTTGCCGCTGGTGGACGCCGTCTTCACCAACACCGCCACGGTGCGCGTCTCGGCGGCCGAACTCATCCGCAGCGGAGGCGACACTTCCAATCTCGAATGCAATACCTGCCACGAGGAGAACAAACCGGGCAAACTGGAGTTTGACGCCAAGGAGCAGGTGGTCCTGCCGGCGGGACATCCGGACCTGGTGATGCAGCACGGACGCAAGAATCGAAATGAGAACTGTTACAACTGTCATGATGAAGCCAATCACGCCCTCCTGCGGACGCGCGATGGGCACAAATTGAAACTGGAGGAAAGCACCCTGCTCTGCGCCAGTTGTCACGGTCCGAATTACCGCGACTGGGAAGCGGGCATCCACGGCCGCACCAGCGGCCATTGGAACCGCCAAATCGGTCCCATCTCGCGCAAGGGTTGCGCGGACTGTCACAATCCGCATGCGCCCGCATTTCCGTCCCTGAAGCCTGCGCCCGGTCCGCACGCCCTCCATGCCCGGAGCGCCGAAACTCACGAAGCAAAAGGAGGCCATTGACATGTCGGACGCGCATTCCAGCCCCGCCCCTTCGCCGGCGCCGCACACACCGACGGCGCCCGAGGAATTGAGCCGGCGCAGTTTTCTGCGAAACACGGCGGTCCTGGCCGCCGGCGTCGCCGCGATGGCCGCCGTGCTTCCTTCGTTGCGCGAGTTGAAGGACTTCACTTCGCTGGAGGCATTTTTGCAGAAACACTACAAGGAACTGACCCCGGAGGAAATGGCGGCGGTCCTGGAACGGCTCACGCGCGAGGTGGAACGACAATATGGCGTTCGCCCCCAGTTGCGCGATCTCAAGCCCATGAACGGTGTTGAATTTGTTTATGCGCTCAATCTGACGCGTTGCGTTGGCTGCCGCCGATGCGTCCATGCGTGTGTGGCGGAAAACAACCAGTCCCGCAGCCCTGAAATCCAATACATCCGGGTGATCAAGATGCCCAACGGCACATTCGACGTCGAAAAAGGCGATCACAACTACGCTCCGGAACTGGTTCGTGAGAAAGGTTTTTATTACATGCCCGTGCAATGCCATCAGTGCCGGAAACCCCCCTGTGTCAAGGTCTGCCCGGTTCAGGCAACCTGGCAGGAACCGGATGGAGTCACTGTGATTGATTACAACTGGTGCATTGGTTGTCGTTATTGCGAAGCGGCCTGCCCTTATTGGGCGCGGCGTTTCAACTTCGCCAAGCCGTCCATCCCGAAGGAGCGCCTCAACCCGAACATGGCTTATCTTGGCAACCGTCCCCGACCGCAGGGAGTCGTGGAAAAATGTCATTTCTGCCTTCAACGCACGCGCGCCGGCCGATACCCGGCCTGTCTGGAGGTCTGTCCGGCCGGCGCACGGAAGTTCGGCAACGTCCTGGACCCCAACAGCGAGGTTGCCTACATTCTCAAAAACAAGCGCGTGTTTGTTTTGAAGGAGGAAGTGGGCACCTTGCCGCGGTTTTATTATTACTTTGACGTGTGATCTTGATACAACAGTGAGAAATTAGAAATGAGAACTTAGAAATTGAAAACGAAACGGGTTCCGTTGCCATGAAAAATGCCGGTTTGCTTGATTCTTTGCCGCATGGCAATTTCTCACTTCTAACTTATAACTTCTAACTTTTCAGCATGCTTACCGCGACCCGAAATTACCTCATATTCCTCCTTCGCTGCATTCGCCTCATTTTCATGGGCGACTGGCGTTATTACCTCTGGGTGGGGTTGTTGACCGCGTTTTGCCTGATGGGACTCAACGCCTACATCAAGCAGCTCGTTCACGGATTGGTCGCCACCGGCATGAGCGACCAGGTTTCCTGGGGCGTTTACATCGCCAATTTCACCTTCCTCGTCGGCGTCGCCGCTGCCGCCGTCATGCTCGTGATCCCGGTCTATATCTACGGCAATGAAGAGCTGCACGACCTGGTGATATTCGGCGAACTGCTGGCGGTGGCCGCGATCCTGATGTGCCTGTCTTTTGTGATGGTGGACCTGGGGCGTCCCGATCGGTTCTGGCATTTGATGCCCGGAATTGGCAAATTCAATTTTCCAAGTTCCATTCTGAGCTGGGATGTCATCGTCCTGAACGGGTATTTGGTGTTGAACCTGCATATCTGCGGCTACCTGCTCTACACCCGCTATCAGGGGCGGAAGCCGGCGAAGTGGTTTTATATACCGTTTGTGTTCATCGGCATTGTCTGGGCGGTTTCCATTCACACCGTCACGGCGTTTCTCTATGTCGGGTTGGGCGGACGCCCCTTTTGGAACTCGGCGGTGGTCGGCCCGCGGTTCATTGCCTCGGCGTTCACCGCCGGTCCGGCCCTGATCATTCTTGCGCTGCAAATCATCCGTCGCACGACCGACTACCGCATCACCGACCGCGCGCTGATGACGTTGCGCGGCATTGTGCAGATCTCCATGCTCATCAACGTCTTTCTGTTGCTCAACGAAGTGTTCAAGGAGTTTTACAGCGATACGCTGCATGTCGCCTCCGCCAAATACCTCTTCTTCGGGCTGCATGGCCATCATGCGCTCGTTCCCTGGATCTGGACGGCGATCGCTTTCAATCTCACTTCCATGGCGCTGCTGGTCTTGCCCGCCAGCCGGAGTCTCAAGTGGCTTGATGTCGCTTGTATCCTGGCCATTGTGGGCATCTGGATCGAAAAAGGCATGGGATTGGTGATACCGGGCTTCATCCCCACGCCGCTGGGCGAGATGGTCGAATACACGCCCACGCTCAATGAAACGCTGATTTGTTTGGGGATTTGGGCGTTCGGATTCCTTTGTTACACCCTCTTTCTTCGCATGGCCATTCCCATCCTCCAGGGCAGGCTTTCCAAGGCAAACGAGCATTGGACGAAAGCCGAGGGCAGCGAGGCCCGTTTGCACGCCTTCCTCCAATCGTGACAATTCAGGTTCACGGTTCGGCCGTTTCCGGCGCAGTGACGAGCATGTGATGAAGGTCGTTGATGTCGATCATGATGGAGAGCCAGTCCGGCCGGTGACGGATCACGTCGTCATGCCAGCGGCTGGAAAGATCGCGGACGGTGTTTCCGCCGATGCCCTTGTTGATGAACTGGATTTTTCGCGCCGGATAGCGGGCGGTGACCAGGTCAATGGCCAGTTTGACGTAACCATCTCCGAGCTGCGCGCCTGGGCGCGCCGTCCGGCATTCGTGATGCTGTCGCCGATGAAAAGAATGGTATTGTTATTTTGGGAAAGGAATTTTGACATAAGCGCGGTTCCATAGTGGATGAACACGTCGTGCGCCAGCATGAAACAGCATTCCGAAATCAACATGCCCTTTTTTCTCAAGATTGTTGAGTCGGAGACGAACATCTGCTATGATGTATTCATGATTGCTCTGGAAACCATTGTCGAAGAACTTAAGAGCCTGCCTGGCAAAAAAATCCAGGAGGCGGCAGCCTTCATTCATCATCTGAAGGAGGCCGGCACTGAGCAAAAACGCCGGGCTTTTGAGGAAACCTTCGGATGCATGACGCCCCAGGAGGCTGACGAGTTCCAACGTGTGATTGATGAGGGATGTGAGCGCATTGAATCCCAATAGGTTCGTTCTCGACACCAACATCGTCAGCGCCTTTTTCAAAAAGGAGACGGTGATCGGAGATGCCATCCTCCACGCCGAGCGCGTATATCTGCCCATCACCGTGCTGGGAGAACTTCACTTCGGCGCGGAAAAATCCCAAGAGCCTGAAAAACAGATTCAGCGCATCACTCGTTTTTTGCCGCTGGTGGAGGTCATTCACATCACCCAGGGAACCGCCGAAACCTACGGTCGCATCAAGGCCGTCTTGGAAACCAGAGGTCAAGCCATTCCTGACAACGATCTCTGGATCGCCGCCACCGCTTTGGAATATGGACTGCCTCTGGTCAGCCGCGATCAGCATTTCCACCGTGTGCCAGGCTTGTCGGTGTTGCCGTGGTAACGCCGCTTTCCGGATAGATATGGCGGCAGTCCGAGAGCGGCGGCGCATGCCGTGTCCATCTCAACCGCAGATCGCCGCCGTGTCATTCCCAGAGAACAACTCTTGGCCGCAACCCCGACCTGCCACCCGGCTTCGAGACCGATTGGGCGAAAGGGGACCTTGCCGTTCTGCCGCAAGCCACGTCGTGAGGGCAAGCCGGTGCGGATCAATGGAGGCATGCAGGATTCCCATTGACGTTTGAATACATATGTATTAGTTTATGCGTATATTTGTATTCACACACATGTTTATGAACGACACACCCAAATTATCCGATGCCGAATGGGAGGTCATGAATGTGGTTTGGAAGAAATTCCCGGTCACGGCCAATGAAGTGGTGGCAAATCTTGCCCGTCAAAAAAGCTGGAAACCCGGAACCGTCAAAACGTTCCTCAAGCGTCTTCTCGACAAGAAGGCGTTACGCTTCGATCTCGAAGGGAAACGTTACCTTTACCGGCCCAAGGTTGCGCGTGAAAAGTGTGTCCGGATGGAAAGTCGGTCCTTTTTGGAGCGGGTCTTTCGTGGAGCCGCAGCCCCGATGTTGGTTCACTTTGTTAAAAAGACAAGGCTTGCTCCGCTTGAAATTGAGGAGATCAAACAAATCCTTGCCGAAAAGGAGAAATGCTGATGCTGCTTTTCCTTGAAAAACTGCGCCCCTTCATGGCGTGGTTGATTCAAACCTCAGGGCAGACCGCGGTGCTGATCCTTCTGGTTTTGTTTGCACAATGGTTGTTTCGAAAACAGATCTCGCCCCGCTGGCGCTACAACCTTTGGCTGCTGGTCCTGTTGCGGATGATGATGCCCGCGTTGCCGGAGAGCAGTCTCAGCATCTTTAATCTGACGAAAGCTTTTCCGACGGCACATCCCATGCTTGTCACAACAAGCCCGGCGATGCCACGCGCATCCGGTCAAACCGATTTGCAGTCTACCGTAGCTGTCACCGACCGCGAAGGGGATGGGAATCCGGGGAGTCTCCCTTCCAGGGGAGACTTCGTCCTTTGCGCGAGCGACCGGTTGCCCCCCCGATGACGCCTTCCGCGTCGCTTTCAACCGATTGGGACGCCCATCCCTTTGGAACGTTGCAAAACCTGCTCACACTGGGCTGGCTGGTGGGCACGCTTTTGCTGGCAATTCGGCTTGCAGTTGCAACCGTTCATCTCTCCGCATGGCTTTCCACGCTTCCGAGGCTGAATGACCCGGATATAACCGCGCTCCTTGAGGAATGCAAATGCACCATGGGCATCCAGATGGTTCCCAGGTTATTACAGACCGCCGCGGGTGAAAGCCCGGCGCTCATGGGTTTGATCCGACCCACGCTCCTTTTGCCGGCATGCATGACAAACGCTTTTACCCGGGAGGAATTGCGCTGGATTTTCCTGCATGAACTGGCGCATCTCAAGCGCCGCGATGTCGCGGTCAACTGGCTGACGAGCATGCTGCAGTGTTTGCATTGGTTCAACCCGGCAATCTGGTTCGCGTTTAACCGGATTCGTGTTGACCGAGAATCGGCCTGTGATGCGCTTGTACTCTCTTGCGTCAAGGATGATGAGGGTCACAATTATGGTCGGACCATCATCAAGCTTTTGGAGCAATTTGCAAAACCCAACCTGCCGCCAGGGGTGGTGGGAATTCTTGAGGACCACGGTCAAGCGAAACGGAGAATCACCATGATTGTACGATTCAAAAAAGAGGCCCACCGATGGCCTGCAGCCGCCATGTTGCCGTTGCTCGGTTTGAGCCTGGTGACATTCACGGGCGCGAAAAGCCGGAGTGAAGCCGCAAAAAAACAAGGCGAGGAGAACACCGGGCAAGTGGAGGGCAACCTTCAACCCCTTGCCGCAAAGGAGGCCGGGTTCAAAGTGCAGACCCGAATTTTCAGCGTGGCCCCCGGAAATCTCCGCGGTTTGGACGAGAGTGGCAAGGTGGGTGGCATCGAAAAAGTTTTTGAAGAGTTCGGCATTCAATTTCCGGCCGGGACCCGCATTTCATACAAGGAATCCATGGGGTTGCTGGTGGCGACCCACACCCCGGACATGCTTGAGCAAATCGAAGCAATCCTTCTTAAACTGAACCGAACTCCGCCTCAGATCGTTGTTGAGGTTCGCATGATTGAAGTCCCGACAGAGAGCATTGAAGATTTGTTGGACCAAAAACCGGATCATCAGGAAATCATCAAGGTGAACGATCGTGTTCTGAAACGCATCAAGGAATGGGAGAAACAGAAAAAGGCTGTTTTGATAGGAACCATCAGGAGCGTCGCGATAAGCGGCGAATCTGCCCGGCAACGGGCGATAACTGAATACTCCTATGTTACCGATTATGCCGTTGAGAAGGGGATTGCAAAACCGGTCCAAGCCACCCGAGAAGTGGGGCTGATTCTCGATTGCAAGCCCTGTGTTTCCGCCGATCTCTACACAATCACCTGCTTGACGTTCTCGTTTGAGAGTGTGGCGCTCGTGCAACCCACAAGAAAATCCGTGGTGCATGTTCAAGGCATGGACCAGCCGCTAACGATTGAACACCCGGACTTCCAAAAGCGATCCGTAACGACAAGCATTATTTTATTGGATGGCGCCACGATGCTCCTGGGGGTCTTCGACCCGTTCAAAACGGAGCAAAAAGACCATAAAGACGAAGAGCACAAGATGCTGGTCTTCTTAAACGCGAGATTGGTTGACGCCTCCGGAAAACCCATCCGCGCGTTCACTCAAAGTGAAATCAAAGCGCCGTGACTTGACGAGGAGGGTGTGATGTCAGGAAAAATTCTGGAAAGGTGGAATGTCTTTTTCGACCAGACCGCGGGACATTGGTGGCAATGCATGCACCAGAATAAATTCTTCTTTTTATCATTTTTTATCCACGTTGCTTTGATTTTGTTGCTGGCTATTTGGGTCATTCCACCGGCACAACAAGCCGACCCCCTTGGGTTCATTGGAAATTCCTTTGGAATCGTCCGTGCTGTGCGTCCGGAGAATACTCAAGAACCGATCCATAGCGAAAAGGCAATCAGGGAGACTTCCATGCAACTGGCTGCCTCGATGACGATGAGTCCTCCGCCTTTCATTGTACCGCGCATTGCAGTTCCGATTTCAAAGCCCATAGATATTGATCTGCCTCTGCGTGATCCATTGCTCCTGGCACAAGGGATATCTTCATTTATGAGGAGCCCCACGGTTGCTCACGCCATGGGTGCCGGCAGGTTCGGAAAGGGGGCTGGCGGATTTGGGAGGAGTGCGGGCGGGTTTGGAAGCGTGTGCGAAGCGGAAAACAGGCACGACACGAACAATAGGACGGAAGATTGCAAACGCCGTGATTGTTGTCCGAATTGCCGGTGTGGAAAAAATTGTGCCTGTCCGCCCTCTTTCAAGAAGTCCGTTTTATAGGCAAAACTTTGTCTGGGAAATGTGGTACAGGTGTCCCCGGCTGGTCCCGCGGGCAGGAGCATCACCGCGGCGGATGCCACCCGTCAAATCTGCAGTTCATCTAGCGAAGCCACGCCTCAAACCGACGAGATGTTGTAGGTGGCTTCGTTGAGGCCGCCTCTCCATCCCGGCGGAGTCAGCGACCCCGCCTATAGCATGGCTTGAATGCGTGGAAAACTTGTCAGATTCATCATCATTCTAACTTATGAAGGCCGCTAGTCGCACACCCGGCTTGCCATCCGACGGCGTTTGCGATAGCACTTGTGCATGACCGATTCGTTAAAACCTGTTCGCATCGCCCTCATCGGCGCCGGGTGGATCGCCGCGGAACACGCGCGCGCCTTGAGACGGATTCCGGGTGCGCGTTTGACCGCCATTTTCGACGCCGTACGCGATCGCGCCGTTCAACTCGCGCAAACCCATGAGACACGCGCTGCAGAGTCGTTCGAGCAGGCGGTGGAACTGGCGGACATGGTTTGGATTTGTTCGCCGCCGGCGCTGCACGAGCCGCAAATCACGGCGGCGTTGCGGGCGGGACGCGAGGTCTTCTGCGAGAAACCATTGACGCTTTCCATCGCGTCCGCGCGCACGATCTCGCAGGCGGCCGGGGCATCCGGCAGATTTGTCGCTGTCGGTCACAGCAATCGTTATTATCCGGCCTATCGGAAGGCGCGCGACCTTTTTGTGGAAGGCGCCTTGGGCGCGTTCGTGTCGGTGTGGTCGCAACGGATCGGGAATTATCCGCGCGAGCAATTTCCGCCGTGGCGGCTCGACCCCGCGCAATCGGGGGGGATGACGGTCGAGGTCGGCGTGCATGAGATTGATTTTCTCCTCTGGGTCGGCGGTGAAATCGAGATGGTGTTCGCGCAACGCGCCTGCGCGGTCATCAATCCGCCGGACTTTGACGATTCCATGAGCGCCGTGATGAAATTTCGCGGCGGCGGTTTTGGGCGCTTGGATTTGAGCTGGGCCAGCGCCGTGGATATCTCGCGACGCGGGATTTTGGGCGATCGGGCGGGGCTGATGGTGGAACGCGACTTGACGGACGTGGAGCTTTGTCCGTTGCGGGGAAAGGCGGAGCGGATTCCCGCGACGTCGCCCGTGGATCCCGTCACGAAGGAGAATCTCGGGATTTTCTGGCAGGCGCAGGACATCCTTCAACGGCGAAGCGAAGGCAGGCCGCCGGAGGTTGGCGTGCGCGAGGGCATCCGGGCGATTGAAGTCGCCCTGGCCATGCAGGCTTCCGCGCGTGAAAATCGCGCAGTTCGGTTGGAAGAGTTTGTCGGAAGCAGTTGCTGAACGTTTCTCACTGGAAGGGGATGTTGGCGCGGAGTCGTTTCTTCTCTGATTGTCGGGCTTTGGCTTCGAGCATGCGTTCTCTCCCACGCCGCGAGCGCCTGCGTTTCTGTCGCCGTATTTTTTCGACGCGCGCCTGCTCGGCGGCGACGAATCCCTTCTGGCGCTGCTCGATCTTGTCGAGCAAAAGGCGTCGCGCGAGGAACCGATTAAGAAGCTGCGAGCGCGTCACCTGGCATTTCACCTGGATGCCGGTGGGACGGTGAAGGAGCATGACGCATGAGGAACTCTTGTTGACCTTCTGCCCGCCGGGGCCTCCGGACCGGACGAAGGTTTCCTCGATTTCCTCCTCACACACGCCCAACGCCGCCATTCGCTGCCGGAGCAGGGCCTCCTTGTGATCGGATACGGGAAAGGTTTTCATGCAGGATGATGGTGCGGCGAGCCGCAATTCAGGGATCGCCAATTCATTGTTTGAGGTTGCGTGGCGGCTGAAAAGAATAGCACAATGCGCATCACGATGAAACACGCAACTTCTCCGTTGAATCAACTCTGGACGGCGTTGAACAGGCTGCCGCGCGTCGCGCTGGGGCAATTCCCGACGCCGCTGGATGAGGCGCCGCGATTGGGCAAGACGCTGGGCGGCCCCCGGATTTTTATCAAGCGCGACGATTTATCGGGACTGGCCTTCGGCGGCAACAAGACGCGCATGTTCGAGTACGTCCTGGGTTATGTGATCCAGAAGACGAAACACGATTGCATCATCGCCGGGGCGGGGGTGCAGTCGAATTATTGCCGTCAACTTTCCGCCGCCTGCGCGAAGCTCAACATTCCCCTGCACCTCATGCTCCGCAAGGTTCGGCCGCAGGATGGACGGAAACTGGAAGGGAGTTATCTGATCGATGTGTTGTGCGGCGCCAAGGTCGAAATCATTGATGGCGACTGGACGATTCAACGGAAAAGGATTGTCGCGTGCGCGAAGAAGCTTCGCACGGAGGGGCGCAATCCCTACATTGCGCGCGCCGGCAGCAACCAGCATCTGTGGCTTTACGCAGCGGCGTACGTGCATTGTTTCGCGGAGTTGTGGGAACAACTGGCTGAACGCGGGATTCAGGCGGATGCGCTTTACATGACGTCCTCCGACACCACGCAGGCGGGCGCGCTGGTGGGCGCAAAGTTTCTCAAGGCGAAGTTTCCGATTTACGGCATTGACACGGTGATCTTTGGCGGCGATTCGGTGAAGGTCTTTGTGCAGATTGCGCGCGATACCGAGAAACATCTGGGGCTGAAGGCGGGCGTTGGCCGTTCCGACGTGCATACGACGGACGCCTTTCTCGGAGCGGGTTATGGGCAGCCCACCCCGGAAGGGCTTGAGGCGATCAAGCTGCTGGCCCGAACAGAGGGCATTCTTTGCGACCCGGTTTATACCGGCAAAGGGCTGGCGTGCCTTGTTGCCGACATTCGCAAAGGCAAGTGGCGGAAGGATCAGACGGTGATCTTCCTGCACACCGGGGGCGCTCCCGCCCTCTTTGCGTATGCAGACAGTCTGGGACTGTGACTTTCAATAAAATTCTCGCCGGACTACCCCAGGTGAGTGGGTTGGACGAAATTTCAGCAATGATCAGATTTGCTGCTCGATAATTTCTCATCACCGAGTAACTTGATCAACGCATCAATACGCTGATTGTTGATTCTCGTGTGGGTCTCGATCAATCCAGCAAGCAATATAACAATGAAAAACAGAGCAAACCGCTGTTGATCTATAATGTCCGAATAAAGGTATAAGCATATAGCTGCCAAGAAGCATGTCAAAAGCTGAAGGAATGGACTGGGCCGCCTCTCAGCAGTCTCAAGTAACTTGGCACGTCGATCAACATCCTTCAACAGAGATTTTATTTTTGCGTCGTCTTGATCTTGTGTGGATAAAGTTTTCATAAAAATCGTCCAACGAACGAGATCAGCAATGACGGCCCGTAGGGCGGCCATTTGCTGAATCGACTGGTTCGATCCTCATTTGCTTAACCTGTCGCGGATCCATGCCGGGTCCTTGCGCAAGTCGATCACCGCCCAGACCACGACATCGTTGCCCTGATGGGTATAGAAAATGCCGTAGGGAAAGACACGACTCAGGAGGCGATGGTAGTCGCGGTAAACGATGTGATGCACGCCCGCAGTGACACGCAGGCCCTCGATGTCGGCACGCAAGCAACTCGCGAAATAGTCCCCAGACCGCTCTGCTGGACCTCGTAGAACAGGAATCCGTTGTTGAGGTCGTGAAGGGCCTCATCGGAAATTCGGATGCTGTTCATGCCCTTCCAATAGTGGACTTGACCGCATCCCAATCGAGGAGTTTAGCGGTACCCTCCTCCACCCGCGAACGTCGTTGATCCAGAAGGTCCTTGTGCGCCTGCGGCAAGTCCATCCGGTCAAATCGCTCACGGAGGTCCTCCCAAAGGACTTCCATGATCTGGATTTTCTCCGTGATGGGCAGTTCCTTGAGCTCTGCTGATGTCATGCTGGGACT
Organism: Verrucomicrobiota bacterium; assembly: GCA_016198745.1. GTDB lineage: Bacteria > Verrucomicrobiota > Verrucomicrobiia > JABWAM01 > JABWAM01 > JACQHZ01. Next base: position 13,708 of record JACQHZ010000358.1, read on the forward strand.
CTACCGCAAGTCGGACGATGGCGCAATTCCTATAATCACAAAACTCGGTTGGATTTTGTATGATTCCCCGATTTCGGGAGTAAACCTGACACAAAACGGTCGAGGTGGCAAGACTTTTTCACTACATTTCGCTGCATTGGTTTATCGCACTTTTGAAGGAGCGTTGAGATTCGGTCTTGGAATTGAGCGGCAATGATGAGTTTTCGGA
>JACQHZ010000359.1 GCA_016198745.1 Verrucomicrobiota bacterium
CAAAGTTCAACGGTTCAGGGGTTCACGGTTGAACGAATTGAATCTGAAAACCCCAACCGTTGAACCGTGAACCCGGAACCTTTTAACCATGCCGGAAAATATGCGTGACCATACAAAACTCCAGAACCGGATTGCATTGATCACCGGCGCGGCCTCGGGCATTGGGCGGGCTACTGCGGAATTGTTCGCCGCCGAGGGCGCGCGCGTGGTTGTTGCGGACCTGGACGATGCCGGGGCTTCGGAAACCGTCCAACGGATCACTCAAGCCGGCAATAAAGCAATCGCCGTCCACGCCGACGTCTCGAACGCCGCGCAGGTCGAGGCCGCCGTTGCGCGGACGATTGAGGCTTACGGTCGCATTGACATCTTGCACAACAATGCGGCCATGTTTCTCGCCAAATTCCTCGAAGACATGAGCGAAACCGAGTGGGACCGGCTCATGGCCGTGAATCTCAAGTCCATTTTCCTGGGGGTGAAACACGTCGTGCCGCACATGAAACGCCAGGGCGGCGGCTGCATTCTCAACACCGCCTCGGTGGAATCGTTCCTCGGCCAGCCCATGAGCGCCGCCTATGTCGCCTCGAAGGGCGCGGTGGCCCTGCTGACCAAATCGCTTGCGCTCGACTACGCGCGGTTCAACATTCGCGTCAATTGCATCGCCCCCGGCGCGGTGGAGACGCCGATGATGTGGAAGGCGATCAACGCGTTCCCCGATCCCGCCGCCGTGGAAAAACTCGAACGCGCCCATGTCCCCATTGGACGATTCCTGCGGCCGGAGGAGATCGCGCAGGCGGCATTGTACCTCGCCTCCGACGCGGCGGCGGGCGTCACGGGCACGGCGCTGGTGGTGGACGGCGGCTATCTGGCGGGGTACATGGTTTAACAACCTGGCCATTCGTATGAACCAATATTTTGTCGGAAATGGAGGACAGGCATCCTGCCTGTCACCCCTCTGGGGTGGCCTGTCTCCTTGCCAGCAGATGACAGGCAGGATGCCTGTCCTACTATGAATCGAAGGAAACAACCATGACAACGATGGAAACCAAATCCAACCCGCAGTCTTTTGAGGTGGCCGACGGAGACAGTTTTGGCGATCTCCTTTCTGCCGACCGCATTCGCTCGCGAAAGAAACTCAAGATCGGCCTGTTGACCGGAGGTTACTTTGAATTCTGGCGGATGTATCCCGGCCTCAAACAGAAGGTGGAACAGGACGGCGAAATCGTTTTGCGGCGTCTCTCCGCAAAACACACTGTGGTAAGCCCTCCCCTGGTGGACACCATCGACTCGGCCGATGAGGCGGGCCGCCGTTTTCGCGACGAGCAGATTGATCTGTTGATCCTGGCCTATCGCACGTACGTTCCCGATGTCTATATCCAGCATACGCTCACGCATCTGGCGGGCGTGCCGCTGCTGTTGTTCGCGTCGCAATCGCGCGATCGGTTTGATTTCAAGGACACCTACGAAGGCGTGCTGCGCAACAGCGGCGTGATGGCTCTCGTCCAACTCGTCGCGGGCTTCCGCAAGATGGACACCTATGGGCATTTGGAGGTGGTCGCGGGCAGCATTCATGACGATGCCGCTTATCGCCAGATCGATCGCTACATCGAGGTGGTCACGATCCACAAGCAACTCAAGACGATGACCATCGGCGTGATCGGGAATGTCTTCCGAGGCATGTTCGATTTTGAGTTCGACAAGACCAAGGTCAAAGGATCGCTCGGTCCAGAGGTCGTGAACATCCAGATCGATCACCTCTTAAGGCAGTGGGAACAATCGCCGGCCCGCGATCCCGACGTGCGCGCCATGATCCGGCACGCCCGGAGCGCGTACCAGATTGACGGCGTGGGCGAACCCGACCTGGAGAAAGCGGCCTGCCTCGCCGTGGCGCTCAAGCGGCTCGTCAATCGCTTCCGTCTCGATGGCGTCGCGCTTCTTTGCCAGCATTTTCTTGAAGCCAGGCTGAAGACCACGCCTTACCTGGGTCTTTCGGAATTGCATCGCGAAGGGATATGCCCCGGCGTGACCGAGGGCGACGTGATCGGCCTGATCATGATGAAAATCCTCAAGCACCTGACGGGCAACACCGCTTTCTTTCTGGAGTGGAGTGAATTCGATGTCGAGCGCAACGGATGGATGCTGCTCGGCCACGGCTTTGGCGATCCCTCGCAGGCGCGCAAGGGCAGTCCGCCCAAATTGACGCCCACTGCCGAGCAATGGGGACTGGAGGGAACGGGCTGCAGCCTCGAATTGGTTCCCGCGCCCGGTCCGTGCACGATTGGGCATTTTATCGAGGACGCCAAAGGCTGGCGCATGATGATCAGCGGCGGCGAAATCCTGGACCTGGCGCCGCTTCCTATTCACGACACGCATGCCTTCGTGCGCGTCGGGCGTCCGATCAAGGAGTATGTCGAATTGCTGACGAAAGCCGGCGTTCCGCATCACGCCATCACGGCGCGGGGCGATGTGTGCAAAGAACTCGGCCAGCTCGCGGATCTGATGGGGATGCCCCAGGAGCGTTTGTGAGCAAATGAGAAAATCAAGATGCAAAAAGACACGATGACCACGCGCGAACGGTTCCATGCGGTAATGAACCTCAAGCCCTTTGACCGCCTTCCCATTCTTGAATGGGCGCCCTGGTGGGACAAGACCATTGGTCCATGGTTCGAGGAGGGGTTGCCGAAATCGTTGATGCCCGGCGAGGCGGGTTCCCAAATGCCCGGCGATGCGCAGTCTCAAAATCGGATCAACCGGTATTTCGGGATGGATATCTACGAACTCAACTATCCGCAGGGGCTTTCGGCGGCGCCGAAAGGACTCGAAAAGGAGGTGGGCGAGATTGCCAACGTGGACGATTACCGAAGGGTGCGACGACATCTCTACCCATGGCCGGTTGTCGATCGCGACTGGTGGCGCAGCCAGATCAAACCACAGAAGGACGGTGAGATCGTCATCTTTTGCGAACCCATGGGATATTTCTTTTTTGCCAGGGACCTGCTCGGCATCGAAGAGCATTTGTATGCGTTGGCTGACCAGCCGGACCTGATCCACGCCATCAATGCCGATCTGCTGGAATATCATCTTAAAATATTCGATGAGGTCTGCTCGATCTGCATTCCCGACTTTATTTCTTTTGCGGAAGACATGAGCTACAACCACGGCCCCATGTTGTCGAAGGCGATGTTTGACGAGTATATGAAGCCCTACTATGAGAAACTGCTTCCTCGCCTCAAGGAGCGCGGCATTCTCATCCTCGTTGACTCCGATGGGGACATCACCTGTCCGATGGGATGGTTCCAATCCGCCGGCGTGGAAGGCATGCTGCCTCTGGAACGGCAAGCCGGCGTGGATGCCATCCAGATGCGGCAGCGTTATCCCGGGATGCGTTTCATCGGATGTTTCGATAAGATGACCATGTTCAAGGGCGAAAACGCGATGCGGGCCGAATTCGAGCGGCTGTTGCCGTTGGCAAAACAGGGCGGGGTGATCCTGGGCTGTGATCATCAGACGCCACCCGGCGTATCGTTTAAGGACTACCAGGTGTATTTGCGTTTGTTCCGTGAATATGCGCTCAAAGCCGCGCATTAGTCACAACACCATTATGAAGACTGGCAGGTTGTTGAAAAACTCGAAAGACTGTAGCGGCGGTCTGCGACCGCCGAGGGGAGGCGGCGCTCAAAGAGCGCCGCTACAGGCGCTTTTTCAACAACCTGCCGGGTGCGATCCCTGCCGGGATATTCCGAAATCGCTTCGGGAACAATTTCAATCTCCGCCTGATGAGTACGGTTTCTACGCCGGTTGGTGGTGGGAAGGCGAAAGGGTCTCGCGAGAAAAAATTACCCGGCAACTGGAGGAGTTCAAGGCAAAGGGGGCCGCAGGGACGTTTTTTTACGCGCGATATGTCGGTGATGAACCGTATGCGTTGGTTCCCGGCTATCGCACTCGCGAATGGTGGGAGTTGTTCCGGCACTCTGTTGCGGAACACCGCCGCCTGGGCCTGCATGCGTACTTCTCGGATTGGGCGAAGGCGCATACGACGTGGAACAAGGAGGTGTTGGGCGCCTCCGCTGCGGATCCCGCTCGCGCGGGAAAAGTCCTGGCGATCCACGAGAAGGTATCTGAGCGGCCCGGTGAGCTGCAGCTGGCAATTCCTGACGGCGAAGAAGTGGTGTGCGCCGTGGCCCATCGAGAAACGGCAGGCAGGCTGGATGCGAATACGAGGCAGGATCTGCTTCATCTGCTCAAGAGCAACGAGATCGTTTGGGTTGCACCGGAAGCCGGGTGGCTTGTATCCGTGGTCACGAGCAAAACGAGCGGTCTGGATTTTCTCAACCGGGCCGTGGTGGAGGATTGGATGCAAGCTTTGTGGCAGGGCTATACGGACCACCTTCGCGAATTCCTTGGCGCCACGTTCAGGGGAATGATTCAAGACGAGTTCATCACGCTGTCGGGAGTGCTAAGATATTCCCCCTTGCTGCTGGAGCGATTCACGGCATCCAGGGGTTACGATCCCCGCCCACATTTGGTTGCGCTATTCCGCGATGTCGGCAGAGATACCGCCAGGATTCGGTGCGATTATCATGGAGTGCTCGCGCAACTTCTGGAAGAGAACGTGTTCCAGGTTGTATCCGATTGGTTTAAGCGACGAGACCTGGTCGTGGGCACGGTTGCTTTCTGGGGGCGACAGGACGTGCTGTCCATGACCGGCCACTACGGCGATGTTTTCCGGCTACTACGCCACTATGCATTTCCCGGTTGTGAGGATCCCCAGACGGATAAGGGAATACCGGCGAGGCGGCGCTTCTTCGACGCAAAGCTCAGCAGCTCGGCGGCGCATATCTACAAGAAAGGACGCGCGGCGGTCTGCACCTATTGGGGCGCCGGCTGGGGAATGACCCTTGAGCAAGGCCTGGCCTGGACGAACGAGAATTACGCTTATGGCCTCAACCTGCTTATGCCCCACCTGGGCAGCTACAGCCTGGGAAGCGGATGGTACGAATGGGTCCCGCCGGAGCAGCTTGTGTTTCAACCGCATTGGGCGCATTACCAGGCCTACAGCGAGTATGTGCGCAGGCTGAGTTACATTCTGAGTCAGGGCGCGCATGTTGCCGACGCGGCCATTCTGTTTCCCACCACCACCCTCCACGCGAATTCTCTTCAAGGCAACCGCTACAAGCTGGAAGCCGATATCAGCGCGTGCGAAACCAACAACGTCGCCGAGAGCCTGTACGCCCGCAACATAGATTTCGATCTGGTGGATGATGATACGCTTTGTCGCGCGGAGGCGCGGGGCGGCGCGCTGGCGGTCTCCGGGATCGAGTTCCGGGCGGTGGTGCTTCCGCCTTTGACCACCATTCGAATGGACACCCTTCGCAAGATCAAGGAGTTCTACGACGGCGGCGGCGCCGTGATCGCCTTCCGGCGGCTGCCGAACTCATCCGCGGAACGCGGACAGGATGATCCCGAACTGCGCGCGTTGCTGTCGCATGTCTTCGGCATTACATCGAGCGACAATTACACCCACCGGACATGGGAGTATCCGCGCGTGCATGAAGGGCATTTCTCCGACAGCATCCGCACGCAAAGAAACGCAGCCGGCGGCGTGGCCGTGTTCATGCCGGGCGAGCAAAACAAGCAAACCGGTTTGGCGGCAGCGGACCTGGGACTCATCGTGTCATCGGCGATCCAGCCGGACGTGCGTTGCTCGGAGCGGGACGTGCTCCATCTTCACAAGAAGATTGGCGATATGGATGTCTATTTCATCCATAATGCGCGCTCCGAGGCCCGCAATCTGGCGATTAGCCTCAGAAGCGAAGGCCATCCGAGCATCTGGGACGCTTTCACCGGGAAGGTGACCCCCTGCCATCGCTTCCAGCGGGAAGGAGAGCGAACCAGTTTGCGGTTAACCCTGGAGGCAAATCAGGCCGTGATCGTGGGCTTCCGCCGGTCGGACCCGTTGCCCGCCGTGGTCGAAGATAATCTGACCGTGGTGACGTCTGCGGAAGCGGGAAAAGACCGCGTGCGGGTGCGGGGCTACGCCATGACCGGCGGAAAAAAAACTGCCCGGGTTGAATTTCAGGGACGCAAGTACAAGGCAGCAGGCAGGATTGACGATCCGCCGGGAGAAATTGCCCTCGATGGTCAATGGGAATTCCGCTTGGTCTCAACCAGGGATAACCGATGGGGTGATTACCGGTATCCGGCGACGAGCGCGAAAATTGGCGCGGAAGCGCGACGGTTCAAATATGCCGAGGAAACGGATGCAGCCGGCAACAAACTGGGATGGAGCAAGAAAGATTTCGATGATTCCGCGTGGAGTGAGCACACGTTTTCGTTCGGCCCCTACTGGCATGTCGCCGGTCCGTTTGTGGAAGGGGCAGAGCCTGAAGGATTGATGAGCGATGTCCGCGCGGGGGCGGTCAATCCGGTCAAACGGTATGACGCGCCCGGAGGCAAGACGGGTTGGACGCGCTACGAATTCTCCACGCAGTACGGGCACGAATCCAAGGATGTTCACCAGCAGCGGCAGAACGGCTTGACGGGCGTCTCTGACCGTTTCCTCGTATTTGATCGCCTAAACGCGTCCAAGGACGCGGTTCGCTACCTTTACACAACCGTAGTTGCCCCCAGGGACGGAGAGTGGGATTTCGTGTTGGGCGGATCCGAGCGTTTCCCTGCGCGAGTGTGGATTAACGGGGTGGAAGTGGCCTCGGATTCAACGGTCTGGACCAGGCGAAGCGATCAATCCGAAGTGGCCTTGGAGATTCCGTCGGGAGCGGAGAAAAAAAGAGACCAGGAACGGAGCGGCCAGCCGTTCGGATGGACTGCGGCAAAGGAATCGTTGGATATAGACAACGCCGATGCGCGGATGCGAGTCCGGCTGAAGGCCGGCCAGAACACCGTGGCGATCAGGCTGGTGCAGCTACGAGGAGAAAAGGTTTGGGGTTACGCGGTGTTCCTGCGCTCCGCGGCAAACCCCTCGGCGGGGCGGCCGCCCATTCCCAGATTGCGGTGGTTTCTGGAGCCGACCGGGTTGACCTATGATATTATGCCGGCGGCAAAGCGACGGGTGGGCTGGTATCGGTTCGAGGCGCCACCGGGCATTCGCTCGATGAAACTGACGCTGGATGCAGTTGACGCAGCCGCGTGGATCAATGGGCAGGCGGTTGAAATCCATGATGGCAGGATTGACTTGGAATGCGCGATCAAGGACGTTTCTCAGGTGGCGCTGCGGGTCGAGATGAAGCCCGGGTGCTATGCAGGGGCGGCGCTTCCGGAACCGGTGGCGTTCGAGTGCGAGGACGGCTGCATATCTCTGGGCGACTGGTGCGAGCATGCGCTGGAAAGCTACTCCGGGGGCGCAATCTATGCCAAGGAGTTCGCGCTGGAGAAACAGCATCTTGCGGGCAGGATTTTTTTGGAACTGGGGCGGGTCGGCGGCACGGCCGATGTGCGCCTCAACGGCAAGGTGGTGGGCATTGGTCTTGGCCGGCCTTGGCGATTCGACGTAACAGGCCAGGCGCGGAAGGGCGGCAACCGGCTGGAGGTGGTTGTCTATAACACCCTGGCGAATCACTACAGCGTGGGCATTCCGTCCAAGTATGTATTCGAAGGGCAAACGGTCTCGGGATTGTTGGGGCCGGTGCGGTTGCGTTTCGCGGGTGAAGTCAATTTGTTGGGACATCCCGTCTTTTAATCAAGTGTGTCTTCTTCCGTCTTACAGGGGTTGACTTGATCCCGACTGGTCAATAAATATCACCGCAATTTACATCTTCGACGGCTTGTTCATCGTATGTCACAGTATCGGTGATGAACAAAGGAAAAGCAGCGATGACCGGAAGTGGTTGCCCGCAGACCAAAACCCCGCGAAAAGATGGCAGTCACCCCACGGGTATCTCTGGACCGTCGGTCACAAACGTACGTCACACTGGGATTGTCGTGAGTGTGGGGGTGACGTTGTTTCGCAAGCCCAAAAATTTGCGCGGCGTTCGTCCTCCAATGCCACCGGAGGCGTCAATCCTTATTGTTTCAAGCAGACGGACCCGGCATCCGATTCAGCCGTGCAATCCACCTCCCCTAACTTGCATATTTCACACTCGAACGAAAATTGTAGGGCAGCTTGCCAGAGTGTGTAATGACAACAGGCGGGGCCGCATGCCCTACAACACTCTGGAATGCGTTTCTCCCTGAGCGTGAAAAATCCGGGCTAAACAACCAATTTAATTACTTCAACCACGAAATAGATATGCGATTTAGCCGAGTTCGACAACGTTGGGCGGAGGGGAAACCGGCGATGGCGACCGTTTGCGGGCTGACGGATGGTTCGATCTCCGAAATGACCAGCCTGATGGGCTTTGACTGCATCTGGATGGACAGCGAACATATGCCCACTTCCATTGAGACCTTGAGCCGGATGATCCGCGCCACACGGGTGGGTGTGTCCGACGTGATGGCGCGCATGGCCAAGGGCGAACTCATGCTCATGGGGCGACTGCTGGAGGCGGGGGCCCAAGGGATCATGTATCCCCGGTGCGATAACGCGGCGGAAGCCCGGGAAGTGGTCCGGTGGGCCAAGTTTGCTCCCTTGGGTGAGCGGGGCTTCTCGGGCTCCAATATGGATCAACCCTACGGATCGATGAACATGGGGGAATACGTCGAGTTCGCCAACCGGGAAACTTTTCTCGTCATCCAAGTGGAGTCGCCCAAGGCGGTCAAACAGAGCCGGGCGATAGCCGAGGTGGAAGGGGTGGATGTCGTTTTTTTTGGCCCCGCTGATTTTTCGGTTCTCAGCGGCAACCCGGGTGATTTCAGGAATCCCATTCTTCGCAAGGCGCGCGCCCGGGCGGCCCGGGACGCCATTGCGGCGGGCAAGCGATTCGGCACCCTCGTCTTCAGCGCGGACATGGCGAAGGAATGTCTCGACCTTGGGGCCTCCCTGCTGTGCTACGGCGCGGATTTGATGTTCATCAAGCAGGGATTGGAAACCATGCAAGTGACTTTTGGGCCGCTGGGTTTCACCTTCGAGAACCGGTTGAAAACCGGTAATGGCGCTTACTCAGTCGAACCTCGACCCCGTTGACAGCATTGATCCTGTTATGAAATCAAGTTTGCGCTCAAGCCCGCCGCCGTTTCCACCGTCATCTCCGGCATTCGCAATGAAAGACAGGCGGAACTGAACTGCCGCGTCGGGTCGCTCCCACCGATGAGTGACGAACTCGAACAGCAGCTCCGCACCCACTTCTGGCGGCGCAGTTTTTGGTATGCCGGAAAGTAACCATGGGAAACCGTCCGATGAACTCCACCCTTCGTATTGGCCTGATCGGCTGCGGCGCGATTGCCCAGTTTGCGCACCTGCCCGCGTTGGCGCGCGCGCGCCACGTCCGGCTGACGGCGATCTGCGATGGCGCAGACGATTTGCTCCAGGCCGTTGGCAGGCGCATGGGCGTTTCTCATCTGTACACTGATCACCGCAAATTTCTGGAGGATGCCCCGATTGATGCGGTGATCCTCGCCGTGCCCGATCCGTTTCATGTGCCGCTAGCCGTTGACGCGTTCAAAGCGGGCAAGCATGTCCTTGTTGAGAAACCGCTCGGCGCCAACTCCGCCGAATGCCTGGAACTGCTTCGCATCGTCCGCCAGACCAACCTGAAGCTCCAGGTCGGATCGATGAAACGACACGACCCCGGTGTCGCATTTGCCCGGCAGTTCATCCAGGAGAAAGTCGGACCGATTCTCTCGGTGAGCGGCGTGTTTCGCGACACGATCTTTCGTC
>JACQHZ010000360.1 GCA_016198745.1 Verrucomicrobiota bacterium
CAAGGAATTGAACCGACAAAATAAGCCGGCAGCAAACAGGCGCCCAAAATCCAAATCCAATCTCTGATCTCGGCCATGTCTTTCCATCCCCGATTGTGAGCCGCGCAGCAAGCGCATTTTGGAGGAACTTCATGGTCCCCCGGAATAATTTCCGCCATGGATTCACATTCTTCATGCGTTGACATCTCGAAGGTTCGAGGAATGGAGCAGGCGTTCCGTCGTCAGCTACGATCTGGAGTCTGCCGTGATCGTGATCTGCAAGGGATCGGCCCAGTTTTTGAATTCGTCCGTATAATAGAGATATGCGCGGCTGGCGGGACCGGTGTAGGCGCCGGGAATCGCCGCGATCAGGCTGAGCGGCAGGTTGACCTGCTGACCGCCTTTCAATCCGCGCCAGTAAAACACCACCTCCCGGCCGATCACTTCGTAGGCATCCACCTTGCCGGCCTTGACCAGTTCTTTCAGTTGATCGTGCCGCGGTTCGAGACCGCCGGGGATGCCGATGATCGCCACGGGGGTGGGGATCGGTTCCGCGCCGAGGTTCTCGACCGAGACATTCGCCTCGGTGATGCCGCCCTCGGTCACCTGCTGGTCGGTCAACGCGACTTTCAGCGCGATTTTGCACTCTTTCGATGAAACGGGCCGGGCCGTGTTGTATTTCACCGCCACGGAATACGGCATGTCGCCGCCGCCTTCCATTTTCACCTCGATCTTGTGCCTGCCCGGTGTCAGCAACTCGCCGATGTCAGGCAGCTTGATCGCGCCTTGTGTTTTTGGATCGAACGGGACCGCGCTGCCCACCGATTGTCCATCCACGAACACGCGAGCTTTGCCATCGGCCCTGGGACCGGCGCGTTGTTTGTCGTAGGCGTTGATCGCCCGCAGGGCGAGGATGGTGGATTGCGTGGAACCGAACCGTCCCGCCTTGCACGATTGCGCAAGAAAGTTCATTGCCTTCTCGACATTGGCCGCGTAAGCCGGGTCGCGCAACCAAGCCAACGCCGCCAACGACGTCGTTTCAATGGTCAACGCTTCGCCGCCGCTTTGAGTGATGCTCGTCTGCCCGCCCTCCACGGAACCGTTGGCAACCTGACGCGCGGCAAGTTGATCCATGCGTTTTTTTGCGCCGCTCTTGTCTCCGTCGAGGTGCAGGATGTTCGCCGCCAGGGCCGTGATGTAACTGTCCTTGCCCGCCGCGCTCCGGCTGGCGATCGCGCCGACCTCCTTCGCCAACCCTTTCTCGCCGCTCTCGATCAACGCCCAAACGACGTACGCATCCGTGGTTTCCGTTGGGGCGCGGCCAAAACTGTCGGCGGCCCCCGCATTCCGCTTGAAACCTCCGTTGCCGTCGCGCCGGGCCAACAACCATTGACGGGTCCGCGCCAGCATCGCCGCATCCACGTCGCGCACACGCGCCATGTCGGTGAATTCCAACAACCCGTAAGCCGTCAGCGCCTCGTGGCCGGGATCGCCCCCGAACCATTCGTACCCGCGTTGCTTGCACTCGTACCCGGTGAGCCGTTGATAGCCCTTGTTCAACATCTCGCGGCTGCGCTCGATCAGTTGCGGTTCCACGCCCGTGTGCGAAAGAAAATATTGCTGCGCCATCACCAGCGGATAACACGAGGAACTGGTTTGCTCGAAACAGCCGCACGGTTCCTGGATCAGCGCCGCCAACGCCTCGTTCATGCTCGCAAGCGGTGTCGGATAGATCGTGACCTCACCCGTCAGGCTGCCGGCGACCACCTCCGCCGGCATCAAAATCGTGTGAGCGACGGTCGCGTTGGCGCCCAGCATGCCGCCGAATGTCTGCTCGACCGGAAAACCGCGCGGCTTGATGTTCAATCGCCGGGTGACCTTGTCGCTGTACGAACCCGCTTGTGCGGAAACGATGAAATCCACCCCGCCCTTGAGCAGGCCGATGGTCACCGGGATCAACTGCCGTTTGCGTGAAGCCGAAGGCGTGGTGAACGACGCCCCGTCCGCGATGGTGATGTCCCCGGCGGCACGGGCTTCGATCCGGGTCTCCTTGAGAGCAGTGTTCAGGCTGTTGACAATGCCCACGGACATCTGGATCACGTCGCCCGTCGAAACTTCGAGCGGCAGCTTTGGCTCGATGTAAAACGGTTGGACCGATTCAATTGCACCCACGCCTTCTCCGAGAGCGCCGTTGGCTGCAAAGGCATCAGCCAGGACGCGGAACGTGGTGACCGAATCGTTGAGCGCAAATGCAACCGTCGCTTCGCCCGTTTTTCCGTCGGTCTTGATCGCCGCGTTCCAGAAAAGTGTCTCCGTGAAATCAACACGATCGTTCGGATTGCGGTCGGGGCGCACCGGGTGCGCATAGACGCGAACAACGGCGAAATCGTTGCGGATGGCCATCTCTTGAGCCATCTCCCGTCTGAATTGCTTTTTACCTTCTTTTTCGTCCATCCTCATATCCTTGTCGTCCAACACCTGTGCCGGAGCGAAGGATGCCTTCGGACCGGCAGGCTTGGCGGCAGGCATTGCAGCGGGGCGATCTGCGGCGGGGACAGCGCGTAACTTCAGGTCCTTCGCTTCAGCAAACGCCTTCCGCTCAAATCCCTCTTTCATAACTTCTGCTCCCCTCTCGCGTAGCCTCATCGGTTCCGGCTGACACAGCGCCAGCACCCGGCGGGCGGCGCTACCGTGGGTGGAGACGAATTTGCTGACGTCAACCAATGCAAACCGCCGCCACCCCTGCGTTCCGAGAAGCAGGTCCATCGCGAGTGCGCCCTTGGGATTCTTTGGATCAAGATAAATGTGGGCATCCGCCAGTTCCTGGACATCGTTTTCCAACAACACCATCGCAGGCAACCGGGGCGCCTGCTCCCGTTTCTCGATCATTTCCAGAACGGTGTCATCGGTCACCGTCACGCCGAGCACGGCCGCCACAGGTTTGCCTTCGTCATCCGTGGTCTTGACGGTGAGCTTGCCCTGGTCGCCCGGGCAGAACGTCTTTTTCTCGCGGCGGATGCTGACGTGCAACGTCCGGGCAGGTTGTCGGAAGACAAGCCTCTCGGCCAGCGGCGTTCCGTCCTCGCCCCAGACTGTCGCGATCAGGATACCACCGGCGTTCAACGGCGGCGTGAGCGTCACTTCGCGCATCCGGCCGGCCTTCAAGCGGGTCTTGATCGCGGCTACTTGGGTTTCGCGCTGCCGGAGAGTGACCGATACCTTTCGATCCGTGGCGCTGCCGATCTCGATTGCGATTGCTTCGTCCTTGGGTGTGACATTCTCCACCGCCCGGATCGTGACCCCGTCCTCTTTCAGTTCGGGGAGGGGATAGACGGCCTTGATTCCGGTGGGCTGGGTGATTCGCAGGTTGTACTTGCCGCCCTTGGCTGGTGTGAACGTGAAACGGCCCCGCCCCTCGTGTTCGGTGCGGAACGCGGCAACATCGGCTCCCTCTCCATCCACAACAACCCCCGCGATGTCAGCCGGTTTATGCGCCGGCGTTCGCGCCTCGACATAGACGCGCATCGGCAGACCCGCGACCAGGTCGCCGCCTTCGGGATAAATCGACACGTCCACCGCCTGCAACAAAATGGGGATCGTTTTCGTCGCGGTCTCGGAGATGCCGCCGTCCTCGATCACGAACGCCAGGGTTCCCTCGCCGCGCTCGATTTGCGCGGGCAACGAAAAACCTGCCGTGCAGTTGCCCTGCGCATTCACGGAGGTCTTGCCATGGTACACTTCCGCGCCGTCCACACGGGCAATGACGGTCGTCTGGGCGCCCGTGGGCGCTCCGCCTTCCGCACGTTCCACATGTAACGCAGCGGACACCGTATCGCCCGGTCCGTAGCCATCGCGAAGAAACACGATCTGACTCTTCAACCGCGGGGCACGATAGGCGCGGATGTCGAACTTCCGCTCTGCGGGCGCATATCCCTCAATCGGAAACGAAACCCGGACGGTGTACGTTCCACCGGCCTGTTCTTCAGGCACGGTCCAGGCGAACCCAACGACGCTATCCTCGGAATTAACGACTCCCGAGGCAATCGTATCGCCTTTCGGACCCTCGACCATGATCAGGGCTGAAACCGGATGATCCAGCGGAGTGCAGTCCTGGGCATGCAGAATCACCCCGCGCACGCGCAATATCTCGCCTGGCCGGTAGATGGGTTTGTCGGTGCTCAGGTGCGTCAAAAATCGTTTCTCGCCGCCAAGATCCTTTGTGGCGGCCGTCGCGGCAAGACCAGGATTGCCCGCAAAGAAAACGAAGCTGCAGGCGACCGCGCCCGCCAGAAAAACCAACCAACATTGGCCCGATGAAAAGTTCATAGCATGCCTCCGTACCGTGTGATGAGATAAGGTCGTCATGAGGGAATTGGACGGATTCCCCCGGAAAATGCTCCCGGCCATTCCGCCCGTGGCGGACGGTTTCGGCCCTTCGGGTGGATATTTCACAATGGTATTGTGAAATATCCAGGCTAATGCTTCAGAACGGATTGCGGCACAGATTCACCGGCAGAATTGCCGGCAGCCAATCGCGGACTTGCCCCGACCGGCTCGCGCTGGCATATTTCAGAGCGATGGATGCAAATGTCGCTCTGGCAGATTTGGGTGAAACCGTTGACCTTGCGCGGATGGCCACGACGGAACATCTCGATCCCCAGAAGCGGTCTGAGTTGGGACAAGTCCTGACGCCGCATTTCGTTGCGAGGTTGATGGCAGACAGGCTGTCATTGAATCGTTCCTCAATTCGATTGCTTGATCCCGGTGCTGGAATCGGGTCGTTGACCGCTGCTGTCGTCGCGCGGATTCTTCAGAGCGAGGAGCGGCCGACGTCGCTTCACGTGGATGCATTCGAGATTGATTCAACGCTTTCCGGTCATTTGGATGACACCCTGGCACTTTGCGAGACACACCTTGCGGGAATGGGCGTTTATTTTTCCCATGTGATTCATCGCACGGATTTCATTTCAGATGCAAGCCTGGCGTTACGGGATGACCTCTTTGCCAGTGACCGCCAGCTTTACGATGTTGCGATTTTGAATCCGCCTTACCGCAAAATTGCCACAGATTCAGCGGAGCGAAGGCATCTTGAGGGCGTAGGATTGCCGGTTGTCAACCTCTATACGGCTTTTCTTGGGTTGGTTGTGAAACTGCTGACGGAAGCCGGCGAATTAGTGGCGATCACGCCCCGCAGTTTCTGCAACGGCCCTTATCATACGCCGTTTCGCAGATTCTTTCTGGACGAGATGGCGATCAAGTCCCTGCACGTTTTCGAGTCGCGAAAATCGGCTTTCCATGAAGCCGATGTCCTGCAGGAGAATGTCATCATCCATGCCGTCAAAACGAGAATCAAGCCGCAGACTGTGACAATTTTTACATCAGGCGGCCAATCTGGAGACATGGTTGCGTACCATGAAACACGTTATGAACGGATGGTCCTGCCAGACGATGGACAGCGGTTCATTCGCATTGTCGAAAATGGCATTGACGACGAGATTCAACAGCGGATTCAGTGTCTGCCCACGCGTCTCAGCAATTTGGGACTATCAGCGTCAACTGGTCGGGTCGTGGATTTCCGCGCGACCGACCTTCTGCATGCCGAATCGAATGACAAGACCGCTCCGCTGCTTTATCCCCAGCACCTGCAACAATCCCGGATTCAGTGGCCGAACCCCAAAGCCAAGTTCAATGCCCTTACCGTTGTCGAAGACCATCGCGACTTGTTCGTCCCGAATGACACTTATGTGTTGGTGAAGCGTTTTACAGCAAAAGAGGAGAGAAGAAGGGTCGTTGCGGCAGTGCATTTCAAGGGTGATACGCTCACCGAGTTGCTCGGCATTGAGAATCACCTTAACTATATCCATTGCGGTGGCATGGGGCTGGATGCGAACTTAGCCAGAGGCCTTGCGGCATATCTTAATTCAACGTTGCTCGATCGGTATTTCCGACTTTTCAGCGGCCATACACAAGTCAATGCGACCGACCTCTACTCCCTGCCGTTGCCGACGCGCGAACAGCTTGAAGCGCTTGGACAAGAGACCGGCGATTCGCTGACAGTGCAGCAACAGATAGACCACTTGGTTGAGAGGATCGTCTTTCAACAAGCTGAAACGTCCAATCACCCGTTAAACACCATGAATAAAATCGATGCAGCACTGGAAATTCTGAAGGCGCTCGGCTTCCCGCGGGCGCAACAAAACGAGCGCTCGGCTCTAACGCTCTTGGCGTTGCTCGACCTAACCCCTCGCAAGGCGTGGAGTAACGCTTCCGCTCCCTTGAAAGGCATCACGCAAATGATGGGCTTCTTTGAAGAACATTATGGGAAGAAATATGCGCCCAATTCTCGCGAAACGGTGAGAAGACAGACCGTGCACCAATTTCTCGACGCGGGGATCATTCTCTACAATCCAGACGAGCCGACCCGGCCCATCAATAGCGGAAAAACTGTCTATCAAATCGATGCCGCCGCTCTCACGCTTGCCCGCACTTTTGGGACAACGAAGTGGGATAAGACTCTCGCGGAATTTTATCACCGGATCGGTTGAAGGTTCGAATAGAATTGATCCGCCAGCGTCAGCGCCTTGATCGCTGTGCTGAGGTCCACCGGCGACGGATTTCCATTCCTGGAAGCGTCGAGCAGGTCCCGTGTCATCTCCTCGCGATAGTCAGAATCGCCAAACTCCTGCTGTTCGATGGTTCCATCCGTCCGGTTCAGTCGGACTTTTCCATGTTGAAACTCAATGTTCGCCTTTTCGGCGAGAATGGAAAGAGTGAAACCGGTCTTGGGAGATGCGCAACAATAGCCGCTTTCGACGAGGGCGTAGGCATTTCCGCAACGCAGCACCAGTGTGGATAGGTCCTCGATGTTAGCTTGTCGGATGGCCCACGTGCCCGATCCATGTTCCAGCGCCGGCGAGAATCCCAGGAAATGCAGCATATCCAGACAATGCACGCCAAGGTTGAGAAGGCTGCCTCCGCCTGTTTCGTTTGGATCCAACATCCAGGGACTGTGCATCTGCGAGTAGCGGGCAATCGGTCCGGCGAAATAGTGGAGATGAAGCCGGCCAACCCGACCTGCCTGGCCGGAGGCAAGCGTGTCGCGAATGAAACGCAAACCGGGGTGCCAACGAAAACAGAACGCGACTGCATTGAAGAGTTTCTTCTGGACGCATTGTTGCGCCAGCGGCAACACCTGTGTCGAACTCCTGCCGGCCGGCTTTTCCACGAGAAACGGAAGGCCCCGTCCGATGACCAATTCCAGCAGTTCAGGCATTCGTCGGTGGCTTCCCATGCAGATGACAAAGTCCGGAATTTCCCGATCCAAAACCGCCGCCGGGTCGGTTCCCACCGGCAGGCCGATCTTCTCCTGTTTCAGAGCGGCAATCTTCGGGTCATCCTCGTGCAGACCGACGATCGCGTGTCCCAATTTTTTGACTGCCCCCACGTAGATGGGCGAATGGAAATGGCCAATGCCAAGCAAAGCGATTTTCATGGAAACAGCGCCTCGTTCAACAGCACTCCACGGCATTCCCGACTTGATAGCACGGCGGCTTCATACATCGCAACAGCGAGCAAGCCCGCTTCGCCGGCCGTGTCCATCGCCTTGCCAGATCGGATTGCGTCGCAGAATTGTTCAACCACAACCTGAGCGCTTCCGACTGTGGGCATATCTGTGATTGGAACGGCTTCGCGCCGCGCCTCGCGATGCAATGTTTTTTCGGTGGCAACGAGATTGGCTTCGGTTCCGAACACGTGGAGATAATCGCTGTGGGCGGATGCGTAACTGGAAGTGAGGACGCCGATGTTGCCGCTCTTGTACTCCACCGTGACCGCCGCCGTGTCTTCGATCTCCGATTGGGTCAGCAACTTCGCCAGATTGGCCATGACGCGGACCGGTCGGCCTAAAATGGCATTCAGGACATCAAGCATGTGAACGCCCAGCAGATTCAGGCATCCGCCGGGAACGTTTTCCGCTTTGCTCCGCCAACTTCCCGTCGCAGTCAGTCCGGCAATGCCGCCGTTTGACCCTATATGCGCTGTGACCAGGGAAAGCGCGCCGAGTTCCCCCGCTCGGGCAATGGCGATTGCTTTGCGAATGGAGGGTCGGAACCGGTATTCGTGGCTCACCTGGAGGATGCGTTTATGGCTGGCGCAAACACGGAGCGCTTCTTGACACTCGCGGACGGTGTTGCAGAGGGGCTTGGTGACGGAGACGTGCAGACCGGCTTGAGCCGCTTCACAGATGTTCGCCAGATGGATGGGGTTGGGTGTGCCAATCAGGATCGCCTCGACCCGTTGCGCAGCCAGCAGGTCATTGAGTGATCCGTACGCCGGCCGGCCCGACTTTTCACGGAAGACGTCTTGAGCGTCTTGAGAAATATCGACTCCGCCGACCAGTTCGGCTTTTGCCGTGGCGCGAACGCCCGGAAGGTAATGCCAGAGATTGATCCCTTTGAGTCCGACGAATGCAAGTTTGACGGGCTTATCGTTCATGGTGAAGTTGATACCACTGGCTTCCCGCCTTCACGTTCACATGCCAGACGAGCAAGTCTTCCATTGCGACACAGCGGGCCGGAACGACGCCGTTCGACTTGAACGAAAGCGCGAGAGCAAACGGGCAATCTTCGATCGAGTCGATCCGGGCTTTCCAGCCTGACTCGGTGCGATGCAGTTCAACAAGGGATGGAAGAATTGGTTCGGGACGCAATGGCGTCTGGATGTCCACATTCTGTTGACGGTCGTAACGAATCAGGCGAATCGGCGACGGATTCCCCGTGAGAAACGTCGCGTAACGTTTGCTATCGGTGAAATGCGCGACTTCGGGAAAACAGAGTTCCGCGCCGAAAACGGGCCGGTTCGCCTGGTGCAACCGAGGAAAGGCCCTGTCGCGAGCGCGCACCAACTGGGCCTGCCGCCCGTCTTTCGCACAAAAGCGTTCCACGAGCCTGGGCAGCGTCGTGAAATCGAACTGCTTGCGTTCGAGTTGGGAAAACCCGGCGTCAATCCATTCCAGCATCCTGCCGCAGACCTTGTCGTACGTATTGTTGATGAACCCCGGTGCGAGCTGCTCGGCTTCCTCCTGGAAGACGAACGGAATGAGTTGACCCGCGCGTGCGTTGCGGTGGTACTGGCCGAGCACGTGATGGAAGTACCGGAGCGAGGTCTCCCAATCCCAATCGCCCATCACCAGGAAGGCGTCGGACTCGACGGAGAAATGGACCGGGTTGGTCGTCCAGAAGGCCTTGTTGAGATCGCGGGAAATCCATTCGATGGCCACGATGCCCGCACCGTCCTGGGAAGGCATCTTGTAACTGCGCATCGAGGCACGGAACATGCCCGGTGGCTGGCCGTAATCAGTGATGCCGTCCACGTAGATTTGTTCCCAACAGTAGCCCCACAGTCCTCGAAAACCCGCCCCTTCCAGTGCGCTCAGCATTCTCGCGGATTTGCCTCCGCCGATCCCCGCCACGTCAACGCGCGACCAGGGACACGCTTCCCGAAGGCTGGCGCGCCTGCGCCGATAGGCCTCCGCCTCCGGCGGCAGATGCATGAGCGCCAGGGCCACTTCGTCGCCGAACTCCCGATGCCATTCGGCGAGTTCGGAACGCAAATCACGGGCAGCGCTGTCGTGGATGATCCACGTCACGGGGACGCGGTGCTGGTGAGCGATCCGCGCCAGGTTCCGAATCCCCTCCAGCGGCTGGCGTTTGCCCGCGGTGGAATAAGCCTTGCTGACGCACACAAAGGGGAGGGTTGGCTTGGTCATCCTTGCTTGGTTATTTATAGGCGCAATGCAGTTCCCAGCAGGCCCAGAGCTGCAAGCCGCCAAAGATTTGATAGTACTCGGAGCCCATGCTGATCTTATCGGGCCAAACTGCGTGACGCCAACCTATCGGGAACCCCTTGGGCGGGTCGCCGAAGAAAAAGAAATTGCCGGTGCCATGACACGGGTCCTTGACCACGCCGCCCGGTATCACCGCGTCGCGATGGGCAGGATTGCCGGCCAGAAATGTGAATGCGGCAAACGGCCGGTACCCAATCCCTTCCAGGCAGCACAACCCGCTTTCCGATCGGCCCAGAATATACGCCAGTTGCAACTCGCCCAACTCGATCAGGTTCCGATCCTGCAAAATCCGTCCGGAGCGGGCGAACACAGCCGCTGCCGATTGCCAGTAGCCCGTGGCATACTTGATCGGATTCATCCACTCGGCCGGATTGTCTTTCAACGGTTTGAATTCCAACAGATGATTGAACGGGCTGCGCGATGCAAGCGGGACCAGCGCCTTTTCACAAAAACGTTTCAATTCCGACCGGGCCGCTGCAGCTTGAGGCCCCTTGGGGCGCAATCGAAGATATTCCTGCAACAGAATCACAAAATCGAAATCGAAATTCGGTCCCACTTCGCCGCCCACCCAAAGAGCGGCAATGGCAGATGGACGATAACCGGGGTCAAAATAAACCTCCTTGCCCATCCACGTCAAAACGTTTGTCAGCTTCGCCTCCAGGTCTTTCGCATAGCGTTCTTCGCCGGTCAACTCATGCAGATACAGAGCCGACAACCCCACTTTCGGATCAAACCACAACTGACGCCAGCCGTCGGTTGCCCGTCCGCCGTGAAGGTCCCAATAGCTTGTCATGCCGCGGTAATGTTTCGCAGCAGCAAGTGTGACCCGTTGTGACTTTTCGGCGTCGAAGGGCTTGACCGCCAGCGCGAATCGCCCCAGCACAAAAACGGCCGAGGGCGCCGGCGTGGCCGCCGCCGCCACCCGGTCGTCTTCGGTCCCAATCTTGCCATCGGTCAGCGAGGCCGCATCCGCCACGTATCCAACCTTGCTGCCGGTGGTCGGGACGCCCTCGGAAAAGGTTCCATCCGGGAACTGCAAGTTCAGATAGAATCGAACGACCCGCCAGGCAACCTCCAGCGGGTCCGGCAGGCTGCCGCCCAACTTGTCTCGGCTGCGGTCCCACCCCTCCATCATGCAACTCATGCCGTACACGCCGTACCAGGCCAGGTTATGCTTGGCGAAATCCCCGGCGTCGTACCAGCTCCCGGTGGCGTCCAAGTGACGGCGAGGCAATTTGTTTTTCCACGAACCGCTGCTGTCTCCCGGATGCATCAGAACCGCGTCATCCAAAAAACAGGCCGAGTGCCAGCCCGGAACGTTGATGCCGCTGGAGATGATGTGAAAGTACCCGAGCGTGAACTCCGCCAGATCGCGATACAACCGCGTCTTGATCTCGAACGGGGCGCCCGTCACGGACGGCCCATTGGGGAACGTCACGCTCAACCGGTATCGTCCCGGTGTTCGATGCCCGCTGAAATCCGCGATCCAGTTGTACCGGTCATACCAGGCGTAGGAGCCTCGACGGAGCAACGTTCCGTCAAACACGTTCTTCCCGCTCTGCACATCCGTCAACTCAAACCGGCCGCCGGCCGGATAATCCTGTGTGGTCCAAACCACTGCACTCTTAATTCCGTCGGGCGAATATCCCGCCTGGGTGTCGCGCAACAAGATAGGATCACTCCCGTACCCGTCCAGGTGGAGGTCATCGAACCAGACCGAGCCGGTGTTGTCTTCGCTCACGACCGAGAACCGCACCGCGGCGGCGCCATAAGGCGGTTTCACCGCCAACTCGATCTTCTGCCAATCGGCGGTTCCCGACAGAGGCTGGGTGGTGTCAACCCGTTCCTGGTGATCGAGCCACTGCTCCACCATCCGGTACCAATCAAGCCGCAGATACGAGCGGCCGGTGGCGTTCTCCAGCTTGACCCAGCCGCTCACGCGGTAGCGGCACTCGTAATCGAGTATTGGCATGGCCGCATGCCGCGCAATACGGGTGGTCAGGCCGAAGGAACCTTTGGCGCCGGAAATCCGCAGCGACCGTTTCCCGCCGTGATGCACGCGGTCGTCCAACGACCACGCGCCCTGGCCTTGGGTCCATAGTCCTTCCCGCCAGGTTTCCTGATCGAGCGTGTTCCAGCCCAACGGAAGACGCTGTTGATCTGGCGGAACATCTTTTGACTCGCAGGGTTCGAGCCGGTCGCGCCAGGCGTGCAATCGCAGCGCCCCCTGCTCCACTTCGAACCCCGGATTCGGCGCCAGGTTGTTGGCCTCGTGAACGGTTCCGGGCGCCGACGGGATCGGTCCGCACCGCTTCAGGTCCGGTTGCAATCGTTCCGGCGTGATGTATCCCGGATTCTGTCCTTCGATGAAACCCAGGGCGCGATAAAATATCCGTTTGCCGGCCCGGCACACCGCGATCCAATTGGCCAGCGCCGGTGCATTGGCTCCTTCGAACAAAATGGTGAGGGTTCCCCCTTGGATATCCGCCGGCCATCGTTTCGTCATGGGGATGAACGCGCCGCCGGCCGCCGCCAACACGTCGAAATGGTCCGCCACCCGCTTTCCCTGCACGGACACATGGAACAATCGCTCGCCCGGGTTTGACACCAGGTCTTCCACGAACCCCATCTCGACATCGCACGGGCCGTCCGTCAAATCCTTCACTTTGATTTGAAACGTTTTGCCGATGATTCGGGTCGCTTCCGCGTTGCTGAATTCCATCTCTTCCGGAATCCCTTCCTTGGCTGAGAACTCGTGGGTTGGCACATATAAACCCTGTTCCAGGGCGAAACCATCGAACAACACCCAACCAGTCGGAACAGAAACCACAATCTCGTGAGGACCGGCCGCCAACTCCAACGGCAACCCCTCCTCGAAACGCGCCCCACCCTCAAACGGTTGTCGCCGGTACGGAATCAGGCCTGTGACAACCCGCTTGTAAACCTCCTTCCCGTCCGCGCTTACGCACAAATAACCGGGACTGAAACTGCCCACATCGGAAGCCGCCACGCGAAAGGTGTGCAGACCGCCCTGGGCGAGGTTGAATTGAAACCGGACGGCCTTGCCAAATTTGCCGAGTTTCATCCCGGCCAAAGGCAGTTTCGCCGCATCGTCAATGCCGCAGCGGACCACGATTTCCCCTTCTCCCCGAGACAGGCTGCCCTTCCCAAACTCGCTGCTCGAACCGTCAATCCGCCCGATATTCCATCGCTGCAATGGCGGCAGATCGGGTTCCGCCGCCAAAACAACCGTGCTCGATGCGGCTGTCGCCAGCGCAAAAACGAACAACCAGGAGAAAAGCATTCCATTTTTTGTATTCATAGGGATTCCCAGAATGTCAGAGGATGACGATTGCCTATTGAATGCAAAGCAGCCTTCCCTCGCCACGCTCCAGGCGAAGGTTGATTTGCGTGTTCCCATCCTTGCGGGAAACTTTATGCTCCCGGTTGCCAACCGTGTCCGCCGCCTTTGAGAACCGAACGTCTGGAACGCTTACCAGCGCGTTGTGATCCTGGGCTGCATCCAGGTTCACAACAAAAATATAGTTGGTGCTGCCGATCCGATGGGGCAATGCGACAATTTCCTTTGGTTCTGCAGCGATTTTCAAGTCGCCCGGCTCCATCCGCAAAAGCACATCCTTCATTTTCCCAATGTCTTTCGAAACCGCTTCGAGCGCA
Source organism: Verrucomicrobiota bacterium (assembly GCA_016198745.1). Lineage (GTDB taxonomy): Bacteria > Verrucomicrobiota > Verrucomicrobiia > JABWAM01 > JABWAM01 > JACQHZ01. The sequence goes on from JACQHZ010000360.1 coordinate 13,502, forward strand.
TGAATCTTCCCGTCACACGGCGCCAGGCCTCTCGGCTCCACCAAGGCGAGGGCGTTTTCGGACTGGGCGTTTTCAGACTGCAGTGTGTAGAAGAACAATCCTTTTGCTCCGTAAGCCAGGGAAAGGTACATCATTCCTTTTACTTCTTCCGGGGTCGGATTCCTCCAGTAAGGGTCGGGCCTCAAGAAAGTGGGGTTGGCGCCGAACGTTTGGACCACGTACCACCAGGGAGCAGAACTGTTCTGTTGTATCATCCGGAAAATCTCAACGACCGACCGCGAGCCGGGCCGCGCTTCCAGAAGTCCGCAGGTCGCTTTTCGAATCGGGTAAAGCCGGACAAACCGGATGGACGGTTTTAACAGCGCCCATGTTTTCAAAGGGTCGGCGGGTCCATCGCTGCCCGTGGTCTCGCCGACCATGCAGGTGATCAACCGCAAATCCGGCCTTATGGCGCCGATTTCATCATACCGTTGTTTGTAGGAGCGGATATTCTCCGTCGTCGGTTCGTCCCCCACCAGCATGCAGTACGTGGATGGATGATCCGCCCGATCGAGCATCTGTTCGCGAAGCGCGGCTCTTATTCCGTAACGTTGAAGAATGTCGAGTTGGTCGCGGCTTTGAAACGGGTGGATGATTCCATTGATCCCGTATCGCTTCATCGCGCGACACAGCGCGTGGAGATAGGTGTTTGAACTCACCGGGTCTCCCGGGAAATCAAATTTGCCATACACCACGATTGGGAAAAATCCTTCATTGGACCCAGGCGATGCGGGCGGGAGATTCCAGATGCAAATCGGAAATTCGCCCGCCCGCGCCGTCCGCTGATCCACAGCCATGGCGACGCGAACAAAATAATAACCCTCGGACATCTTCGGAAAATTCAAGCCGACAACGGTCTCGGAAGGATTGATCGCGATTTTTCGAACCGTTTCCGCCAGTCCTTGTTCTCCCCCCATTTTCCCTGCGAGCCTGGCAAGGTCCGGTTCCCAGACCTGCTCCCGTCCCGGATTCACAGGCGGGAATGACAGTTCCGGTCGCGGCGGAAAGAAATTGGTGATCTTCATGTTCTTGTAAAGAACGTATGCCTGATTGACAAACAGCCCGTTCTCGCCGGAGAGAGATGAACCGTCTTTTGCCCGAAGCATCAATTCTCCGTCCAGGAAAACGGCGATATCTTCAGCCTGCCGGAAAATTTCCAGGCGATAAAAGGATCCGTCCGGGAACAATTTCGTGGTTGCGCCCAACACCGTGGTTTCCCATTTCGGCGATATCTTGCGCAACACCAGGCGTCCGTCGTTGGCCAGGTACGTCTCGTAAACGCCCTGGGTCGAGTTGTGGAAATAGACGCCGGCGGTTGCGCCTTTCATCTTCTTGAGATCGCAACGAAGGTAAAAATTGCCCCAGATGTTCTCTTGTGGAATTCGCGCGTATCCCACTTTCGAGATTCGCAAAAGCGTTTCGCCGCCCACTTGGAAAACAGGTTCCCCGCCCGTCCTGGCGATGGTTGCCAGCCGCGGATCATAATGCAGCCCCATCAGGGCTGGATGTTCCCCGGCGTCACGGTCGCTTCTGAGGATGACTCCTCTCACTTCCGCCGGCCAGCGATTGGTCGTTTCGTTCAAGATGCCGATGTTGACTTCAAACTGTTTGCCGGGTTCAAACAACAACGCACCGGAAGGATGAACGGGCCGCAAAAGAAGCGCATCCTCCGGCGGAATACTCTCCGTGAGTTTGACATTATTGAAACAGGCTTCCGTTTTGTTGAACAACAGCCCGTTCTTTCCCTTGAGAACAGGTTCGTTTTGCAATTCCGCTTCCAATTTCCCGTCCACGTAAACCCGGATGTGTCCGCCAGTGCAGACGACCTTGACCTGGTAATAAATCTTGGGCGGGAAAAGCGGCTTCCCATATTGATGCACTTTCACGCCCCACGCCTCGCGCAACACCAGGGCGCCATTGTCCACGAAATGAACTTCGTATTTTCCACGAAACCGCAACCCCGCGCTGCCCGACTCGGTCAGCTTCTTCACTTCGCACTCAAAAACAAAATCCTGCCATTCGCCTGGCGCGTCGAGAAACGTGAATCCGGGAAGTTCGCCTTCTTTGTTCTTTCCAACTTTAAGGATGGAATCATCCATTTCCTTCGTCACCTGCATCGTTTCGCGGTTGATTCCGTTCCATTGTTCCGAAAGCCCGGCCTCAAAATTGTCGCTGAACTCGGAGGCTGCGCGCAAGAACGGCGGCCAAAGGGCAAAGAGACAGCAAACCCATGCCGTAACGTATGGAATCCTCATCATCTACTGGTCTCTTCTCCAAAGATTGATCGGACTCTGCGTTTGTTCATAGGTAAGCAAACCGGCATGGCCGTCGCAAAACAGATAAGCCCCCCGGCCCGGATGAGGCGATCCGCCGTAAGCGACAAATTCCGATCCCCGGGTCAGGTTGCTGTGCTCGTAGATGAGATTGCCGGTGACGGGGGACTTGTAATAATAGGCATAAAGATCGGCGGCCTCAGCCACCATGATGGTCGTGGCGGGTTTTGTGATTTCAGGAATCCGGATCTGGATGACATTTCCGAAAATCCCTTGTGTGTACTCGCCCCCGGATGCCCATCCGGTATTGCCGGCGTAGGTGATTCGACAGTCAAACCCGGCGGAATTGAGTCGCGTATTCCGGTCGCTTGGACAACGGAAGACCTTCAGATCTTGAATGTATCCGCTTACAGACGCGCCGTTGCCGGAGGCATTATACCATTGACCCGTCAGCAAAACGGCTCTCCATCCCCATTGGGTGGCCCACCCGCTCTCGGTGATGTTGCCCTTGGGAAGATATTCGTCCCAGTCCTGCGCATACATCAAGAGCGCCAAACCGACTTGTTTCATATTGTTCAAGCAAGCGGCCTGTTTTGACTTTTCCATGGCCTGCTTCAACGCGGGCAGCAACATCGCGGCCAACAGGGAAATAATGGCAATGACGACGAGCAACTCCACGAGGGTGAAGAAATGCTGATTGCCGAATGCCGACTTGTCCGCCGTAGTCCCGCTAAGCGGGATGGAATGTCGAATGGAAGTCATTTGCGATGGGATGTCTGTTATCAGTGATCGGTCATCCGTGATCAGTTTTTTAGAAATCAGTGGAGACGGAAGCCCGCCGTGACTGATGACTGATCACTGGCATGGGCGTCTCCGGAAACTGTGTTTTCGGATTTTTCATAATTTGTCCCCTGCGACCATACGCCAGAGCGCGCCGCCGCCCGGTTCGAGTTCATAGTGGAACGACAAACGGCCGTTTTTTTTCGCGGGCTGAAGTCGTTTCCCGGTAAATATATCCTCCGCATGAGCGAAGGGCTTGACTTTCTCGCTGAAGATGAGATCGCCGGCCGCAGCTTGTTTCGCATCGAGATTCACCAGGTAAAGAAATTTCTCACCCGTTTCGTCAGCGCCGCGACAACGGGGAACCGCGAGCACGTGGTCATGTTCCGGAATCGCCTCAATCCAGCCGCCAAAATGCAATTCCTTCAGCAACCGCGCATGCTTGCCGGTCAGTTGGGCAAATTCGGTGGCGGCATCCAGCAGTCCGTTCTCGCTCGGAACGAGTGTTCCCTGGTCCACCATGCCTTCGCCATCATCCTCGTTCTGATAGGTGTAGAAGAACAATCCCTGCGCGCCGCGGGCGAGGGCAAGATGCAATTGCGCCTTCAACTCGGTCGCAGTCGGCGTGCGCCAATAGGGTTCGGGCCGTTGCGCGCTTACGGACCGGCCGAAGCTCTGCGCCACAAACCAGTACGGCGTGCCGCACGCGGCTTCGGCGGCGCGCAACGCGCTGTCCACCGACAGCCAACCTTTGTAAACCATGTATCGGGTGAGATCATAATTCGCCTTGCGGAACGGATAGTAACGAATCATCCGCAATTTCGCATCGAGAACCGGCCACACCCGGAGCGGATCGCCTTTGCTGTAGTCGCCCACGGATTCACCCACCTCGCAAGTCACAATGGGGAGATCCGGACGGATGCTCGCAATCACGTCCGCGCCTTTCTTGACGTGCGCAGCATTGTCGAGCGTGGCCTCATCAATGACCATCGCGGCAGCCAGCGCAGGATGTTTGATCATTTCCGGTGGATAATAATCCTTGAAAAACGTGATTCCCTTCAAGCCGTATTCGGCGGCGATATTCAATTCTTTCACACAACCCGTGTCCTTCACAATGTTGAATCCGCGCCGTGAGAGTTCGTCGCATGCCGCCCGGAAGTACGGCTCAGTGTAGGTGTCGAATTTTCCGCTGACCAGCGCGGGCTTCAGGTAAAGGCCCATGGGGAAGGTGTTCTCACTCCAGGTGATTCGCTTCTCGGGCTTCGGGAACACTCCGATGGGACACCACAATCGCCAGGTCTTGTCGGCGCACGAAATCCGAACCTCGACACGGTAAACGCCGCGTTCGGCCGGCTTGCCCAAAGACAGCTTGTACTCGTTGGCGCCCGGCGCCGCGGCAGCCTTGAGGTCTCCCGCGAGCACCTTCCGATTTCCGGTGGGAATGTCCTTCCAGACAATCTCAACCTCTTTCGAGACGGTTGTCTGGTTGTCCACCATCAGCACGAGCGAGGCCTCGTCTCCAGGGAGAAAGTAATCCCTGCCTGGCGGACGTTTGAGCGAAGGAATCAACCGCATGGCGTCGGAAAGCCTGTTGGCCGGCACGATCGCCGGAACGAAAAACAAGCCGCCAATCACGAGTGTGTGGCGGCCTGCCGCAAAATCCTTGTAGTAAATATCGGTCTTGCGGTCGCGCCACGGCACGTCGAAGGCGTACAGCTTCCAACCCTCGGGCACAACCCCGGCCGCTCTGCCCTTCGACTCGCCTCCCTGCGTGATATGATTCAACGGTCCGAAAATGCGGACCGGTTCGCTGACCGAAAAATCAATGGCCGTTTCGATCTTGGCAACGCCGGTCTGAATGCCGAGAAAGCCGTTGAGTTCGTCGGGGCACTGGGGGAGCTTGGCCTCCCGATTGGAGAACATCTTCATGCCGACACCGCCCGGCACAACGAAATCCCCTTCGGAAAACACCTCCACCGTGAGCGTGCCCTGGGAAAGCTTCCTGGCCGGCGCGTCCTGGGCCATGGCTGGAAGCGCGCAGGCCGACAAAAGGGCGCCCAGCGCCATGGCAAGAGAGGTTGGGTTCATGGGGTCCATTTCAAAGAGGTCCGGGGCAACCCCGCTTCCTCCTTTGTATCGATACACTTGCACAAACGCCGGTGTCGTGCAACTTCCATTTTCGGATTTCCAGATCCGGTGTTGAGTTCCGACTGCGCCGGGCCGGTTTCGTGCCCATGCGCGCCGGGCCGGACCTTCACCGGACAAACAAGATGGCTCCCCATAGAGCGATCCCGGGTTGTAGCCGAAAATGATTTGCACCGTGCACCGTCCTGCAGCAATCAGCACCAACAGATTTATTTGACAGCCAGGTTGATCGGAGCCTCGACCGGAGGGGCGGGGCCGTGGTTCAAAAAGGGTCGGTCGGTTTTTCTTTCGAGGTTGAGGCATCTGAGCGTGGCTCCGAATGAGAGCGCCGTTACGTCGATTTTTGAGACGCCGTAAAGGATCTCTTGATCATCGAGCCATGCAAAAAGGTGCGCTTGTCCATCGAGAGCGCAGGCCCCGAGCTTCTGCATCTTTCCGTCTGAAATCTCGAATATTTCCAGGCGGGTGTTGCGGGGTGAATAGGCAGTGGCGTCTGCTTGTTCTTCCGCACACGTGATGAAAAAACGCTTCCCCGAAGGGGAAAACTGGGGCGTAGCGCCCAGGGTGTCGGCGCCCTCAGACAGCTTCAGGGGGACGGTGGCGCCGGTCTCCCGATGGACCAGGAACTGGGAGGTCTGATGTTGGCTGGTCCAGATGGTGATCATCACCCAGGGTCCCCGGTTGGTGAATTGCGCGCCGATATTTCCCAGTTTCCCGCCCATGACGTCCGCAACCGTGCCTTCGGGAAGGGCGCCGGAATCCACGAGCGACCGGGTTTCCCCCGTGGCAGTGTCGCCGATCAAGATTTGATGGCGGACGTTTGAATCCGCAAGGATCCGTTGCACGCAGGCAAACTGGTCGCCATGGGGCGACCATGACAGGGACAGAACGTCCGTCTTCAAATCCAGTTCGCGCTTGTTTCCGGATTTGAGGTCCACCAGCGTCACGGTGCTCTTGCTGTTCTCCTTCCGCACCATGGCCATGCCGTTCGGCAGGACCTGCGAGATTGTCCCTTTCTCCTCTCGAACAAGCTCGATTCGCTCGGTCGTTCCGGTTCGCGTATTGTGCCGGATCGCCGTGTAGGATGCTCCCCCCTTATGGCTGCGGGTTTCCATCGCCAGAAGGTCATCCGTCTCAGGCAGCCAGCCTGAGTACGTGATGTTTGACTTGGCGTCCGCCGTGTCAATGGATTTGATTTCCCGGGCTTCATTTGTGAGAATATGAATGATTTTCAGCGGAAGATGTTTGGGGCGGGAGTTCTCAGCGTCTTCGTTCGCTTTCATTGGCTGCAGCGATTGACATAGGATGACCGTTTCATTCGTTGCGGGTTTCCATGCGGCGCCGCCGGCGCGGGAGGATTCGTAACCAGTGCCCAGCGGCGTGAGATTCATTCCGAGATCCTTGACGAGCTTCCCGTCCCTGCCGAGAACATAAGCGTAGTGTTGCCCGCGCTTGGTCAGTGCGCTCACCGCGATGTGGGAACCGTTGGGGGAGGGAATGATGGCCATGATATTCTCGCCATACACTGGAGCAACCGGCTTTGACCACGCTTCCATCGTCGCGACGAGTCCGCTGAGCAAGAGCAACGCCACCCCGATGCAAACTGCGCCTGCCATACGAAAGTGCTTCCCGGGTTCCAGATAGGGATTGCGCATGCGCATAAGCGCGTACGATCCCAGCGACATCGGAAGACATGTCAAACCCAAAATGGCCGCGATCTGGCTGCCGGTCGGTTCGATTGAATATTTCTTGCCGGCATACCAGAAAATCGCGAGTGGGACATAGATGAGCAGTTGGTTCAGGAGGGCGGCGTTGCGCGGGAGAACACAGAGACTCACCACGACCACGCCAACGAAATACGTGTACAGGGACATGGAGAGCGAGAGAAGGTGGAAACCCATTTCGCCAACCTCCAGGCGCGCATAAAGAAACTGGCGGGGAAGGTCCGGTCCGGAGGCTGGGTAAAAACGCACGATGGTTTCGATATAGACCAGGAAAAAGACCACGCCCAGGAGGCCGGCCGTCACCTTGGCGAACCAGATGGCGGAATGCGGAATGGGCAGTGTGTGGAGAAATCGCATTTTCCCCTTCTGATATTCTTCGTTGAATGTTCCCATTCCGATGCCGCTCGCGACATTGGGCAGCAAGACAAGGGATATCAGGAGGCCAAAATTGAAATATCTGAGCGCGATCGCGGCCCCCCCGATGACCAGCAGCGCATGGAGGAATCCCTGCCGGAATTGGTGCCATTCCAGGATCGCCAATGGTCTGAAACCGGATGCGTTCACGTGCGCGTCTCGCTGACCCCGACGCCGGATGTCATGAAGAGGAAGATTTCTTCCAGGGAAGGCGTATACAGGGTATAGGAGCCGGGACTGAGCGACTCCACGAATATTCGGGCGTCAGGATCCATAAGATTCGTGATCAATACCTTGGTCTGTGCGTCCCCGTGGGTGTGGTTGGCGATGAGCGACGCAGGTTGCGGAGCAGGAAGCTGCAAGGCGTGGGGAGAGGAGAGCATTCTGGCGCGGGTTGAAATGCTTTTCATGCTGCAATGGAAGAGCATGCGCCCGCTGTCGATGATGCCGATGTGCGTGGCAATCCCCGTGATGTCATGAAGATTATGCGATGAAAAAATGGTGGTGACGCCCGAAGACCGGCTGACATCCGAAATGATCGAGAGAAATTCGTTGCGGGAAGCGGGATCCAAGCTGCTGGTCGGTTCGTCGAGAATCAGGCACTCCGGCCGGTGGGAGAGCGCCATCAGGAGCCGCGCCTTGGCAACCATTCCTTTTGAGAGTTCCTTGATGGCCTTGGAAATATCCAGATCGAAGCGTTTCGTGAGATCCGCGCACAACTGCGAGTCCCATCTCGAAAAGGCATGTCGCCCCACGGAAAACAACGTCCGCAGCTTGATCCAATCATACGGTTCGTCGCGTTCAGGACAAAAGCCGGTTTTCTGCAGAATCGACTGCTGATCCCGCGCTGGATTCATCCCCAAGATGGAGATCGAGCCGGATGTCGCGGGCAGGAGTCCCAGAATGGAATGAATGGTGGTTGTTTTACCGGCGCCATTGTTACCGAGGAATCCGAATATCTCGCCCGTGCGCACCGAGAGATTCAATCCATTCAATGCCAGCCGCTTGCCGTAACCTACATGAAGATCTTTGATCTGGAGGACCTCCGGGGCCGCGCTGATGTCTTCCTCGCCAATCTCAGCCTGCGCCGGCGATTCGAGGAACTCGGGAGTGTCGGCAATGAGCTGCCAAGCCGCCCAACCTTCGCGCCAAATGTGTGAATCTCGCCCTATTTCCCCAGACTTCAGACGGTTGAGCACCGATTCCGTGGAAAAAGGGCCAAGCGGCCCGTCATGTCCATGAAGATACCATGCTTCTTCGGAAGAACTCATCGGGCACATCCTTTCTCATGATGGCACCTGCCTGAATTCGCTGTCCAGCCAAATTCGAGCAAGATTGACCCGGATGCAGGGTTTTTTGTTTTGAAGGGGACACGCGGCCTCCGCCCGCCCCTTCAAAACAAAAGACCCTGGACCCGGATGCGATGCCTCAAGACGTTTGATGGATCCAAGCTTCGCAACATGCTTGCATCCACAAAAAGCGTCAAGCCACTTGTTCAGCTCGGTCAAATGAGGGGGTCTGGATTTGTCAAGGAAATGCCCGTGCTGGATCGTTTGATGAGTTCGACCGGTAGAACGACCGAAGGGGGGATGGCGCCCGGTTTTTGCAGTTGAAGCAGAATCAATTCGGCGGTCCTGCGGCCAATTTCACCGAGCGGCTGGGACACCGTCGTCAGTTGCGGCTCGGAATAACGGCTGTACTCGATGTCGTCAAAACCAACCAACGAAATGTCATCCGGCACCCGGATTCCTTTTCGTTGAAATGCGCACAACAACTTGCTCGCCACAACATCGTTGACCGCAAACACGGCGGTCACTGGCGCTTTCCGACGGCAGATGTCGGCCGCCACAGATCGGCTTGCCTCAAGACTGCCCCCAGCGCGGCGATTGGCCAGGCGCGTGCCAATGCAACCGTGTTCTTCCAGGTATTGTCGAAACGCCTGCCAACGGAGATTGGAACTGCTGGTATAAGGGCAATCCACATAGACCATGCGACGGTGTCCCAAACGCACCAGATGCTCCGCCACCATTCGAGCGCCCATGGCGTGATCGGATCGCACGCACGGAAACCGGATGTGGGGCAAAGCCTGGTCCAAAACAACGACCGCCCAGTCTTTCGCCGAAAAATGCGCCAGAAAACTTTCATTCCATTTCACGTAATCCCGTTCCGTTGGCCTGCCCACCGGCACATAGACCAACCCTTTGGCGCCGATCATGCGCAATTGTTCTCCAAAGCGCGTCAATGTTTCCAGATGCCCATGCAGGGGTTTTACCACCAAATGGCAGCCCTTTCGGGCAAGAGAACGATCCAGGGAACGAATGATGCGGCCAAAAAAATAGTCATCCAGGCGCGGGATGACCACGCCCACAAGTCTTGAAGGCGCTTTTAGAGACGGCTTGGAATGGAGAATATACGTGCCGCTTCCCACCCGCGGGGCAATCAAGCCGTCCTGTTTCAGATGACTCAGCGCGCGGGTGACGGTGGCCATGCTCACGCGATGCTGTCGCATCAAGTCGCGAATGGTTGGGATCCGTTCCCCAAGCCGTTTTGTCGCCAGCGCCTTTCTCAAGAGTTTTTCCAAACGCGAGTACTTCAAAATCCTGCAAGAACCTGACGGGGGACAACCACCTGGCAACGCGTCAGTCGGCGGTTTGGAAATCATGAATCTCTTTTTTCACATCCAGCAGCGATTCGCAACAGGATAACCGAAAGACCAGGACGGGCCCTGATTCATCAACGCCGAAAAACGCCATTCATTTCAATCACATAATTCGCGGTTCAGTGGCGCCGCCGGTGCAAAAGCTGCTTCCGCCCCGGCTGGCCATCAAACAATCCTGCGGTTGTCAGACGCCATCATGCCGGCGCCGTCTGGCTGGTGAGTCGGGTGGGAAAATCCGGCGGCGTTGCCGACATGCAGGCGTATGCCGACCGAGGGGACATGGTGTCCCTGATCAAACATGTCCGCTGAGCGAACAACCCACTAAATTGCGGGATCAGCGATCTCCTGATTGTCTTTGGCCATTTTGCGGTGTACGTTCCCTTGCATGCCTCCCCTTCCGCCAGAACTGCCAAGCGTCATTCAGGCTATCGCACGGGATTATCAACCCCGTCAAATCATCCTTTTTGGTTCCTACGCACGGGGAAATGCCGATCCGAAGCACAGTGATGTGGACCTGCTGGTGGTGAAAGACGGCGTCCAGAGCAACCGTCTGGAAAGCGCCCGGATTCGCCGCCTGATCCGTCGGTGGATCGGCCCATTCGCATTCACCATCTTGCCGATCAGTCCGAAACGTTTGCAGGAACGGCTTGCCCAAAAAGAGGCTTTCTTCCAAACCATCCTTCAGGAAGGTGTCGTTCTCTATGGCGAGAACTGACGAGAACAATCCCGACCACTGGTTCCGATTTGCCCAAGCGGACATCGACCTCGTGGATCTCGCCATCCGCAATGGAATGGCTAATTCCGCCGTTCTGGCCAAACTGGTTGAGGCTCTGGAGAAATTCCTCAAGGGTTATCTCATCCGTTGTGGCTGGTCGTTGCGACGAATTCATGACATCGAAGCCCTGTTGCAGGAGGCCAAGAAGTTCGATCCGAGTCTCGACCAACACCTCAAGGCCATTGAACCCCTGACGGAAGCCTATTTTGAGGGACGATACCCGGGTTTTGATGTCGATGAAATCACCCTGGACGAATTGCGCACGATTCGCGCTCAAGCGCAGTCCCTGATCGATCAACTGAGGAAATCGACAAACTGAAAATGACAATCGAGTAGATTCTCCCGCATCGGCGTTTACTTCGTGCCGCATCCTGATCGGCAGGCGGGGCCGCCTGCCCTACAATACCCTGCGATGTGTTTCACCCTGAATGTGAAAAATCCGGGCTACATCCTGGCGTTGAATTTCCAGGGCGTCATCCTGCACGAGGGCGTGTTGAACAGCGTTGATTTCTGGGAGACCGTGGCGGCTGTGGCCGGAGGAACTGCAGAGACGTCCCATAAGTTTGAAAAAAAAGCGTGTTTTTCAACCCATTTCAGAGGGGAAGAAAATGAGTTTCCGAAAATTGAGTTTAAGAATTTTTTGCGAGGGGAGCACACGCGTCCCGCGTGTTTTGGCCACCCTC
>JACQHZ010000406.1 GCA_016198745.1 Verrucomicrobiota bacterium
CATGCTGTCTCATCCCTCCGTGAGCCTCCGTGTCCTCCGTGGTTAAGCCTTCCGTCCCATTGGTTGAGGCTATGCCGCGCTGTGAACTCACCCTCTTTCCAGTTGGCCGGTCCCTTCACCCATCGCAATCTCTTGATTTTCCTCATCGAAGGGGAAGAAACGCTGCCCGGCGCGCCGGTGGAAACGCTCGCGGATGCCCTGGCCACCCAGCGGTTGCGGGTTCACGAAACGGGCGCCGTTGGCGAAATTCAGATCGAGAACTTGATGGAGGACAAGGACGTTTTCGTTCAGGCCGGTGACATGGTCAAAGGCGGGCGACAGGATCGCACCTTTGCCGTGGACTTTGTGGTGCCCGCCAAGTCGGGTCGCATCGGCATTCCGTCCTTTTTTTCTCAGAACAGGTGGAACGGCAGGGCCGTGACGCGGTCGTGAAGTTGCTGGGGGTGACGGCAACGGCAAAGGACGTATCCATGATCCGCCTTTTTGAAGTGGACTTGCCCGTCTGGCGCGCGCCAAAGAGAATTTGCACATAGGGCTGCGCCAAAATCCGTTTGCAGAAATCGCGGATACATCAGACTCCTTTATATTTCTGCCTGAAATATAAAGTCTTCTATCGGCATGTCAAGGACGGATGCCCCCACGAGGTGTAATCAGCAGATCATCCTGACCACGGAGGACACAGAAGAGCGACAGAGCAGGCGGATTCGTTGGTTCTTTTCTCGCCTCGCTGAAGCCTACGGCGTAGACCGGGTCAGGTTCAAGTTGGGAGCAGCAATTTTCTCAATGGACCTGTTCATGAATTGGTCGTGGGTCCGGTACTGTGTTCGACAGGCAATGCACGGAACTTGACAGGTCCCCGTCAGCCGATGATCCGTCGGGATTCGTCGAGGAAGATGCCTTTGAGATTCATCTTGAGCTGATCGGGATTCGACGCCTTGGCGATGCCGTCCTCCTCGGTAATCAGCCCGTTCTTGATCAGCTTGTAAATGGATTGATTGAACGATTGCATGCCGTCGTCGCCTCCAGCCTCGATGGCGGAAGAAATCTTTTCCAGTTTCCCCTCCTCCAAAAGCTTGCGGACGAGCGGCGTGTTGATCAGGATTTCGATCGCCGGCGCCGCTCCCCCCGTCTTGGCCGGAATCATGCGCTGACAAATCACCGCCTGCAGGCATCCCGAAAGCGCGCGCAGAATCTGCACCCGTTCGTCCATCGGAAAGAAATCGAGCACGCGCGTGATGGTCTGAGAGGCGTTGTTCGAGTGCACCGTGGTCATCACCAGGTGCCCCGTCTCCGCGGCGGTGATGGCGGCTGAAAAACTCTCGGCATCGCGCATCTCACCCACCATGATGATGTCCGGATCCTGGCGAAGGACGTTCTTGAGCGCCTGCTTGAAGGAGAGGGTGTCCAGTCCCACCTCGCGCTGGTTGATCACACACTGTTTGTCTTCGAAAACGAACTCAATCGGGTCCTCCAACGTGACCACGTGGCACTTGTCGTGCATGTTGACGTATTCGAGCATGCAGGCCAGCGTGGTGGACTTGCCGCTGCCGGTTGCGCCCGCCACAAAAACGATGCCGCGTTCGCTCATGGAGATTTTCTTCAACACCTCGGGAAGATTCAGCGTGTTGAAGTCCGGCACCTTGCTCTTGACGTAGCGCATCGCCATGTTGATCTGGCCGCGCTGGGTATAGACGTTGGTGCGGAACCGGCCGATGTCAGGAACAAAGTACGAGAAGTCCACCTCGTGCTCGGTCTTGAACTTTTCGCGCACGAATTCGGGAATGATCGCCCGCGCAATCTCCACCATGTCCGTATCGGTCGGCGCGTCGGCCTCCACCGTGATGAGCTGCGCCGACACGCGCAGGATGGGCGGTTTGTTGGCCTTCAGATGGATGTCGGAGGCGCCGATGTTCACCGCGTAACGGAGAATGCCGTCGAGATATTCTTTCATGGTTCAGCGAGTTGACCGGATGACATTCTATTTCCCTGGAACGATTTCTCAAGTTAAATCCGGGATCGTCCTACCAATGAATTTCTTCGTTGTCACGGAAATCCGCTTCGGGCGTTTGAATCCACTTGCTTTGAACTCCGGCAACTTGTACGGTGTTCGATGGAACGAATCGAGGTTTCTTCATGACCACATCCACTCTTGCCGCGCCTTCGGCCCTGGGGGCGACGGCCAACGATCTCCTCAGCCAGATCAAACAGCACTCCATCGTCGTTGCGGACAGCGGCGATTTTGAGAGCATGCGCAAGTATCAACCGCGCGATGCGACCACCAACCCCACCCTGCTCCTCAAGGCGGCCCAGATGCCGGAGTACGCGGAGCTGGCGCGCCGGGTTGTGGCTGAAACCAGGAGGGAATCGCCCTCGGCAGGCCGAAGCCTGGATCTCGCCATGGAAAAAATGGCCGTGGCCTTCGGGCTGGAAATTCTTAAAATCGTGCCCAATCGCGTTTCCACGGAGGTGGATGCGCGCCTGAGTTTCGACATCGAAGGCTCGATCGCCAAGGCCCGATCCATCATCGCACGCTACGAAAAAGCGGGCATGCCGCGGGAGCGCATCCTGATCAAGGTGGCTTCCACATGGGAAGGCATTGCCGCCGCCCGCCAATTGACGCGCGAAGGCATACGGTGCAACCTGACGTTGCTCTTTTCCCTGGCGCAGGCGATTGCTTGCGCGGAGGCCGGCGTTCAGTTGATCTCCCCTTTTGTCGGCCGGATTCTGGACTGGCACAAGAAGGCCGCGGGGCGCAATTCCTACCCGCCGATGGAAGATCCCGGCGTCGTCTCCGTCACTGAAATCTACAACCACTACAAGAAACACGGCTACGCGACCGAGGTGATGGGCGCCAGCTTTCGCAATACCGGAGAGATTCTCGAACTCGCCGGTTGCGATCTGCTGACCATCAGCCCCGCTTTGCTCGAAGAGTTGCGGCAAAACACGGGATCGGCGCCGCGCAAGCTCAGTCCGGATCGCGCCGCAACCGCCTGCAGCCTTCAAAAAATTTCGCACGACGAAAGGAGCTTCCGTTGGGCGCTCAATGAAAACCAGATGGCGACGGAAAAACTTTCGGACGGAATCCGTCTTTTCGCCGCCGACACCTTCAAGTTGGAGCAGCATCTCGCAAAACAACTTTAATCAGGCTGCGTCAGCGGCCTGATTCAATCATGAGCACCGAAGCGCCAACGCCCGACGAGATTCAGAAAAAACTCTCCGAGTTCATGCGCGAGCAATTCGGGGACAAGGTGGTTCTTACGGGGGTGATGTCCCAGCCCGAACAGGACGCGACCGCCGAGGGCGAGGATGCGCGCGATGCCGAGACGCCGCTGACGTTTGATTTCAATCTCAAACCCCGCGACATCAAGGAGCACCTCGACCGGTTCGTGATCCGGCAAGATGAGGCCAAGAAGGCGCTCGCGATTGCCGTGTGCGATCATTACAACCATGTCCGCCTGGCGGAACAGGAGGCGCGCGAGGCGGAAAAAAAAGTTTCATCATCCCGTCCCCCGCAGTGCGAGTACGCCAAGCAAAACGTGATCCTGCTCGGACCGACCGGCGTCGGAAAGACCTACCTGGTTCGTTGCATCGCCGAGCTGATCGGCGTCCCGTTCGTCAAGGCGGATGCAACCAAGTTCAGCGAAACCGGGTACGTGGGCGGCGACGTGGACGACATGGTTCGCGAACTGGTTCACCGCGCAGACGGGAACGCCCGCCTGGCCCAGTACGGCATCATCTACATTGACGAGATCGATAAAATCGCCACTCCTTCCAACATCATCGGGCGCGATGTGAGCGGTCGGGGCGTCCAGACCAATCTGTTGAAACAGATGGAGGAAACCGAGGTCGCGTTGCGAAGCCCGAGCGATCTGCCCTCTCAAATCCAGGCGGCCATGGAATTTCAACGCAAGGGAAAAATCAAGCGCGAGACCATCAACACGCGTTACATCCTCTTTATTGTCTCCGGCGCCTTCGACCGGCTCGAGGAAATCATTCAGCAACGCCTGAAAAAAAGCCGCATCGGTTTTCACGCCGCGCAGGAGACGCGGGACATCCCGCAAACCGAGCTCTTCCGCCTGGCGGCCACCGCCGACTTCATCAAGTTCGGGTTCGAACCGGAATTCATCGGCCGTTTGCCGGTCCGCGTGGTCTGCGATCCCCTGAGCGAGGAGGATCTCTTCCAGATTTCACAGCGCAGCGAAGGATCGATCATCCGACAATACGAACGCAGTTTCCGCGCCTTCGGCATCGGGGCGGTTTTCAAGACGGAGAGCCTGCGGGCCATCGCCCGACTTGCTCACAAGGAACAGACCGGCGCGCGCGGGTTGATGACGGTTTGCGAAAAAATCTTTCGCGACTTCAAATTTCATCTTCCCTCCACGGGCATTCATCACTTTGAAATCACGGCGGAAACGGTGGAGAATCCTCAACGCACCCTGGAAAAGCTGCTTGCGGCCGAGGCCATTCAAGAGCGGCCGATCCTGGAAGCGGGAGTCGTGGATTTCTGTCTGCGCTTCGCCCAGCGCCACGGTTTGGCGCTGAAACCGGAACCCGCCACCATGACGCGCATTGTGGATCGCGCACTTCAGGAAAAATGCAACGTGCGCGACGTCTGCGCGCGCATTTTCAAGGACTATGAATTCGGCCTGAACCTCGTGAAAAAGAACACCGGTCAGGCGGAATTCTTGATCCCGCCTTCCGCGTTGGACGATCCCGACGAATTCCTCAGCCAATTGGTCGTGGGGTCCTATCGCAAGGAATCTCCGGCGGAAGGAAAACCGGCCGCCTCCGCGACGCCAAACAAACCCTGACTTGGCCGCGTAAATATCCGGATGGGAACAGGCCAAAAAGGAACGCTCGAACTCCAAAGCCAAACCGTCGCATCACGAAAGGAACATTATGGCGTCATCGCTTGAAAGTCTTCTGGCCGGTCACCCTTTTCTCAAAGAGATGACGCCTGCACATCTGCAACTCATCCAGGGATGCGCGTCCATGGTCCGGTTCAGCCGGGACCAGATCGTATTCCGGGAATGCGAGGAGGCGCACGTGGGCTATCTTATCAGCGAAGGAAGGGTGGCATTGGAGACATTCGCCGATTCCCATGGGCGCGTGACCATCCAATCCGTCGGACCGGGCGAGGTGGTGGGATGGTCGTGGCTCATCCCGCCGCATCACTGGCGGTTCAACGCGCGCGCAACCGAACCCGCCCAGGCGATTGCCCTGGACGGACAATCTCTCCGTTCAAAATGCGAGACCGACCACGACCTGGGATATGAATTGCTCAAGCGACTGAGCCGAATCACGGCGGAACGACTGGAAATGACCCGATTGCAGCTCGTGGCTCTCTATGAGACCCGCGCCCGGAAGTAGGACGCGACTAACCCGGATATTTCACACTCCGCGAGTGTGAAATATCCGCTCCCGCCACGGCGGAATGAAATATGCGGGCTAATCAGTCTGAGCCGCATGCTTCTGAAGATATTGGGCGGCCGCCTGGATGAAGAAGATGGTTCCCAGGTCGCGAATGTGATAGGGAGAACCATCGGAGCCATCGGGCGGGAAGACCTTTTCCAGAATGACGCCTTTCAAATTGGGATCCTGCGGGTGGGTCATCTGCATGGAAAGGCAAAACGCGAGCGCGGTTTCCGCCGCTTCCCGCCACGAGGACGCTCCGGTGGCCGCAAAGAGTTCAAGGAAAAGAATCGCCCCACACGCGGATCCCGATGTGGCATGGCCAAAGGAATCGGTCTGAATTTCACCGGTGGTCTCATGGAGACAGGTGCCCCGGAAGCAACCGCCATCCCGGCGCATTGCGCGACGGGTGAATTCCCCGGCGGCAACGGCGGTTTCCCGAAATTCCTTCCGTTGGGTTTCCCGCCAGGTTTCCATGAGCGGCAGTCCCCACCAGTAGGTGTGGCGGGGATGAAAAACCATGGTTCGTGAATTGCAGGGGGCATATTCCACCCAATTGCCCTTGGGTCGCTGGTGCGCCACCAGCGTCTCGGAAACCCGGACTTGCACGTCGAGAAAACGACCATCACCGGTCAACCGGTACAGTTTGGCCCAGATGGCGTCGTCCAAGAGCGGACGTCCGCCGATATCGTTACGGGTCGGGAAGGGATTGGGGAGCACGACGGCATGATGCACCGGATCATAAGCATCCCGAAAAAGGCCCTCCTGCGGCAGGAAAAGCTTCTCGATCAAGAACTCGCCGGCCCGGATCAGGCGCGGGCGAATTTCCTCGGCGCGTTCTTCTTCGGCCAGGATGAGCAAACCGTCCATGGCTTCCAGCACGGCGGAGGTGTTTACATACGAAGGACTGTCTTCAAAGGCCAGAATCAGGCCATGGTCAGGATGGCCTTTCTGCCAAACCTGCTGGCCGAGGATGAAATCGGCGCCCAGCCGCGCGGCGGCGCGGTAGCGTTCGTCCCGAAGGAGGCGCGCGGCCATGAGCAAGGCTTTGACAGCCTGTCCGGTGTGCCACACGGGGCAGAAGAATCCCCATTTCTTGCGGGCAACCCGGTATTCGCCGCGAATGGCCCCCTTCCATGAATCGTAGCGAAAGTGCCAGGGGTCTTCGTCCAGCAGATGGTCGGTCTGGATCTGGGCGACATCCGTCAACCAGTCCGCAGCCAGACGCAGGGCGGTTTTCAAATGATCCGGTTGGATGGGATGGGGCTTCATGATTGCGCGTTGGTTTGCAGGTTGTTTGGGGCGGTCGCGAACGCCGCCGGTGCCGGCGCCATTTCCAGGTTCGCATCCGCCACATGCGCATAGAGCGCGGAAAGAAAAGCGTGGGTTCCGTTGACGCATCCGTTGTTCTCGGTCATGCTTTTCAAGAACCGCGTCACCGCTGCCACGCACCGGGGATCATCCAGGATCCGGCCGGCCTTGACCAGACTGAACAACGCGGTCGAGCCGATCAGTGGGTAGGGCTTCCCCTTGGAACCGCCGTCAAGCCAAACGCCATCCGCCGGCTGGAGCCGCAACATCAGGTCCGCCCACCGGCGCAGACGCGGCCTGAAATCGTCCGGCCACCGCTGGTCGCGAATGGCCCACTCCAACCACGCCAACGGCGCCAGACACCCGCTGCCAAAACCAATGCTGTCCTTTTCAGGACGGCAACTCGTGCCCGTCAGGATGCCCGCGCCAGCCTGGCCGCTGAAGCCGCCGTCCTCTGCCTGGGTGTCCATCAAACGGAGGATTTCCTGGCGGGCAAAATCCAGGTACAACGGTTCTGCCGTGTAATCCCACAACGTCAGCAGGCCGGTGACGGGATAGGCGTCGCGCCCCATGCAGAAACGGGGCTGATGCGCCCACTCCATTGCCATAAAGACTCCCGCCAACGAGCGGGACACGTCCAGCAGATACGGATCACCCGTCTCCAGATAACCGTGAACCATCCCGCTGAACCGGAACTTGGGCAGCGGCGCGGTGAGCGTGGGGCTGCCCTCGAGCCGTCCCATCCAGGCGCCGTGGTAGGTTGCGATGTCCGCCGCGTGATACGTCTGATGCAAATAAAGCTCCCAAAATTCCGCGGGCGCTTCGCCGCGCTGATACGCCAGCGTAAACAGCGCCTGCGCCAGATTGCCTTCCCATTCCGCGCAATCCTCCTGCGGCACGCCCGTCCGTTGGTCGCGACGCAAGTAGCGCCACACCCGGCCCGTGTCGAACCCGCCCTTCTGCGTGTGTTTGCGGATCAGCGCCACGGAACGGCCGGCCATCTCGGCGGCCGGACCGGGCCGGTCAGTTGCGATCACGCCGCAGTCCCAGTACCATGACGGCGGCACGCGATAGCGGGACACACAAGTCGAGGCGCCTCCCAGGCCGAGGTGAAACCAGAACGAGCGCGACACGCCTGGCGTTCCTGCTCGCCGCGTTGCCGCCACGCGGAGAGTTGGTCGTGGTGTTGCTTGCGCCATTGGGCGTATTCGGGCCACTCCACGACGAACGAAAAAGGCCGCGAAAAACCGCCGCGCAGGCCCTTTTCATCCTCGGCTTGCACGCGCCAAAAGTATCGTTTCTTGGGCGTCAAACGGGTCGTCACCGCGTACCGGGTCGCGCCCTTGACAAGTTGCCGTTCCAGGATGGCGGCCTTGCGGAAGTGCGCTTCCGAGGCCAGTTGGACCTGGAAGCCGGCCGCACCCGCCACCGCTTGCCATGCCAACGTCACAGGCTCGGACAGGCTGGCAAACTCGGCAGGTCCCGCCAGGTCGGGCACGGCGGGGCAACCCAGGAACCCAAGGGCTGCTCCCACCGGCGGCCGAATGGCGTACAGATGTGTGGCCAGCGGCCCAATGGTATCCTGGAGGCGCAGACAACCGTCCGCCGGCGTGAGTTCCAGTTCCCGGCCATCATGCCAGAAACTTGCCTGGGGATCGAAAAGCAGCACGCGCGTGGGCTGACTCCAGCCAACAGGCAGGATGATATCCATCTGATGTGGACGGGTGTCAAAATTGGCCGCGCGCACGGTGACGATCCGTTCAAAATCAAACGGTTCGAGCAGCGCCTTGATAACAAGTTCTTTGGAATCGGCATCCATAAGCGCGGCCGGGTAGATCGGAGCCGCCGTGGCAAAGGCATTCATGGTTCGGCGCACCAGTCCGAAAGCATCCGCCGCGGGCCGGCGATGGTAGCGGTCGGTCAGACCGCCGTAGCCGATGTAATCGCCGGCCGCGCAAAATTGGAAGCCCGTGTAGCCAAACAGATCGCCATACAGGGGGTCGCGCGTTTTCAACCGCTGCGTATGATTTGCGCCGCGCACCCAGGTTCCATACGTATTCACCCTGATCTTCTGCGCGTCCTTCAACGTCAGGCGTTGGGGAACATGGAGATCGCGTGATTCCGATGCAGCCGCGGGGAGCAGGCAGTTGGCGAACATGGAACGCAGGAACCAATAGGGATTGGACGGTTCGAAATAGTAACCGCCAAAGCCGCAGGTCTCGGAATTGTACATCAACTCGTCGCCGTCGAAACCAGCGTCGAAGTTGAACCGCTGACCGTTGTTCCAACGATGGGCAGGGGGGTTCTCGGCGGTCATGTCCTTCTCGGTTCTGGACAGGCGGTAGCGGTTGAAGTCGATGGCGGTTTCGGCCACAGGCACGAAATCCGCGGCGCGCTGCAATGTTCCGTCCATCCCGAAATCAATGGAAATCTGTTTGCTTTCCCCGCCGAACACGCCGCCCGGATATCGCCGCGCCAGGTCCACCTTGTCGAAAACGGGCCAATTGTCCGCACCGTAGTCCCACGCTTCATAGCTGTGCGGACGCCAGCCGTGGGTGGACAGGATGTCAATGCTGTCCGCCATCCAGCGGCGCCGCTGGCGCGCATGTTTGAAGTGCAGGTCCTCGGGATAGCCCCAGTTGCTTTGGGATTCCATCCGGGCGGCCGGCGCATGCTGATTCAGCAGGGCTTTGACCGTTTCGGTGGCTTCATCGAAGTTCTCCGCCCAACGGTAAGGCGAAAAGCCCCACTGCGCAAACTTGAGACCTTCCAGGTCGTAGCCGGAAACCCCTGCATGCCCGTGCCATTCCAGCCCCAGCGTCATCTCATCCAGATACTCCGCCCAGGCGGTGATGCGGTCCGCGAACAGCGCCGCGTAGCGTTGGGGATCCCATTCATAAAGATCCGCGCCGGGCTTGGTCTTGCCAAACCCATGATGCTGGGTGTTGGGATTGTGGTCGGCGTCAATGTAGATCGCCCAGCGCTCCTGATAGGGGCGGATGAAGTGATAGCCGTAGAGCCGGCCCACCTTGTAACCGTACCCAAGCTTGGTCTGTTCGAGGTCTTCCTTGCCGGTCCATAGGTGCGCCGGCGAAGCGGGGGCCTCGTATTTTTCCTTGTAACCGTTGATCAGCCCCCAGGCGGGTTTGCTGACGCCATTGCCGGGCACGATCCCCAGGATCCAGTCCTGTTGCCACTTCTCGTAGGGACTCTTGTACGGATAACCCTGCGTCCACAGGTCGAAATCGACATGGAGCGAATTCTTGAACACAGGCAGACTGTCGCCGTCAACCGCGGTCACAGCCAGGCAATCCAGTTCCACCTCGCCGGGGCCGGCGTTCCGGATAACCAGCGTGTTTTGCTTCGCCATCCAGGCGGCGGGAAGCACATGGTTGGCCTCCAACTCGCCAAGCGGAGGATGCAACCCGGGGTTGCCTTTGCAGTTGGTATAGCGCGTGTCGCTGCCAAACGCCAAATAGGGCAGGAGGTCCCGGCGATTGACGCGGACCTCGATCCGCGCGCCATCGAAGGAGGCCTCCGCCATTTTCAATCGCACCGCGGCGTTTCGCGGTTCCGCGAGGGAAAATTGGACGGTGGCGCTTGCTCCCGCCGCGAGTCGACCGGGCAGGGACGTATTCTTCAAATCGTCCGAACGGCCATTGTCTTTGCCAATGGCCAGGAGCGTTTCGTTGGCGTTGGCGCTGTCCGCCGGGGGGGCCGGCGCTTGGGGCGGGTTGCGGCGGACACGGTGCTTGTTGTGCTGAGCGATCGCCTCGATCAGGTCGCCGAGCTGGGCGCGGCCGGAAGGCTCCACCACCGCCACCGGTTGCCAGATGCCGCCCGCGCGGTCGCGATTCAGGACGCGGACCACCACCAGGTTTTCCTCGCCGCAAAGGACGAGGCTGGAGATGTCCAGTGCAAACGGCTCGTCCCACTTGCCGGGACCTTCCACTCCGTGAACCCCCGCCAGTTTGCCATTTAGAAGAAACCCCATTCGCAATTCTTGGCCGGGGGACAGTCCGCCCAGGTCATCACACTGAAGGACCGGCCGGACAGGGGTTCCAGGCGCAGACTGTGCGCGCCGCCGTGGAAGACCTTGCAGTCCAGTACGGCCTTGCCGTTGGTGAGCGCGCATTTCCATTGAGCGGCTGGGCGGAGGTCGGGCGGCTGCCCCGGTCCGATTTCAAAACCACCCTGGGCCTCAGCCAAATTGTGGTAGGAAGGGGTCTCTGCGCCATCAGCCCCGCTGGTCAAAAGCAGGGCGACCGCCGTCACGATCGTGTTCCAAGGGAGATGGTTGTTCATGGCATCGCTTTTCGTTGCAGGGCCGCGAACGCGCCTTGCCGTCATGATTCGAAAACAGATCGCGCATTCGGTCCGTATTCCTGTTCGGAAAGCGCGAGGTTATGGCGCAGTTCATCCACCGTCACGTTCCGCCCCGATTCCAGCAGCGAAGCCAGCGTCCGGGCCAGGAGGAACTTGCGCCAGTCTGCGCCCTCCGGTTCCCAACGGCCAAGCTGGCGCAACGTTTCCAGCCTCGCCGACCACTCAACGGGAATATTCCGCAGGCAGTAGTGGTCCTCCTCGGGACGGGCAAACAGTGTGATGAGTCCCGGCAATACGTCCGCCGGGATCATCTGCGATGCCCCTTCCGATCCATGCAGCCAACTCTCCCATTCGAGCAGATAACGAGCGGCCGCCGCTTGTTCTTCAGGACGGGCCTGGGCGTTGATCGCCCAGCCGCAGCAATTCACCAGATGGCGGTATCCATGCCGAAAATCTGGAAGGGATGCTCCGGGCCGGTCGCAGCCAACCGTTGGACGGCCTGATCGAGTTCTGCCCAATCCCGCGGGGGACGCGCCGCATCGAGTCCGGCCTTGTGGAAAAGCGTCCGGTTGTAGAAGAGAAACGAGAACGAAAAACTCACCGGCAACAACCAAAACCCCGCCGTTGGACCGTTCTTCCGTCCAGCAAAATCCGGCGCCGTCTCCAGGTATTCGGGACGAAGACTGCCGGCATAATCACGCCATCGGGCGCTGTCGCTGCCCGCGCACGTTTCCGTCGAGTTCGCCTTGAATGGGCGGCCGGATGCCGCGCGCGTTTTGTCCCGCCCGACCGCCCGGCCCGACCCCGGAAAGGGCGCAATCAGTTGGTTGTTCAGGAGAAAAGCGAGATCGGTGCGCTTGACTTCGCAAATAGTGGGTCCCGCTCCCTGAAGCAGATGCTGGAAGAGGACAGGGGTCATTGCGCCCGGGGGAAAACGTTGCAACTCGACGTGAATCTCGATCTGCGGATGCCGGTGTTGAAAAGCCTGCTGAAAACGGCGGCGCACTTCCGCCTGCCGCAACCGGCGCAGGTCCTGGAATTCCGTCAACCACAGGGTCACGCGCGCCGCGCGGGCGCCCTGGCGCGCGGGTGTGACTTCCGTCTTCCCGTCTGCTTCGGGCGGACGACACAGAAAGGTATAGGAACCCTCGCGCGATTCGATCACCCCCTGGTCCGCCAGAATTCGAAACGCCCGGTTGACAGTGAAGGAACTCACTTTCAACCGCCGCGCCCATTGCCGGTGGGGCGGAAGCGGACGGTCCGTACGGAACCGGCCGGTGCGGAGCGCCGCCGTCAGGCGCCCGACCGTCCGCTGAACGAAGGGAGAGACCGTGGCCGCGTCCGTGTGCATCATTCATATCAAATATATCAATTATAGCGGTTTGTCAAGAATCGCACTGGATCGAGAAATGGATACAGAAGCGTCCCATAGAAAATGGAACAAAAATTCCTTTTTTCACGAGTTGTGGGATGGCTGTGAAATGGATACGCATGCGACTGCGCAGCATCCTGCGTCAGCGTGCGGGGCGCAAAGGCCGTGGTCGCGGTCTCGATCATCAACGTTACCCTAATTCCTCCTTACGTCCGGATTTGGGTTTTTGCTTGACTCTGTCTATTCTGTATAGAAAATAGACAGAATAGATGAACCCCCATTGGGCCAAGATCGAGCTGGTGAGGACAAGGTCTTTGTGCGAGCAGATTCGCGAGCATGTTCGCAACCTTGTCGTCACGGGAAGAATCGAACCAGGCGCCCGCCTGCCGTCCACCCACGAACTGGCCCGGATATGGCAAACGCATTTGCAGACCGTTCAGGTCGCCTTCGCTCCGCTCGTACGGGAAGGCTTGCTCATGCGCGTGAACCGGATCGGGACGTTCGCCATGAGGCGTCCGGAGAAGCTGACGCGCGTGGGAATCTACTATTCGGAATACATTTGGACGCAGCGGATATCGGGGTTTCAACAGGCGCTTCATTTTTGCCTCAAGAGATTGCTCAACGAGCGGAACATCGAAACCGATGTCTGGATTGATCCGCGTCCGAACTCGGAACAGGATCAATCCTGGGTGGCGCTGGTCAAAGCGGCCGAGCAACGCAAGATTCAAGGGCTGATTGTGACTTCGGTGGATCCGCCGCGTTTGCGCTGGCTGAACAAGCTGCCGGTCCCCATCGCGCACTTGAGTGCGGCGAACCTGCCCAATTCGGTGCACATGGACCTCTGCCGGCTCGTCGAATTGGGCCTGGGGCAACTCGCCAGGCAGGGCTGTCGTTCCGTCGGCCTGATCGCGCCGATGTGTCCGAACCCCGCCAACCCGGACGGCGGTCGAAACGTGTACACAGAGTTTTTCGAGCATTTCGTGGACGTGGCCAGGACGTTTAATTTGAGAATCAAGAACCAATGGATGTGCGTCGCGCAACACGACGACGAATTGCAGCAGGAGCCGGCGGAGCATTTCGGTTACAAGAAATTGCATAATCTCTGGCGGCATGCCGATCGTCCCGAAGGGTTGTTGGTCCCGGACGATGAAGTTGCAAAAGGCGTTATCACCGCCTTGTTGGAGTTGAACGTGCGCGTGCCGCAGGAACTCAAACTGGCGCTGCACAAGAATGCGGAGGTGGGCCTGCTGTGCCCGGTGCCGGCAACCTTCATCGTTTTCAGCGCCCGCGAAGTCGCAAGATCGCTTTTTGATCTGGTGCAGAAACAATTTCGCGGCGCGCCGGTGGAACTCCGCAAGGTTGGGTTCACCCTTGCGGCGGCGCAACCCAGGAAACACCGCCGGGCAGGATAACGATGCGAAATTTGGATCATGAACAAGCATCGAAAACCGTTTGAACCGGCCCACGACCGGGGCGGGTTTGAGGTCGGGCGCAACAACAGGACGGCAGGCTTCACCTTAATCGAACTGCTGGTGGTTGTGGCCATCATTTCGATTCTGGCGGCCTTGTTGATGCCGGCGTTGAAGAATGCGAAAGAGACGGCAAAATCCGCCGTATGCATCAGCAACCTGCGGCAGATCGGAATCGGCATCACGCAATACGCCGCCGATAACGACGACGCGGTCATCCCATTCTCTCAGGCCGGGACATGGTGGCGATGGAACCAAGAGTTGGCGGCGCGGTATTTCAACTGCCAGGACATTGTCCCTGGCAGCAGCCAAATTGCGCCATCTTTCACCATCAAGACCGTTCTCACAACGGCAACAGTAGCCAACGGGAGCATGGCGGAGTGGCGGCTGACGCAGCGGCGCGCCGGTCTCCCGCTGTATTGCCCTTCGTTTGTCCAGAAGGACTGGGATGGCTTCTCCGGCGGGATCGACTGGCGGGCGATGGGCGTGGGATACGGACACAACGGGGCCATGATGGTGGACACGGGCAGTATGCCCGTCCGAAAATTTTCCCAGATGAAGAATCCCTCCTGGTCTCTCGCCGTTGCGGACATTGTGCCGAACCAGGCATACGATGGCTTCCCCTATATCTTCGCATTCCAGTATTCCTTCACGGTGGCGGGCTACTACCGATTTACCCGGGGCCCGCATAACGGGAACATCAATTTCCTCTATTTCGACGGGCACGTCCGGTCCCAGAACGCGGATCAGATGAACGCCGTGGCGGTGGACTGGGCCAATTCGTTGTCCTCTTCGCCCATCGAATACAACCTGGACAACGCATGGTTGTGCGACCCATCGGTCCCGCTTTCCTATTAGGGTCGGCATTTTGTGCAATCCATCGAGCAAAAAGGATCATTAAAATGTTGCGCAAGCGTAAGGTCTTGATGTGCCTGTGGATCGCGTTGATTTGCGGCTGGGGGCGAACAGCGGAACCGCCCCCTCCCGCGATGCCCGCGAAAAATCCCGCGGTCCTCATCGTCAACACCACCGGTCTTAACGGGCACACCGTGCCGGACTATCCTTACCTCAAGGAGCTGACCCAGCGCGGGTTCCAGATCGACACCTGGTACCGCGAGGGCGACGATGCACCCCCTCGTGCGCTCGACTGGGACCTGTTTCAGAAATACAACGTCCTGATCTTCACGGGCCTGCCGTATGAGGAGAAGGACCCGCGGAACAAGGACCGCGCCATCCTCCCGCCGTACCGCAAGGAGATGATGGAGCTTCTGGACCGCTACCTGGTCGCGGGCGGGGGCGTTTTTGTTCTGCCGGCCTTCCAGGGCTACGCCGAGACGCTCTCCTGGATGAAAAATTGCGGGAACTATCTGGAGCGCTGGGGCGCACGCCTGCCGCTGGACCGGATCCAGGACCCGCCGACCATGCGGACGCACCCGCGCAGCGGTGTGGCTTTTGTTTACACGGACAAGCTCGCACCCTCGCCGGTGAGCGAGGGCGTGGCCGGCTTCTGGTATCCGACGGTCACCGACAACAACTGGGCCTTCCATATCTATGGCCAACCCATCGAGGTCTCAACGGACTGGACGGTCGTGGCGCGAGGGTCCGAAACCAGCAGCACGCGCCCGATGGAGGAGGCGGCAAACTCCATGGAAAAGGGGCTCCTCTCCACAATGTTCCACCGGCCGGACCAGAAGACACCGCCGGTACTCTATGCGATCCGGGAAGCCGGCGGCGGTCGTCTGGCTCTGGCCGTGCATGATCCGATTTTCGGCCTTTGGGGCGGATCAAGTTGGGTTCACGACCGGGTTCTATGGGACAAGGGTCTGGCGGGCAAGCCCAGCCACTTTGGGAAACTCTTTGAGAACACTCTTCGTTGGTTGTCCGAGCCGAGCCTGAAGAGCGGCAGACTCGGCGGATATGCGCAGAACCCCTTGAAGTTACTCCATCCCAATCTGCGCAAGAAACCCGACGAGTATTTCCCGCAATTTGACAGCTTTCAGAACCCCACGCCGCCGGGCAGGGTCTTCCGCGGGCTGATCGGCGCCCGCACCCGTTATTCCAGCGGGCAAGGTTCCGTCGAGGAATACGCTGCTTCCGCGAAACAGGCCGGTCTCGATTTCGTGATCTTCCTCGAAGAATTCGGCAAGCGCGGCGGGTTGACCGAGGAGAAATACCGGGAACTGGAGGCGGACTGCAAGCGGCTTTCGACAGATGCGCTTCTGCTTCGGCCCGGTTTCACTTTCCGGAACAACATCGGCAACCATTTGTTTTGTTACGGTTATGGCGTTGGCTGGCCCAGCGCGACGCAATTCGCGGGCGCCAACGGAGACGAACTGCGCCATCAATGTTTCGACAAAGACGGTAATTTGACGGCGAGCGACGAAGATGCGAAGAACTGGATTTGGCCGTTCACCTCCGTTCCCGACCAGAAAAACATCGGTTATTACAATTTCGCGGGCAGCCCGCCCACCACCATGCCCGTGCGCGACCTGCGTTTGTTCGGCATTCTCGCAGTCATGACCTACCTTGACGGGAAACTCGTCGAGGACCTGACGCCCGACTATCTGAACTACATGCGTGACGGCAATCCGCCGCTCGCCTGCGCGGTTGCGATTGTGCGGACGCCGGCGGAGTTTGTTCGAGCCGTGCAGGAGAAACATTATCTGACGCACGTGGCGGCAAACAGTCTGGCGGACATCCCGATGGCGATGCACTACGGCCACGCCTACGGCCGGGCCAACGTCAACCCCTCGAACGGTCCGCAAATCAAATCGTGGGCCGGCACCCAGCGGGTGATGACTTTTGGCGGCGAATCGTTCGTGCCGGCGCGCTACCGGATCCGGCCGCTCTGCTGGGTCACGTCGGAAGCGGGACTCAAGGAGATCTTGATCCGCGACGGCACGACCCTTTTCCGGCGGTTCCTTCTGAACGGCGTCAAGGAGTTCAAGCAGACGTTCGAATGGGCGTACGACCGACAGCGGGTGCTCACGCTCGAGGTCACGGACATGGAGGGTCGCAAGGCGTTGAGCGCCGGGCTGGAGATTTGGTCCGATGCCAATTTTCACGGTTGGTGCCATGACCGCCAGAACGGAGAAGTCTGGCATGGTCCGATTGACTTTTACGGTCCATGGAGTTTTGGTTTCAAGAGCGCAACTGGTCCCACGTGGGACGGCGGTCCGCCGCCGCCGGCCTGTTTGCGCTTCTACACGACCCATCCCGGCATCAGGCCGACAACGGGCGAGTTGGAGGGAAACTTCCCGCAATTCGGCGCCGGCCTGCGCAACATGGAGGGGGATGAATACCTCACTTGTTGGGATGAATCCGTTTCCAACTACGCGGCCGAAGGCCATCACATCTATGCGCCAGGCCCCGTGCTCGGCGCTTACAGCGCGCTCGGTCCCGTTTTCCCATCGAAATACATCAACGTTTCGATGCGGCGCACGCTCTATGTCCAGCGCAGCGCCGGCGTCACCAAGGAAAGCCACCCCATGTGGTGTGATCGCGCGGGCGGGATCATCACCCTCATGGAATCCACGATGACGCTCAAGCAGGATACGGACATCGCCGATATCCATGTGGCGACCGTGCGAACGGAAAATTTTCCGCCTGATGCCCCCAACGTTCCCATTTTTGCCATCCGACAAAATGGCGCGACACTGCCTGTGTGCGGTTCCCAGGAGGCATGTTTCGACCGGGGCGCCGGCATCCCCAAGGGTTTGGGCTACCGTGAACAGTCGCGCTATACCATCGATCCTGGCGGATATCTGGCTGTGTTTCCCGCTGGAGAAGGCTTGACGTGCGCGATCTTCAACGCGGGGAAAGACCCTTTCGAGGCGCATCCGTCGGGATGGTGGAATTTACAAGCGCCCATCCACGGCGAGCGGCGAAAGGCGGGCGAGACCTTCACATGGCGGTATCTGGTGATCTATGACGGCATCACCCAGCCGGCCCGGAATCTTCATCGCATTGAACGACTGCGCCAGTACTACGGTTTGGATGGTAAGAACGGCAGCGGCCTCGTCGTGAAACGCGGCAAGCTGCTCTCGCAGTTCGGACTGGTGGACCTCGCTCCCGAAAACGGGGTGGTGGAATTCGAGGCGCCGCCGCCGGGTTTCGATCTGCAACTGCCGCTCGGACTGCGGTTCATCGGCTTCAACCCACGCTGGACGGTGGGCCAACTTCAAATTGCCGGGTATAGCACCGGCTATTACACCGAGGGCAAAAACGTCTATCGCAACCTCGCCTCGGACGACCGCGACATTGTGCATTTGGGCGTATATCCCGATTTCGCGCCAGCGCACCATTCCGTCGTGGGACATCCCGTTCAATGCGACAATTCGAACCTCATTATCGAGGTGACGCAGATCAGCGCCAAACCTCCGGAATACCATGTGGCGGTGAACAATCCCACGGACGCACCGATCAAAACGACGCTGAAAAAATGCATGGACCTGCCCGGCTTCGAGTTTCCCAACAAGGAAGTGGAGGTTCCCGCCGGGGGCTATGCGGCGGTGAAGGAAAAATGAAGCGGCACGCTTCGACAGACCGGCGGCTGACCGGCAAGACCGATCCAACACGCTGCCAAACAAAGAAACCAAGCTCCGTGAAAACCAAACACCTCATCAATCTCAGCAAACAGATTCGCATCGAACTTCTGATCCGGCCCGAAGGCGAATTTGTTGGGTTGGGGGACTTTTCCATTGCCGGCGTGGCATTGCGCGATGGCCGGCAACCTTTCGTCGTCCGCCTTGAGACGCCCGACGGCGTTCTCTATCCGAAATTCATTCTCGAAAAGATCCATCGCCGACAGGATTCAGTTGAAGTCGTGCTGCGGGCCACGGGCATCCCGTGGGGACGGGGTGAATATCAGGACGACTACAACCAGAATCTCTATCATCTCGCCTTGCCGGCGGGCAAGATGGCGGACCGACTCACGCTTCTGTTTGCCAGTGCGAAGTTGACGCTGGATGGCAGAGAGTTTGTCGGGTTCGCATATTCGTTCCGTTTCAAGAGTGGGTCGCGGAAGATTCACCGGCTGCTGACCCATGCAACCTGGGAAATCGGCGGGCGCATCACCGGCAACACCGTTTTGAGCCAGGGTCAATGCAACCGGCCGGTCTATCGTGGCGCGCGCCGGACGCTCTTTACGACGGCGTGTCTGCGCACGCTCGCCCAGTACGGCTCGTTGCAGGGCAATTCGTTTCAGCTTGGCCCGCGGGCGGGGTTGCTGCAGGGATTCGATTTTCAGCACAGCACGGATGGGGTGTTGTTCCAGTACTGGCCGGATTTCCAGAGCGTCTCGAGTCTGATCGAGTCGCCCGTTGGCGCGGACCGGCTGCATGTCGTTGACGAGTACCGTTTTCCACTCGCCCGGAACGTGCGCACCACGCCCAAGCACGTGTTGTTCAGCAAGGGCAGGCTGGGCGATCACAAGTGCCGCGACCTCTGGCTGGCGGCCTGCGAGCAGGTGTACGGCGGGATCAAACGGCGGCATGGCATTCAGCCGACTGTTGTGCGTCCGGAATGCGGGCTGGTGTATACGGCGAAGTTTGTCGGCAAAAAGTTCAAGATCACCGTGCAGGGCGAACCGGTTGATCCACCGGAGGTGTTGTATGCGTTGGCGGACCGCACGCTGCCGGTGCTTGCCCGGCAGGGCATTCGGCGCTTTTTCCCGGAAGCCTTTCAGCAGAATGACGTCACCGAGTTGGGAATGCGGCGCAAGCTCGACGACGGGATTCACGGCGGGCTGTGCTGCTCCAGCGTGTGCGCCACGCACCGATTTTTCCCCTCGAAATTTTGGGGCGGAATCAAGGCCTGGCGGTACTTTGCCAAACGGGGGCGCGCGCTTGGAATTGAGATCGGCCATTGGTTCGCACCGCACTTTTCGCCGCGCGCGGCAATTTTCGAGCAGCATCCCGAATGGCGCATGGTGGATGTCAATGGGATGCCGGCGGGTGGGGGATATGGTTTTCAGACGCTCGTGGTCGCCGACTGGAATACCGGCATCTACGATTGGGCGCTCGCCGATCTGCGGCGCTGGCAGGAGGAGGGCGGGCTGGATTATCTGTTCACAGACTCGCTGTCCAACATGGGTCTGTTACAGTGCAACTACGCGGCGGCCATGCGGACCAATTTCAAGGCGTTGGGACGCTTCTATGCCGACCTGCAACGAATCGGGATCAAGGCGCTCTCCTTCGAGTGCATTTCGGCCTTCGGCTGCTCGCGCTTCGGCGCGGCCGACTTGCGCGGTGATTTGCTCCAACAAGACCGGGCGGTGGCCGGGCAAAACGATTTCGGCTGGTGGGTTGGCGAAGAGGACATGGCCTATAACGTCACGCTTTGTACCGCGCCGCGTAAACGGACGCCGTCGGACCTGCGGCGCATTCTATTCCGGACGATGGCGAATCGCGGGTTTGTCATGTACGGCGGCCTCGCCAACGAGCGCCACGAGTTGCCCGCGTGGCATCACGAGTTGAACCACATCCAACAGCAAGTCGTGGCCGATATGCAAACGCGCCATGTCCTTCCCGCCGGGCGCGGCATTGAATGGACCAACGGTCCAACCCGGATCATTTGGACCTACCGGGATATTGCGTTGTCCGTCACGCCTGCTGCGCGAGTGGAGCGGATCAGCGGGCGAGGAGCAGAACCGGTGAAGGCGATGCGCGTGCTCAAGGCCGGCCATGTGTATCGGCTTCGGTAGCTGCGGAACTTTTGATTTGCTTCATGAAAACCCAAGCGCGATTTCAGATCGATCAAAACGAATATCTCCGCCAGTTCGAGACCGTTTTTTTGCGGCCGATCGAGAAAGGCTACGACGCCGTCGCCGTTGGTAATGGCGATCTGGCGGCCATTGTCTGGCAACCGGGGCATCTGACGTGGATGCTCAACAAGTGCAATCTTTCCGGCGAGGCTTCCCAGGCGGCCCGGCTCGTTTTCGAGACACCGGTGCCGCTGGCCCAACGGATCGGGCGCCTCGAAACCCGGCTCTCCCTTGCCGAGGCCACCGTGGCCGTGAAATACACCGGCGGAGAACTTGGCGGTTGGGACAAGGGGGGCTGGCGCGGCCGCTTCGCACCCACACCGGTGATCCAGGACATCGATCGCGGCAGCCTCGATGTGACCGGCTATGTGCCCGACGGATGCAACGTGCTGTTGATCGAGTACGCGGAAGCTCCCGCCGTCCCGCATCCGACCACGATCCGCTGGGAACGCTGGCGGCAAGCCGCGTGGGGCGATGATGCGCGCGTCGAGGTCTCCGGCAACACCGCCGCGATCATTTACCAAGAGTCCTGCTCGCCGGCTCGTCTGGGTCACGTCTGGTATGGCGCGCGCGAAGGTGTCAACTGCCACAGCACGACGTTTCCACTCTGGTGACCAAACATGAGCCGACAACGCGCTTTCAATGGCCCCTACACGGGCGAACATCTCGAACACGTGGCATTCCCTCTGGGCGGGATCGGGGCCGGCATGATCTGCCTGGAAGGCAACGGAACTCTCTCCCATGTGTCGTTGCGACACCGACCGGAGGTGGTGGCCGAGTCGTACCTGTTCTCCGCGTTGTGCGTGAAAGGCAGACAAAACGCGGCGCGCATCCTGGAGGGACCGATCCCGAAGTGGAAAATCTTCAACAAACCCGACAACGGCGGCGGCGTGATCGGGCCGGTCATCGGGGTCCGACAAGGCCTGCCGCACTTTGCGGTCGCGCGGTTCCAGGCCCGGTTTCCGTTCGGAGTCGTCCGACTGGAAGACGAGCAAGTTCCGTTGCGAGTCGAAATCACCGGCTGGAGCCCGTTCATCCCGGGCGACGCTGACAATTCGAGCCTGCCGGTCGTCGGCTTGGAATACCGGTTCACCAATCCCACCCGGAAAACAGCCGCGGCCGTCTATTCCTTTCATGCGGCCAATTTCCTGAACATACCGCCTCATGTCACCGCCACCCCGCGCCGCGACGCCGTGCATCAGGCGCCGCACGGATTCACATTTTCGTTGTCGCCCGCCGAAGGAAAACCGTGGGAACAGGGGGCGTTCTACGCGGGTGTCGATGCGTCGAATGCGGTGATCGATTGCGCCTGGTTCCGCGAAGGATGGTATGAGGCCATGCCGTTCGTTTGGCAAGCGATCGCCGAAGGCCGGTGGGTCAAGCGGTTGCCTTTCACCGAAGGCGATCCCAGTCCGGGCGCGAGCCTGTACGTCCCGTTCACCCTCAAGCCGCGCGGGACCAAGACGATCCGACTGATGCTCGCGTGGCACGTGCCGTCGAGCAATCTCCGGCTTGGTGAAGAAATTGCACCTGTCCCGGCGGCGTGCAGTTGCGCCGATAAAACGCCGGCAACGCCGCAGAAACCGCCGCTCACTTACCAGCCGTGGTATGCCGCGCGGT
Source organism: Verrucomicrobiota bacterium (assembly GCA_016198745.1). Taxonomy (GTDB): domain Bacteria; phylum Verrucomicrobiota; class Verrucomicrobiia; order JABWAM01; family JABWAM01; genus JACQHZ01. The sequence continues at coordinate 22,274 of JACQHZ010000406.1, forward strand.
TTTCCGATATCGACGCGGTCAGCGCCTACTGGCGCGAACATTACCGGGAGATGCGCGAGAAGACCGCGACGTTCACCCGCTGCTTTTATGACACCACCTTGCCGGATGAGGTGGTGGAGGCCGCGGCCGCCAATCTCACCATCCTCAAGTCGCCTACCGTGTTGCGGCAGGCGGACGGCCGGTTGTGGGCCTGGGAAGGATGCGGCGACGGCAGCGGCTGCTGTCCCGGTTCCTGCACCCATGTCTGGAATTATGCACAGGCGCTGCCCCACCTTTTCCCGGAACTGGAACGGGGCTTGCGCGAGACGGAGTTCTTTGCGTGCCAGGATGAAGGCGGCCACCAGAGTTTCCGAGCGTCGCTTCCGATCCGGCCAAGCGCGCACAAATTCCATGCGGCAGCAGACGGCCAACTCGGCGGCATCATCAAGACCTTCCGTGAATGGCGCATCAGTGGCGACACGGCGTGGCTGAGGCGTCTATGGCCGCAGGTTCGCAAGAGTCTCGACTATTGCATCGCGACCTGGGACCCGCGTTGCAAGGGCGCGTTGGAGGAGCCTCACCACAACACGTACGATATTGAATTCTGGGGACCGGACGGGATGTGTTGCAGCTTGTACGCTGCCGCCTTGAAGGCGGCGGCGCTCATGGGCAAGGCGCTCAACGATGATGTATTGCGCTATGAATCTCTTTACGGAAAGGCGCGGACTTACCTTGAGAAACGGCTCTTTAACGGCGAGTATTTCGAACAACGCATCGAATGGAAAAAACTGAGCGCCCTTTCGCCTGTGGCGGAATATGAAAAAAGGACCGGGCGGCCCTGCCCGCCGGAAGTGGCGGAACTCATGGAACGCGAAGGACCGCGGAATCAATATGGCAAGGGATGCCTTTCCGACGGTGTTCTGGGCGCGTGGCTGGCGGAAATGTGCGGCTTGGGTGAAATCTTGGATTCGAGCAAGGTCGAGGGACACCTCCGAGCGGTGTATCACAACAATTTCCGGAAAAATCTCTCCGGACACGCCAATCTGTTTCGCCCTGGTTATGCCGTGGGAAACGAAGGGGGCCTGGTCCTCTGCACATGGCCCAAGGGCGGAAAGCCATCCCTGCCGTTCCTCTACAGCGGCGAAGTCTGGACGGGAATCGAATACCAAGTCGCCTCTCACCTCATGCGGACCGGGCATGTCCGGAAGGGCTTGGAGATTGTTCGTGCCTGCCGCGCCCGTTACGACGGGACCGTGCGGAATCCCTTCAACGAATACGAGTGTGGAAGTTGGTACGCGCGCGCCTTGTCCTCTTATGCTTTGCTCCAAGGACTCACCGGCGCCCGGTACGATGCAGTGGAAAAAACGTTGCATCTTCAGCCGTCCGTCAAGGGCGATTTCCGCGCCTTCCTGGCGACGGCCACGGGATTTGGCGTCATCGGCGTGAAGAAAGGAAAACCTTTTCTCGAAGTGAAGTCAGGAATGATCGAGGCGCGGAAGATTCGTTATCAACACGCGGGGATCGCAGGTCGGAATCCGGATTTGGGGATGCAATTTCGGGGTTGACAAACATGGGGCGATGTCGTATCGCCTACCGGCTGAATGAAACGGACCTATCAACCCTCCAAACGTGTTCGCCGCCGCCGGCACGGTTTTCTTAGCCGGACCCGGAGCAAATCCGGCCGGGCCATTCTTGCCCAACGGCGGCGAATAGGCCGCAAGCGTTTGATTCCCAAAATGTAGGGCGTTCATGGGCGGAATTGAACGTTGCATGACACCAGGCACTTGTTCGGGGAAAAAAGACGCCTCAAATTGTGATCTTAACCAAGAATTTACCATGACATGACAAGTTCGCGGTCTATTGGATCTGAAAGGATGAATCAATGCCTCCCGAAAAGGTTGCGTATTCGTCAATCGGACGAAATTCGACAGATTCTGACCGCGGGCCGCAAATACACCGGCAACCACATCATTCTCTACCGCCTCCCCGCAGCCACTTCCCAATCGCCAATCCGCGCCGGATTCCTCTCTCCCAAACGGATCGGAAAGGCGGTCAAACGCAACCGTGTTCGACGTTGGATGCGCGAGGCATTCCGCCGACACCGCGCTGAGATGGTGGGCGCCGATCAAATCCTCCTGATGGGACGAACTTCTGCCATCAATGCCGGTTACCAGGCATTGCACAACGATTTCCTGCAGCTTTGTCGGAAGGCGCGTCTCCTGCCGTTGCGTGATCCGTAAATCCCTGCTGTTTCTCATCCGCTTTTACCAGCTCGCCATTTCTCCTCACCTGGGGCGTTGGTGTCGTTTCCATCCCTCCTGCAGCGAATACACGCGACAAGCAGTCATGCTTCACGGCCTCCGGCGCGGCCTGTTGTTGGCCGGGCGCCGTCTTGCGCGATGCCATCCCTTCTGCGAAGGCGGCTTCGACCCGGTGCCGGCATCCACCATGCGAGCCGCTCCGCAAACGCCGCATCGGATGCCTTCTCCCACGGTGTTGGATTGCGCCTCCGAACCGCCGGGGTAAAACAAAGCGCCTATTTCCATGGATAAACAAGCTGTCGCACTTCTGGTTGTTGCCATGCTGTTCCTCCTCTTGTGGGGACCCGTCATGGACAAGCTCTGGCCGCCCCCGCCCCCGCCCCCGCGTGCGGCCGTCAGCAACCAGGTCCTTTCCGCGCAATCACCACGCCAAACCGAACCGGGCGCCTCCATCGCCCCTGCGCGTCCCATTGAGCAAAGCATCCTTCGGTCCGTCAGCACAAACCGCCTGTGGGAAGGCGAAACCGTGGCATTGCAGAACGACCGGGTGGAGGTGCGGTTCAGCAGCACGGGCGGCGCCATTCAACGCATCGCCCTCAAGCAATTCTCGAAGGACGGCGAAGAAAAGGTCCTCCTCAATCACCCAAGCCCCATTCCCTTGCTGTCGGCGACGGTTGGGGAAGACGCATGGGATGCTGCCTATTCGTTATCGGCATCCTCCAACCGGGTGCGCGCGGCGCGGCGCACGGCAGACGGGTTTTCGATCGAAAAAGAGTTCACTCTCGAAAACGATTATGGTTTGCGCGCCAACATCATCCTTCGCAACACCGGCCGCGCTGCGACGACCGGTACGACTTTGCGCGTGACGCTGGGAATGGCCGGTCCGATGAACGCTTCCGATACGGACGAATACATTGGGATCGCCTTTCATGGCGGCGACAAGACGCGCCATGAGATGCTTGCCGGCCTGCGAAAACAGGTGGAGAAACAAAAGAAACCCTTCGAAAAGACGCAGCCCATTGATTGGGCGGCCGTCAACAACCAGTATTTCACCATCCTCACCACTCCATCCGAACCTTTTGCCGCGATCCAGGGGGAACCTTGCGCGTTGCCGCACGTGGGCGGACGGCACAACGACGGCGACAAACAACTCCATGGCGTTGTGGCGATCATGATTTCTCAACCCGTCCAGTTGGCGGCCGGCGCCGCCACGAACTGGACTTTTTCCGTCTATGCCGGACCAAAGGAATACAAACGGCTTTCGGCCCTCGGACTGACTCAGAACCAGGTCTTGGATTTCGGAATGCTGGAGATTTTCTGCAAGGCGCTGCTCTGGATGATGACGATCTTCCACGGCGTTTTTCACAACTGGGGCGTGGCCATCATTGCAGTGACGGTCGTGGTCAAAGTCGTCTTTTGGCCGCTCACCGCCATAAGCACCAAGAGCATGAAACAGATGCAGGCGCTTGCGCCCAAGCTCAATGCCCTCAAGGAGAAATACAAGGATGATCCCCGACGCCAGGGCGAAGAGATGATGAAACTCCAGAGAGAATACGGAATCAACCCCGTGGCCGGCTGTCTGCCAATGCTGGTCCAAATGCCAATCTTCATCGCCTTCTATTACATGCTCCGCACGGCCATCGAATTGCGCGGTGCATCCTTTTTGTGGATTCATGATCTCTCCGTCGCGGATACTGTCGCGCACTTGCCTGTCCTCGATTTCCCCGTCAACCTGATGCCCCTCATCATGGCGGTGACCATGATCTGGCAAACCCGGATCACGCCCCAGGCCCCCAACACCGATCCCGCCATGAAGATGATGATGTGGTTCATGCCGGCGGTGGTCCTTTTTGTCTGTTACACGTTTTCTTCCGGCCTCTCCCTCTACTGGACCGTCCAGAATTTGCTCAGCATTCTTCAAACCTACCTGACCAACCGCAAACCGGTTGAGCCCCTTCAAAAAGTGAAGGCAAAGGGCGGCTTCACCTTCAGCCGTCCCGTTGACACCAAAAGAAAGTAACCGAAAGGAGTTTTCTCATGGAAACCGATGCCTCCTCCAATCAGGAAAACCCGCCGTTGGACGCGCCACCGGATCTTAATGCACTGGCCGACGAAGTCCGTCAAATTCTGGGTTCCATGCTGCCGCTCTTGTCGTTCGAAGCGAAGCTGGATTCCTCCGTCGAAAATGATTGTGTGCGAATCCGCGTGGAATGCCAGGACGCGGGACGTCTGATTGGCCGCCGTGGCTCCACCGTCAATGAGATCCAGTTCCTCCTGAACCGGATCCTGCAAAGAAAACACAAAACCGTGCCGCGGATATTCCTCGACGTGAACGGCGGCCAGCCACAGGAAACGGCCAGCAATGAAATTCTCGATCGGGTGCGCTCCCTTGCCGCGCAGGTGCGACGTTGGGGCGAAGCGGCAAACGTGGCCCCTCTCAACGCGGCGGATCGAAAGGCGGTCGAGGAAATGTTCGCGCGCGACCACGAATTGGAGGTTGTCCCCATCGAAACCAGGGGCGGCAACCCCGAAATGCAAAAAATGCGAATCCAGTTGAAACAGAAAACTTGATTCAGTTTGGCAGTTTATCGGTTGACTGTGGCCTGCCTGTGCCGAGCACGGCAGACAGGCATTCCGAATTTGCCAGTTTGCCCAGGTTGTTTTGCAACCAATCTTTTCTCTGATCCCCCATGAAAAAGAAATATCGCGCGGCTGTCATCGGCGCAGGCGGCATTGGTCATTATCACATCCTCAGTTTTCAACAAAGTCCCTATGCGGAAGTCGTTGCCATCGCCGAAAAAAACCCTGCAAACCCTCCAAGCTCCTTTATCCCGTCGAACGGATGGCGCACTTCATGGAATGCGTGGCCCTGGGAAAGAAGCCTCTCGTCCAACCGGAACAATCGTTGCACGTGCAGAAAGTTCTGGACGCGATTTTTCCTCAGCCCCACCGATTTCATCATCGGCCGTCTGACCGGCAATTTCGGCGTGACGGATTACACCAACGCCCTGAAGACGGGTTGTGATCTGGTGGACGAACGCTGGCCGGATTTTATTGAAAACGATCTCGGCATCCCGCGCGACCGGCTGCCCCGCGTGGTCGCGCCAGGAACCCGCGTGGGATGCCTGACCCGCTCCGCCGGTGAGGAGACCGGTCTCGCAGAAGGAACACCCGTCCTGGCCGGCATGACCGATGGCTGCGCTTCGCAGGTCGCCACCGGGGCGGTGGCGCCCGGCCAATGGAACAGCACCCTGGGAACGACGCTGGTAATCAAGGGCGTTCATCGTCAATTGTTGCGCGACCCGAACGGCAGCGTTTATTGTCATCGTCATCCCGACGGGTATTGGTTGCCGGGTGGCGCCAGCAACACAGGCGGCGAGTGCATCGCCCGGCAGTTTGATCCCAGCCGGCTCGATGCGCTCGGCGCGGAAGCCCTGCTGCACGCTCCCACCAGCGTCGTCCTTTATCCGCTGATGCGAACCGGCGAACGTTTTCCCTTCGTAAAACCGCATGCCCGGGGATTTTCCATCGGCGAGGCGAGGGATGATGTCACGCTCTACACCGCGTGTCTGGAGGGCGTTGGGTACATCGAGCGGCTTGCCTACGACGCGCTACGCTCCATGGGCGCGGAAATCGCCGATGCGATCCATGTGGCGGGCAGCACCGCGAGTGTTGGGGCATGGCTCCAGATTCGCGCGGACATCCTCAATCAGACGCTTCTTGTGCCGGCCAACAGCACGGGAGCGATGGGCGCGGCGGTGATCGCAGCCGGGGGCGTGGCACACCGCGGGATTGTCTCCGCCGCGCGCGCAATGGTGCGCATCGTCCGGGATGTCATGCCGCGCGCCGAGATGCGCGCCCCATACAGTGAACGGTACGACCGTTTCCGAGCGGCGCTGAGGGACCGAGGATATATCCCGTAAGCTGATGCGGATCACTGTTGCAAAGTCGTGTTGCGACAATCAGCGACCTTCACCTCTGGTGGAGGTTGCTGATTTTATCTGATAAGAATATGCAAAAAAACCAAACAAATAAGTTTGGCAAACTGTCCATAGACGGGGCGATCCCACCTGCCACACCATGTCGACCGGAACTGCAGGCGAAAAATCATGGGGAGTTTCCATTTGGTGGAAATTCAGGCTGGTGGCTCAAATCATCGGTACGCATCCTTTCGGTCGTCTATCGTCAGGATGAAGACGATTCTTTTTTCGTCGTCCACAGCGTAGAACAAACGATAGGGGCCAATCCGGTACCTCCAGGTTCGCGGTTCGTACCCTTGAAGTTTGCGGATATTTGGTCCGTAATATGGTCCCTGTTTGCGTTGAAGACCTGCTTCATATTTTTCGTTTCGTTGGAGCGTGTTTTCAGAGCAAGACCACCACCCAGCCTTGCTCCAGCAACTCCCAACAAGTTGCTATATGATATTGATTGAACCACGGACACTTTTCAGGAAACCCGCACGCCGCGTCACTTGGCGGCAGATGCCGTTTTCGATTCCCGCGCCATCACCTGAAGTTCAAGGAAATGATCCTCAACAAAAGTGAGAACGACGTTTTCACCACATAGGGCAATCTTCAGCGTCGGCTCTGTCCTGCCTCCCATCCCCTTCGGAACGAAGCTCAGAATGCGTTCGACGATGTCGTCGTCAACTTCCTTTGTTCCGAACTGAAACATTGCGCTGTGCCACGGGCAGAGGCAAATGACGTTGCCCGGCCGATCAATCCAGTCAGCCCGGGAATGGGGGACGAGATACAGGCCCTCGAAATACGGCTGCCCATTCTGCTGAGTGAACGTCCGTTTGCAGATCTGGCATCGTCCATCATACCACTGGAGCAGCTTCACCCTGACGACATCGTCCTTGCTCTTCCATTTCTTGCATATACCGAATGTGAAGCGTGTTCCCAGAGACGACTCATTCTGGATCGCAGCAGCTATCTCGTCTGTGAGCTTCTCTTGTCTTCTGACAGGGTTTCGGGATGTACCCGCTGTAGCCGCCTCGGTCTGCCCTCTACGAACTCCGGAGACTTGAAAACTGGTTGCAAGTGCCTCGTGGAAAGGCAAAGCGGTTTGCTGCAATCTTTGGGCGCGCCGATGCGCCGCCGCGCGTTTTTTCAGCATGTCCTCGAATTGTTCTTGAATCTCCGCCTGCGCATCTGCCGGGAGATCTTTCAACAGCTCGACGATCCCGGATCGGACCCCGAGGGTTCGGGCCATTTCCTTCCTCTTTTGGTATTCTTGATCGGCCAGCTTCTGCCCTTCGCCGAAGCCAATCTCGTTCAGCCAGCCGTTTTGGTTGTCGTACTTGAAATCGGGATGGAGATCATTCTTTGAGATTTGTGCGGGTTGGTGGAGGACTCCCTTCTTGTCCGGAATCCAGATGGACTTCGAGAGTTTCAAAATGAGGGACGACTTGTCCCTGCGTTCCTTGTAACGCTGGTTGGGTTGAAACACCGCTTCAAGAACCTCCGGATCGGCCCTGCACATTGTCCGCCACAGTTGTGCGTTAATCTGGATGTCCTTGACTTTCAACAAGGCATCCAAGTTCGGAATATCATAATCGTTATTTTTTCCCCCTCTGAATCGTACACCGTACTTGTTGTAGTCTTGACGGAGAACCTGTTCGTTGGGGTGATCGTAGCAGTCTTGCCACTTGATCGGTATTGTCGAGAGTACGCCACAAGCCACTGCAAAATCACAGAAACCATCTTTCGAGATATCCTTGTATCGCGACCAGAGTCTGGACTTCGGTTCAATGCCCGGTCTGGGTGATCCGTATAATTGCGACAACCCGGTTGACTGTATTGGGGTGTCAATGTAGCAGTCTTTGCCTAAACTGAGCTTCTCAGCGCCCGCCGTTCTGAAAATGGCTTGGCCACTAAACTTGACAGCCGACTTTTCTTTTCTCCACCACCTCACGAAGGTCTGCATGTGCGCAATGTGCGGCTTCTTGCCGACATGAGGAGAGCCTTCGCTGTAGTAGGTATCAAGAATGAGATCAATCCGCTCCTCATCACCAATTTGTTTGACGCCCAAGGCAATAAGGGCAGCCTCAATTCTCTTAGTTTGTTGGTCCGACTTTCCTCGAAGGATCTCCCGCTTGATCTGTGGCAGGTCTCCGTACCGTCTGCCCTTTGGGAAATATGCTTTGGTTCCGGTGACATGTGTCTCGGTTCCGTTCTCCGTTACCCTGATGATCCGGCAACGCTGCAGCATCCATTCGGTGCAGTCATTCTTCTTGATCGCCTCGCCAAGCAGCACGTACAACCTCTGCAACCAGTCGTCGCTCAGCTCTGCCAACCACTTGGCATCACCGTGGGAGATTTCCGTAAAGGAATACCCGCCGAACTTCTTCTCCAAAGTCTTCTGGAGCTCGTCCCACCCCCATTGCGTAATCTTCAGTCCCTTAAGGAAATGGTCGGGGCGTGTATTTTGTACGACACCTTTGGCCCAACGAGGGGTTTTCAATCCGGTTAGGAACGGAAGTTCCTTGGTTGTGACGATTTCTCGAAGAGCCGCTGGGCCCTGCAATATAGATGCAGCGGTAGCGTAGGTGTTGTCGTCCGTTGGCACAAGCTCTTGAGAACGGAATGTGTCTAAGACCATTTTCAAGGACGGAGCATAGAAGTCCCTGAGATTATCGGTTGGGTTCGGCAGGACCCCCAGGCACTGCGTTGTCAAAAGACTCCCATCGCGGAGCTGCGGAAGAATCTCCCGGAGGAGATTGCATGTTTCTTTTATCAGGTGGCAGTTGAACGGGTCATCCTCAGCGATTGTCTCGCGTGATGGGTTGGTCCGATACGGACCGTTAATGACGAACTGCAGGTGGGTCTCTTGAGTTGTGGCAAAGAGGACGTACAAGAAATCCTGGATCGCGGTGATCTGGTCCTCCTTCTCATCGAGACCAAAGGCAATCTCAACCGGTTTGAACTGCTGGCCGTGCCATGCTGGGATGCGGGCAAAAACCAAATACCTATTGAGCTTGCGGCCATCGGTGATTGTGGTGTGCCTCGCGTCATCGCGTGGCTTATCTTTTCGCAGGTAATGGCCGGATGAACCTTCGATCTGCCAGCGAATTTCCCGAACGGTTCTCGTGAAGAGTAGAGTGTTCATGTTCAGACCGCTCAGTCGCGCAGCAATTTTCGAATACGCGTCCTCTGGGGCCATCAGGTCTTCAACGTAGTCGGGTTTCTCTGTGCCATGGTTGAAAGGCAGAATGATGCGCGTGCGGTGGGGTGAAAAGCCCTCCGGGTACGGATGCTCGGAAATGCGGTAGAGTCCATGAATCCTGAAATGCTCTTCACCGGAAATGATGATGGGGGTGGCGGTGAATGCGAAAACCGACTTGAAGCCCACCCCGAATCGGCCGGTTTTCACAAGGTCATCCCGACTCGTGCTTTTCCCGAAGTATGTGATGGCCTTGACGTTTGGCTCCGCAAAGCGCTGCCCATTGTGCTCGATGACCAACTCGTTCCGCGAAAGTCTGAACAGGACGTCCGTCGCGCCATAGTCGTCCGCATTCTGGAGGATTTCGTAAACGAAGTGGGTCGAATCGGAATACATGCAGATCTGCGTCTTCCGGGACGAAGTATCCAACCCGAGTTGTTTCTCGTTGTGATGGGTGATCGCTTCGTAGTCGCTGGCCATGGTTCACCCCCTCACGCGGATAATTCCCCAACCGACGGGTTGGGCAGTAATGTCGGATCTCGAAGTTGCTTCCTCGATTTCCTTCAGCCGGCGCTCGTAGTCGGCTTGGGCATTCGCTTTCTGCGCGGTCTTCATGATTCGGATACGGTCGTTCTCTGCACGGGTGAGTTGGGCATCCAAGATAGCCATTCTGGCCTTGTGACTGGTTTCCAGGCTGCCCCGTCGGAAGCCTGCCACGCGCATTGTCTGCTCGATGTGTTGCGCTCGGGCGTCGGACCAGACTCGATAGTGCTGGTGTTCAAGTTGGGCGTGCATTTCGTCGTTCACGGGATTCGCGGCGATGTCGATGCCTTGGGCCGTTGGCATGAGAAAAAAGAACTGTTCGGTAAGTCGTGGCTCAGCTGCTACGGGCTGGAATTCCACATCGTTTCTGATCCCGTGGTACTGCCACTGGTAGATGGCGAAAGGGTAGTCTCCTGGAGGCACGGCATCTGTATTGACCTGGATTGCGGTGACGATGGTTCCGTGCTCCAACGCTGCCATAGTCCGTGCAGACTGCAGCACCAAGCGGTGCACAGGCGTTATGAGGCAGGTCTTTCGGTCTTCGGAGGCAAACGCGGGGTCGAAGGTGACTGCCAGGTGTGGGTCGTTCCCTTTCAACCAGAGTTCCCACTCACGGGCAAGCGTACAGGTGCGATTCTGGAGCGCGTTGAAATCCTGCAGAAGCGCATCTCTTGTGGCACGGGACAGCCGTAAAAGTTTCTTTGGTCCCTCGCCCAGGAGCGGCGAGTCGTCCTTGCCGGTGTGGCTGCGGAGGTAGAGGACGGCGAGTCGTTCCAGAGACTGTGCCGAAAGCCAGTAACTCGTCGCTTTCTCCATATCCTCCCTGAACTGGTCTTGGGGCACACGGAGACCGAAGATCTCGGTCTGGCGGCTCTCCAAGTCCTGTTGTTCCTTGACCAGCCGAATACTGTTATCGGCAAGCTGGTCGAGTCGCTCCCGGCGCTCCTTTTCGGTAAGAGAAAGGTTCTCGGCGACACTGGTGATTTCCTGAGTGATCTTGCCGAGAATGGCTTCGTTCGCTCCAAGGGCACGCTCAAAAACGCCAATACGCATGAGACATCGCTCATAAATCTCCGCATCGATCGTGCATGGTGTGATGAGGTTGTAGATGGCGACGGCTTCACTCTGCTGACCCCAGCGGTCGATACGGCCGATACGTTGGTCAATGCGCATGGGATTCCAAGGAATATCATAGTTCACGATGCAATCGCAGAACTGGTAATCCAGTCCCTCACATCCGATCTCTGAGAAAAGCAGAACGTCGAGGGCTTCCGGGTCAGTCCGGTCCTTCTCGAAGCGGGACCGGAGCGCCATGCGGGCCTCGTCGTTGACTCCGCCATGAATGAGGCCAACCCGGTAATCGCCAGCTACAAGGGCGTTGTGAAGGTAAGTCAGAGTGTGCCGGAAGCTACTGAACAGCATGATCTTGTTGTTAGGCAGCAATTGCTTTTGGTCGAGAATCTTCCGCAGAGCTGTGAACTTCGGGTCCCGATCAGGGTTGGGGTCCAATTGTTCAGCGAGACGTAGAGCTTTATCGACAAGCGACTTGATACGGAGGACGCCGCCTTCTACGTCCTCCGCCTCGTCCGATAGTTCGGAGACCTCGTCCCATTCCAGTTCGTCCATTCTGCGCGATAAAATGCCGCGGAGCAGAGGGGCGAGACCATAGATGCAGCTTGCGGTCTGTCGGCGGATGGTTGTGAGCAGGAAGTTCACTGAACGATCACCGTGCAGTGTGGCATAGATGGACGCTTGGGCGGCGAGAACGGCATCGTGCAGTCGCCTTTGTTCTGGCGTGAAATCGACTGAAACCGTTTCCGGTTTCCTTTGCGTAAACTCACCGATATCCCGCCGGAGAGTCCTGTTCATCACGCCGGAGAGTGTATGCTGGCGTTCAATTATGCGAATGGCCTCGACTCGAGCCGACCGGTCTTGGCCAAAATCGCGTAGCGAGTCGAAGACATCCTGGAAGCAGGGGTCACGTTGAAGAACCGTCTTCCCCCAAGGTGTTTCCGACGCGCGAAGAAGAGCTGCGCGGGCCTCTTCAGTCCATCCCGGTGTGCCTTTTCTGGCAATGAGGACGGCCTCGTTGATATGCACATTCGGTTCCGTTATGGCCGTATATCCCGCTTCATCGATAATCACATCAGGACGGAGGGTGTTCAACAGGACGAAAAGGTCATGATCGCTCAGTTGAATCGGTGTGGCTGTCAAGAACACGACCGCCTCTGCATTGTCACAGAAGAAGCGTATAGCCTGGTGCATCTGGGTCTCCGTATTGCGAATGTGGTGGGCCTCATCCACGATCACCAGATCGAACTGGGGCGGCGGATCGAGTTGGATGAGTCCCTTCCGCTTCCCTTGTCCGTGGAGGATGTCGTTTGTGAGAAGGGAAAATGGGATGATCACCTTCTCGTACTGCTGAGGCCATTCCCCATCGAGGTCGGTTTCCGAAATACAGAAGCGTAGTTTCGGACCGTCGAGATGCTCGAACCGCTCGTCGAAACGTTTCATCTCGCGACGCCACTTCTCTTCCGTCACGAGGGGCCTTGGGCAAGCGATAAGAACGCGCCGGATATCACGGCGTGCTTGCAGCTCCCGGAGAATGAGTCCGGCTTCGATTGTTTTCCCGACACCGACACTGTCGGCAATGAGAAGCCGCGGGCGGTCAGATTGGATGAACTTCCAGACGGGACGGAACTGATAGGGTACGACATCGATCCGGGCTGCGTGCAGTGAATACAAATTGGAGATGCTCGGATGGAGAAGCTGAAGAGCGGTTAAGCGCGCGCGGAAAGCGTCAAGGGGAATGACCGTCGTTGTGGCGCATGTCGTATCCTGGGGTAGAAGTTGGCTCTCATAGAACGAAGCGACTTTGCCGTCGTGAAAGACCTGGTAGAGATTCTCTTTACCGCCAACCGCTACTGCGGTTACAGCTCCGCATTTCGTCGGATCCGCCTTGAGGCGTACGATGTGCCCCACGGGGAACTTGGAGACGGCTGGATTCTGTTCTGTCCGCGATTGTTCGGGGGCACTGTTAGTCGGCCCGCCAAGGAATGCCTTTTTCGACGCCTGGACTTGGCCGATGAGCGGATCGGCGGGGGCGAAGATCGAAATAAAGCGCTGAACTGTGTCGAGGTCGCGATAGACGTCCTCCGGCGACGGATCAGTCACCCCGGCATGAGCCCAACGATTGCGGACCGTCTGTGTTTCCTTTACGTAGTTCCGGGCATCGTAGGGCCATCTGTAATGATCGGCTAATTCGTGCCAATTCTGGTCGGTGACGCGAAGCAGCGCCGAGAGATCAAGGTCGTCGAGCCTCAACATCTGGCGGCGCTCGGCATGCTGCCGTTGCTGGAAAGAGAGCTTCGCCATTACCAGATCTTGCCACCATGACTGCGAAAGACCTGGCAGGAGTTGCTTCAAGGCGCGGCAGAGGAAATTTGCCACACCCCCGAGCAGTGTTGTCATTTCCTGATTCGTATTCATCCGGCGACTCCAAGGATCAAGCTATACTTCAAACGGATAATAATGTGATATTTATGAACGCTTGAAAGTTCCACATTAACGACTTAGTCAGCTCCCAAATCACTCGTCAATAAATATTACAATCTAAACCGTTTTTAGTATATCTTCATGGAATTGGGAAACCGGGTCATCATCTTTTGCCGCCTTGTTTTCGTCCCCACGCATGGCCCCATTGTCTTCCATTTGGGGTGGGAAATCAAAGCCCAAAACCCGCTTGCAAAGCCTGGCCGCCTTTTTCAGAACTCGCGGTTCATCTCCGCTTCCTTCCCAGGCTGATGATCTCGTTTCAGGAGCAACCGTCGAACGCGGATTTTTCGGTCCCCGAAGCGGCGTCACCGTCCGCCGATGTTCCGCCATAAGACGTGGCCGATCTGACCAGCCGATTTGCTCGCCGGATTGTGTATGAGCTATGAGGGTAAAGTGGGGCGTCTGGGAAACGGATTGGGACAAACTGACTGCAAACCGTCAATGTGTTCAAAAAGCGATGGCGAAATGGGGTTCCACAGAGGGTCGAGCACAAAATCAATGCCCTCGCGACGGGCAAGCCGTGCAGCGGAAACAAAATCGCTGTCACCGGAAATGAGAATGACCTTGTCTGCGAGCTTTTTGTAAGCGAGCGAAGCAATATCAATCCCGATTTTGATATCAACGCCTTTTTGCTTCATATCGTATTGCACATGCTCTTCCTTGAGATCCACAAGGTTCATTTTCCCTCCCAACAACAACTTCATCTGCTCTTTACGAATCAGCCATCTCTGGCCATCTTGGAGGTGCCCCAGTCGCAGGGCCACTTTGCGAAGTTTCTTGAGTTCTTCGAAAAACTCGAGTCGAAATTTTGTTTGCGGCGTTTTGGAAAAATCAATCACGCGATTCGTGATGGGATTGTGAACCTTTTTGATGAGAGGGGGGCAGTCATAGTAGAAAATGCGATAGAGAATGTCCTCCCTTCCGTTGTCCCTGTTCAGATGGCGAAAAGCCATACTGTGCAGTTCCTTTGCAACGGTTTTTGGATCGTAGGGTCTCCCTGGATAAATCTTGGGATATCTTTTGAGGAAGAACCCGCCATCAATCAGGATTGCTGTTCGCATGGGAAAAAAAATGCTCTTGGGCTCGGCCACTCCGCTAAAAAAGCATGGAGTGGCTTACTGCCAAGAGCGCAATTTAAATTACCCTAGACCAGTTCTTCTATTTCGTCAACCCCCCTTTTGTCTGCATGATTTCTCCCAGGTTTAATGTTCTTCAAAAGAGGGATGCATGACGGCCGCCACCGGCGCCTTGCCTGTAAAGATCAGCGCCACGGCCGAGGACAAGATGATGAAGCTGATCAAGATGCTGAAGTATTGTGCATTGATGATTCCATGAGTCAGGCCGTACGTCGAGGCAATCGTGCCAAAGGTGAGCCGCGCGTTCAGGAGAAACGATGCATAACGCGTGTGCTCCTTGAAGTAAGGTTTTCCAAGCAGATAGATTCCAACGAACTTCGCCCCAAACGCGATCACGAGCAATGTCCCGAGCCAGAAAGATCAGGAGGAGCGAGCCGAACTCCGCAAAATGGTTGAGCCATTCGTTGGGTTTGATCCCGAGAAAATTCCCGGCAACGACCCCCGCGCCAATCTCGAAAATCGCAACCGCAATGCCAAAGCGAAAGCCGATCATGGCCGCTGCCAGAACGAACACCCCCATGATCAGGTTGTCGTTCGATGAGGCGATGTGTTCAATCGCCGCGATTCCGCCGCCGGTCCATGGATGATTGAGCATAAAAAACTCCCGCCTTTGCATTTTTGCAATGGTAGGAGTTATCAGCCTGGATCAGGCAATTCACCCGCGCGGGAAGGCAAACTCCATTGCCCGGTTTTCCAAATACCATAGCGACCACGACGCGCTGCGCAAGCGCAATCCGTCCATTTGCGGAGAATCCGATGGAGGGAAAGAAGCCCCCGATCCGCGACCGGTATTTCGTCCGGAAAAGAATGCGGGTCATACCGGCCCGCCTCCTGAATCGCCGGAATGGCGGATGGCCATCGCGGTCGCCAGCGCGCGTCGGGTTGCAGAGATGTCGTGCGTGCGGATCATCTGTGCGCCTTGCAGACAGGCCCACATTTCCGCGGCAAGCGTTCCCGGACCGCGCGTCCCGATCTCGCCGCCCAGGAATGATTTGCGCGAGACGCCGACCATCAAGGGGTGCTCCAGGGGCGGCTGGCCGGTGAAAGCGAACGTGAATTCCTCCAGGTGTCGGAGAAGCGTCAGGTTTTGCTCGCGCGTCTTGGCGAAGCCGATGCCGGGGTCCAGGGCGATCCGACGGGGCGAAATGCCGGCTGCAAGAGCCGTCTCCCGACGCTGAAGAAGCTCATCCTTCACCTCCTTTACCACATCCCGGTAGTTGCAGAGAGTTTGCATCATGGCAGGCGTTCCCCGGCTGTGCATCAGGATCAACCCCGCTTTGGACGAGGCAATCACCTCCGCCATGCGCGCGTCTGCGGTCAGGCCACTGATGTCATTCACGATCGCGGCGCCCTCAGCCAGCGCCGCATCCGCAACTGCGGCCTTGGTTGTGTCAATGGAGATGGCGATGCGCAATCGCCTTCGCAACAGGCGGATCACCGGCAACACGCGGCCCATTTCCTCGGCGACGGATACCGCGGCGGCGCCGGGCCGCGTGGATTCGCCGCCCACGTCCACGCCGGCGGCGCCGTCGCGCTCCAGTTCGAGGGCTCGCGCCAGAGCCGATTCCGGCGAAAAAAACTGTCCGCCGTCGGAGAAGGAATCGGGGGTGACATTCAATATCCCGAACAAAACGCATTGCCCGGTTGCAAACTCAAACTGGCCGTCCTTGAATTCGAAACGCATCGGACGAAGCTACCGACGATTCCGATTGCCTGCAAGTTGCAAGCGCGGGCCGCGCGGCCTTCAGCAATCCGGCGCGGCGGATTCGGCGCGTTCCCGCAATCGGAAGATGATCGGGCAACCTTCCATCGGTTGTGCCCGCCGCAATTGGTTCATGAGGTAGCGCGCGTAATTCTCCATCCAGAGACGTCGGCGATTGACGAAGACCACGAAGGTCGGCGCGGGCGCGCCCGCTTTTTGAGTGACATAGTAAATCTTCAATCGCCTGCCCTCGTTCATGGGCGGCTGGACGCGCTCCTGAGCGCGTTCAAAAATGCGATTCAACACGCCGGTGGTGAACATGACATTTCGAGACTGGTTGACGCGCTCGATTTTTTCCCAGATCGCCAGGGCGTGGTATCCCTGGAGCGCGGAGATGAACATCAGCGGCGCGTAATCCAGAAAGGGCATCTGCGCGCGCAAGGCCTTTTCGTATTCGGAACGGGAAACCCCGCGTCGTTTTCTTGCCGGCGTCCGATTCCCGCCGGCCGATGCGGGCGCCCTTTTCTCGATGGTCTCATTCAAATCCCATTTGTTGATCAGGAGGATGCAAGGTTTTTCGTGTTTCAGCGCCATGCTCGCGATCTCCTGATCCTGGCGCGTCGGCCCATCCGGCGCGCTCAACATCAGCAGGACGATGTCGCAGCGCGCGACGCTTTTCTCGGCCCAGTGACGGCTGTACATCTCCACGTTGGAACGAACCTTGGTACGCGCCCGGATTCCGGCGGTATCGATCAAGACATAATGCCTTCCTCGAAACTCAACCGTCATCTCGACGGAATCCCGCGTGGTTCCGGGCGCTTCGCTCACGATCACCCGTTGCGCGCCAAGCAGGCGATTGACCAGGCTCGACTTTCCGACATTCGGACGCCCCACAATTGCAATCCGCGGCGCGGGAACCGCGGGTCTGGAATCGCCGGAGCAGCCCTGTCTTTCATTTCCTTGAATTGCTTCCGCTCCATGTTTTGTGTCCGCCAAGGGACCCGCCGCGGCGGATTCAGAGCGCGCCCCTTCCGCTTTTTCAATGGCTTTCCACAACCGGTCCACCCCTCGGCCGTGCGCCGCTGAGACCGTGAACAGCGGTTCCACTCCGAGACGCGAAAATTCTGCAGCGCGGATTTCATGCATCGGGAGGTCGAGTTTGTTGACGACCAGCCACGGCTTTTTGCCGCTCCGCCGCAACCGGGCGATGATTTCCTCGTCCAGAGGGCGCAGCCCTTCCTGTCCATCCGCCACCAGGAGGATGAGGTCTGCGGACTCGATCGCAATTTCCGCCTGCATCCGCACGGCGGCGGCGATTTCCGCCGGCGTAATGTCGCTTTCAAAAAGTCCAATGCCGCCGGTATCGACAAATTCAAACTGCCGGCGGTTGCGTTCGACGACCGCACTGATCCGGTCGCGGGTGACGCCCGGTTGGTCATGGACAATGGAGATGGTTCTTCCCACGATCCGGTTGAAAAGGGCCGATTTGCCCACATTGGGCCTTCCCACAATGGCGATTTGAAACATGCGGTCATGCTATAGGGAGCGATCCTCATGCCGCAAGGCATTCCACACGG